>JBJTRF010000256.1:0-7655 GCA_046076025.1 Ilumatobacteraceae bacterium
GCAGAGCATACGCCTGAAAAGCGTAGGGTCACCGGATCGACGCCGGTCTCGACCACCAGCGGCCACTGCCCATCGGGTGGTGGCCGTTCGGCATTTTCCGGCGTGTCGAGACGTCCGCGCCGTGCTCGCTCGACGAGATCCGCTGTCGTCGATGAGCCACACGGCACAGCCGTTCCGGCGCACGAGGCGCGGCATGATTGCCGCATCGACCACATTCCTGCGATCGTCACCCGCGAGGGCACGCCGGCCGATTTCGACCGCTACTTCGACGAGGGCTTCCGCGAACTCGGGCCCGAGTCGCGGCACCTGCGGTTCTTCACCGCCGTGCGCGAACTCACGCCCGAGCTGCGTCGACGGCTGCGCGAGGTGGACGGCCAGCAGCACGCCGCCGTGATTGCGTTCGACGCAGCCCTGCGCGACGACACGCATCCCGAGGGCAAGCCGGTGGGCGTGGCCCGGTGGATCAGCGGGCCGAACGGGCCGCCCGAGCTGTCGGTCACGGTGATCGACGATTACCAGGGGATGGGGGTTGGGTCGCGGCTGATGGACACGCTGCTCGCCCTGGCCCGCAAGCGCGGCGTCACCCGAATCGTGGCCGACATCCTGCGCGAGAACACCGGGATGCGGGGACTCGTCAACCGCTACCGGGCGGTGATCCAGCGCAGCGACGATCCCACGGTGGTTCGCTATCGCCTCGACGTGTGACGGCACCGCGCGGCGACTGGCACACTTGGGCGATGCCAGCGCCCGCCCGCGAACCGCTCAGTGCTGCAGACGCTGCCGCTGTCGGTCGGACCCCACTCGAGCAGCAGGTGGTCGATGGCATCGTCGCAATCCGAACGCACGCGCCGCGCGGCGTGACGGTTTCCACCGAGCAGCAGTCGATGCTGCTGCGCCTCTTCGACGTGCAGGTGGCCAGCCGCCACTGCGACATGGCCGCGAGGTGGTTGCGCTCGAAGGGCCGCGGCTACTACACGATCGGCTCCGCCGGCCACGAGAACAATGGCGCGGTGGCGATGGGGCTGCGCGACACCGACCCTGCGCTGCTGCACTACCGCAGCGGTGCCTTCTACCTGGCGCGGGCGGGACTGCACGGCGTGAACGACGTGCTGTCCGGTGTCGTGGCGTCGGCCGACGAACCCATCGCTGGCGGCAGGCACAAGGTGTTCGGCAGGCACGACATCGCCGTGATGCCGCAGACATCGACCATTGCCTCGCACCTGCCGCGTGCTGTGGGCGTGGCGTTCGCCATCGCGCGCGCCGAGAAACTCGGCGTCGCGTCGCCGTGGGCACCCGATGCAATGGCCGTGTGCTCGTTCGGCGACGCATCGGCCAACCACTCGGTGGCAGCCGGTGCCGTGAATACGGCGGTGCACTGCGCGCACCAGCACCTGCCCCTGCCGCTCCTGCTGGTGTGCGAGGACAACGGCCTGGGCATCAGCGTGCGCACGCCACCCGACTGGGTGCGCACCGCCTACGGCAGCCGGCCGCACCTGCGCTACGAGTTCGTCGACGGCACCGATCCGCTGGCGGCGCTCGAGGTGGCACGCGAACTGGGCGATTGGGTTCGCGCCCGTCGGCTGCCCGCCTTCTTGCACCTCCGCACGGTTCGCTTCGGCGGCCACGCCGGCACCGACGTGGAGAGCGCCTATCGCTCGGCGGCCGAGATGCGCGCCGATGCGGCCCGCGACCCACTCGTCGCCACGGCGACGCAGCTGGTTGCCGGCGGCGTGCGCACGGTGGACGAGCTGCTCGCCCGCCACGACGAGCTGCGTGCCCACGTGCTGGGCATTGCCGTCGGGGTGGCCGACTCGCGGCAGCTGCGCAGCGCCGACGAGGTGATGGCACCGCTGGCGCCCCGCCGGCCCGATGCGGTGCGCGACGTGGTGCACCGCGATGCGGCTGCCGGCGCGGCGAACGTCGCGCCGGTCGGCGAGCGCGCGCCGCTGACGCTGGCCCAGGCACTGAATTCGACACTGGTCGACCTGCTGTCCGCCCGTCGCGACCTGCTGGTGTTCGGCGAGGACGTCGCTGCCAAGGGCGGCGTGTACGGCGTGACGAAGGGCCTGCTCGCTGCGGCGGGCGCCGGCCGCGTATTCGACACGCTGCTCGACGAGACAAGCATCCTCGGCCTCGCGCTCGGCGCCGCCGTCAGCGGATTCGTGCCGATTCCCGAGATTCAGTACCTCGCCTACCTCCATAACGCCGAGGACCAGCTGCGCGGCGAGGCGGCGACGCTGCAGTTCTTCTCGAACGGCCAGTACCGCAACGGCATGGTGGTGCGCATCGCCGGCCTCGGCTATCAGGAGGGCTTCGGCGGCCACTTCCACAACGACGACTCGGTGACGGTGCTGCGCGACATCCCCGGCATCGTCGTGGGCATTCCCTCACGGCCCGACGATGCGGCGGGGATGCTGCGCACCCTCGTGGCGGCAGCGGAGGCCGACGGCACGGTGGGCGTGCTGGTCGAGCCGATCGCCCGCTATCACACGGCCGACCTCCACGAGGCCGGCGATCGAGAGTGGCTCGCCGTGCCCGATCCCGACGCGCATCTGTCGATTGGCAGCACTCGGCGCTACGGCGATGGCGGCGACCTCACCATCGTCACGTTCGGCAACGGCGTGTTCATGAGCCTGCGCGCCGCCCGGAGGCTCGCCGCCGAGGGCATCGCCGCCCAGGTGCTCGACATGCGGTGGATTGCACCGCTGCCGATCGACGAGATCGTCAGCGCCGCGTCGGCCGCTGGGCGCGTGCTGGTGGTCGACGAGACGCGGCGCTCGGGTGGCGTGGGCGAGGGCGTGGTGGCCGGACTGGTCGATGCCGGCTTCACCGGCCGCATGGCGCGTGTGGCCAGCCACGACAGCTTCGTGCCGCTGGGCGATGCGGCCAGGCTGGTGCTGGTGAGCGAGTCCGACATCGAAGCCGCCGCCCGACGACTGGTGGGCTGAGCTCCGGCGACGATGCCGTCGCTGGGCGGCCGACGCTCACACCGAACTCTCACGCTCTGGCGGTGGTGCGGGCGCGATCGTCGGCGACGATATGGGCATGAGTTCGTGGTGGTGGTTCCTCACCAGGTCGACCGGCATCGTGGCGGCCGCCCTGTCGGTGACCTCGCTGGCGTGGGGCTTCTTCTTCACGAGCCGCACGATGGGCAGTCGCCTGCGCGCCAACTGGTGGCTGTCGCTGCACAAGTGGCTGGGCGGCATGACGCTGTCGTTCGTGGCGGTGCACATGGTGATGGCGTGGCTCGACGAGGCCCAGGCGCTTCGCCTCGTCGATCTCGTCGTGCCGAGCGGCGGGGTCGGGTGGTCGATCGGCTACGGCGTCGTCGCTGCGTGGCTGTTGGCGCTGGTCGTGCTGCCGTCGGTGGCGCGCATCCGCCGTCGCCTGCCGCGGCGCCTGTGGCGCGCCGTGCACCTGCTGGCCGTCCCGGCGGTCGTGCTGACCGGCATCCACACCGCGCTGGCCGGCACCGACATCACGTCGCAGGTGTTCATCCTCGGCTTCTCGGCGCTGGTGGCCTTCGCCGTGTTCACGCTCACCATCCGCGTGCTGGGCCTCGGCGCCAGCTCGCGTCGCCAGTCGGTGGCCGCGTGAAGGAACGGTGCTGATGCCCGAGCACTCTCCGCCCCCTGGCGGCGCGTATCCGCCGCCGGCCCCCTCTCGTCCGCCGATCGACCCGCTGCTGCGCCGGCAGGCCAACGTGCCGCGCTGGAGCGCCGACGACGTCGAGGGCGTTGCATTGCCGGCCGCACGGCGGCGTCGTCCGGCATTCGCCAGCAAGCTCGCCTCGCTCATGCTGAGCATCGCTGCCACGCTCGGGCTCGCCGCGCTGTTCGCCCGGGCCGACGACCAGCAGTCGATCGCAGGCGGTGCAGACGATCCCGATGCCGGGGGAGCCAGCGACACCGTTGTCACGATGCCGCCTGCGACGACGGGCTCGACGCCGACACCGGGCAGCATGACATCGGCGCCGCCGATCACGACGCAGGTCGAGGGCATCGCTATCGAGGACGGCACCTACACGGGCGACGCGTTCACCAACCGCTGGGGCGTGGTGCAGGTGGAGATCACATACGCGGGCGGTGCAATCGTCGACGTCGGCGTCCTGCGCTATCCCGACAGCGACCGCAAGAGCGTGTCGATCAACCAACGCGCCCTTCCGCTGCTGGAGGATGCGGTGCTGGCAGCGCAGGGGTCTGGCATCTCGTCGATCACCGGTGCCACCATCACATCGCGCAGCTACCGGCTGTCGCTGCAGTCGGCTATCGATGCGGCGGTGGCGGCGAGCGCAGCGGGTGAGGGCTGAGCATGGGCCGCACGGTGCAGCACGTGATGGGCACCGTGGTGTCGATCGATGTCGGCGGCCTTGATGCCGATGCCGAGCGCGCCGCGGCCGACGAGGTGCAGTGCTGGCTCGAGCACGTGGACGCCACCTACAGCGTGTACCGCGCCGACAGCCTGGTGTCGCGGCTCGGCAGGCGAGAGGTGCCGCCCGATGAGTTGGCCGCCTGCTCGGATGCCGACGACCTGCGCGAGGTCATCGAGCGGTGCGCCTCGCTGTGGGCGCTGTCTGATGGCGTGTTCGATGCGTGGGCCCTGCCGGGCCCAGAGGGTGTCCGGTTCGACCCGAGCGGCTACGTGAAGGGCTGGGCGGTCGGGCGAGCGGCCGGCATGCTGCGCCGCGCTGGTGCCACGGGGTGGTGCGTCAATGCCGGCGGCGACATCGCGGTGGGCGGGTTCGACGCGGCAGGCAATCGATGGCGCGTCGGGCTGCAGCATCCCGATCATCGCGATGCCGTGCTGCTCGTCGCCGAGCTGCCAACGGGCGCTGTCGGGGGCGTGCCGTCGGAGTTCGCGATCGCGACGTCGGGCAGCTATGCGCGGGGCGCGCACGTGGTGGACGGCCGCTCGGGAGAGTTCCGTACCGAGCTGGCCAGTGCCACCGTGGCGGGGCCGTCGATCGCCGACGCCGACGCGTTCGCCACCGTCGTGTACGCGATGGGGGACGAGGGTCTGGCGTGGCTGTCGCAGCGCGTCGGCGCACTCGGCTATGAGGGCTGCGTGGTCACGCGCGACGGCCGGCTGCTCACCACGCCCGGCTTCGACGCGCTCGTTCCGGCGTGGCAGCACCCTGTTGGTGCGTCGCCGCTACCGTGAGCCCATCACGTCGCCACTGCAGCTCGCCTTCGTCACGTCCGCCACCCGTCATGCGGATCTGCCCGAGTCGCCGTGCGAGGTCGCGTTCGTGGGCCGCAGCAACGTGGGCAAGTCGTCGCTCATCAACGCCCTCGCCAACCGGCGCCAGCTGGCGCGGGTGAGCAACACGCCTGGCCGCACCCAGCTGCTCAACATGTTCATCCTGCCCTCGGGCGGCACGGTCGTCGATCTGCCCGGCTATGGCTACGCGGCGGTGCCGGGCCGAGAGAAGGCCGGTTGGCAGAAGATGATCGAGGGCTACCTGCTCGACCGCGAGGAGCTCGAGCTGGTGTTCGTGCTGGTCGACGGCGAGATCGGCCCCACCAAGCTGGACGCGCAGATGATGGTGTGGCTGCGCGAGAACGGCGTGCCGCACGCCGTGGTGGCCACCAAGCTCGACAAGGTGAAGCCGTCGAAGCTCGCAACCCGAAAGCGCGACCTGGCGAAGGGGTGCGGGCTCGATCCGGGCGACGTGTTCTGGGTGAGCGCCGCCAAGGGTGACGGCATCGACGACCTGCGCCGCCACGTGGCCGCAATGCTCGCCGTGTAGCCGCAGGCGGCGAGTGTCGGCGACTGGTCGGTCAGCGGCGGCGCAGCGCCGAGCGGGCGCGCACTGCCAGGTCGCGCGGATCGGCGAGGCCGAGTGCCCTGCGCAGGATGCGCTCCTTCTTCGGCGTGTACGGCGGGTAGGTGAGCGGCGGGTCAACCAGCGTGCTGCGCGTGTGCACGGCGCGCGAGTGGCTGAGCGCGAGGAACCCGTGCCGGCCGTGGTAGGCGCCCATGCCGCTCTCGCCGACGCCGCCGAAGGGCAGGTGCGGATTGCTGATGTGCATGAGCGTGCCGTTCACGCAGACGCCGCCGCTGGAGGTGCCGGCCAGCACCGCCGCATTGTCGTCGTCGCGACGGCTGAAGGCGTAGAGGGCGAGCGGCTTGTCGCCGCGTGCGGCACCGTCGTTGACGAAGCGGATTGCCTCGTCGAGGCTGTCGACGGCGATCACCGGCAGCACCGGCCCGAAGATCTCCTCGCCCATCACGGGATCGTCGCGGGTGATGCCGGTGAGCACGGTGGGCGCGATGTAGCGGGTGTCGGCATCGGTGCCGCCACCCACGGCAACGGTGCCGGAGTGGATGAGCTTCTCGATGCGGTGGAAGTGGGCGTCGTTGACGATGCGTGCATAGTCGCCGCTCGCCTTCGGGTCGTCGCCATAGAACTGGGTGATCGACGCAGCGATGCCGGCCACCAGCTGGTCGTGCACTGTGCGCTCGACCAGCACGTAGTCGGGGGCGATGCAGGTCTGCCCGGCATTGACGAACTTGCCCCACGCAATGCGCCGCGCGGCGACGTCGATGTCGGCGTGGCGGCTGACGATGGCGGGGCTCTTGCCGCCCAGCTCGAGCGTCACCGGCGTGAGGTGCTCGGCGGCGGCACGCATTACCACGCGGGCGACACGGCTGTTGCCGGTGTAGATGATGTGGTCGAAGCGCTGGGCCAGCAGTTCGGTGGTCTCGGCCACGCCTCCCTGCACCACGGTGACGGCGGGTTCGCGCAGCGACTCGACCAGGTCGGCGATCTCGGCCGAGGTGCGCGGTGCCAGCTCGCTGGGCTTGGCGATGACTGCGTTGCCGGCGGCGATGGCCGCCACCATCGGCACCAGCACCAGCTGCACCGGATAGTTCCACGGCGAGATGACGCACACCACGCCCACCGGCTGGCGGGCGATCTCGCTGCTGCCGGGCTTGAAGGCCAGCGGCGTGGGCACCTTCTCGGGCGCTGCCCACGCGGGCAGGTTGGCGAGGGTGTGCTCGATATCGCTGAGCGTGAAGCCGATCTCGGTGAGCCATGCCTCGGCCCGCGGCTTGCCGAAGTCGTCGGCGAGCGCGTCGAGCAGGCGGTCCTCGCGCTCGGTGATGGCGGTGCGCAGCCGCTCGAGCGTGGTGATGCGCCACGAGAGTGGCTGTGTGGTGCCGCGGTGGAAGGTGTCGCGGGCCGTGGCGACCCGCCGCCCGATCTCATCCAGCGGTGTGGTGTCGAAGTCCATGCGAAGACCCTACGCCCGGGCGACGAGCAGGGAGACGCCGGATGGGCTGGTCGTCACGGCGAAGCCGATGGCCGAGTGCCGCCGCTGTTCAGCCTGCCGAGCAGATGACGTCGAGCACGGACACGGTGCCCGAGTTGAAGTTGGGCACGTAGGCGTGGGCGCCGGTGGGATCGATGGCGACGTCGTACGGGCCGGACCCAACCGTGATGGTGTCGACGATGGTGTTGTCGGAGGTGTCGATGACGGAGACGGTGCCCGATCCCTGGTTGGCGACGTAGAGGCGGGTGCCGGCGGGGTTGACGGCGATTCCTGCGGGGGAGCTGCCGACGGTGATGGTGTCGACGATGGTGTTGTCGGAGGTGTCGATGACGGAGACGGTGCCCGATCCCTGGTTGGCGACGTAGAGGCGGGTGCCGG
>JBJTRF010000257.1:0-2897 GCA_046076025.1 Ilumatobacteraceae bacterium
GAGTCCGCCGCACCTGCTGCTCGCCGACAGCTTCACGACTGCCAGCAGCCTCGACGGGCGCGTGCCCGAGAGCGTGCACCTGACCGGGGCGACCTGGACGCAGGCGCGTGGCAGGTGGGCAGTTCGCAACGGCTACCTCGACCCGCCGATGGCACAGGGATCGGTGGTGCTCTACCCGGCGGGCGTGGCGAACGTGGTCGTCGAGGTGGTGGCGACCATCACCAGCGCTTTCGATTTCGGCATCGGGCTGTGGTCGGATCCGATCGGATCGAACTACCTCGTGGCGCACATCGGTGGCACCAATGCGGCGCTCACCAACACAGTGACACTCGAGGCGGTCGTGGGCAACTCGACCACCCTGCTGGGCGCCGTCACCGTGGCCTCGGTGCTGCCGACCTTCGTGTTCTCGGCCACGGCAGTCGGCAACGTGGTCACCGTCCGGCGGAACGGCGTGGTGCTGCTGTCGCCGCCGGTGCCACCGGCGTTGATGACGGCCTTCAGCGGCCTGACCGGTGTCGGCCTGTGGGTGTCGTCATCGGGCAACGAGATCCTCGACGACGTCCGGGCCCTCACGTCGACATGACCACCGCCACCTGACCACCGGAGGCTGCGCATGCGTGAGGACTCATCTGCCGACATCGGCCCGAGCAGAATTGTGGTGCGGCGTGCCACGGCTGCCACGCGGCGCCAGCACCCGGTGATTTGACAGCTGGCAACGGCGCTGCTGCTGCTGGTGATCGCAGTGGTGATCTATGCGTGGCCGGCATCGTTCGGCGGCAGGTCGACCATCGGGTTCGTCAGCGGCACGTCGATGCTGCCGACGCTCACGTCGGACGACGTGGTCTTCGCCCGCGAGCACGCGAACTATGCGGTGGGCGACCTCGTGGTGTTCCGGATTCACGATGGCACGATTGGCTCCGAGGTGGGCGCAGCTGGCGATGCGCACGTGATCCACCGGATCGTCGGCGGCAGCGAGTCGACAGGCTGGGTGACAAAGGGCGACAACAGGAACTCGGTCGGCCCGTGGTTCCTCGGCGATGACGACATTGTCGGCCTGGCGGAGCGCAAGGCGTCGATCGGCCCGGCAGCGCTCACCGTGGTGCGGCTGATGCTGACGCCGCTTGTGTGGGCTGCCGTGGCGGCCCTGGTGGTCTTTGCCGTCGCCGTTCGGCGAGTCGGTGCCGATCCTGACGTTGCCGGCGCCGACGGTGCCGACGCGGGTGGTGCTATCGATGGCCGTGCTGTCGAGAGCCGTGCTGTCGAGAGCCGTGCGGACGCCAGCGCTGCTGCTGCGTCAGCGCGCGGTCACTCGTGGCCGTAGACGGGCTGCGGCGTGTACGGAGCTTCGAGCAACGCTGCGTCGTCATCGCTGAGCTCGAGGTCGACGGCGGCGATCGCGTCGGCGAGATGGTGCGGCTTGGTGGCGCCGATGATCGGTGCCGACACGGCGGGGTGGCGCATCACCCACGCCAGCCCCACCTGGGCGCGCGTGACGCCGAGCCGGCCAGCAACCTCGCCCACTCGCCGGATCACCTCGGCATCGGCCGTGCCGTAGAGCGTGGCCGAGTAGAGATCGAGTTCGCGCCGGGGCGACGCGGTGTCGGGGTCGCGGGTAATGAGGCCGCGTGCCAGTGGGCTCCAGGGAATCACGCCCACGCCCTGATCGCGGCAGAGCGGCAGCATCTCGCGCTCCTCCTCTCGGTACACGAGGTTGTAGTGGTTCTGCATCGTCGCGAATCGCGTCCAGCCGTGAAGGTCGGCGGCGTGCTGGGCCGTCGCGAACTGCCACGCCCACATCGACGACGCGCCGATGTGCCGCGCCTTGCCCGCCTTCACCACGTAGTGAAGGGCCTCCATCGTCTCCTCGATCGGCGTCAGGGGATCCCATCGGTGGATCTGGTAGAGGTCGACATAGTCGGTGTTGAGCCGGCGCAGGCTCTCGTCGATCTCGTACATGATCGCCTTGCGCGACAGGCCGCCCGAATTGGGGCCCTTGCGCATCGGGTAGAACACCTTGGTGGCCAGCACCACCTCGTCGCGTCGGGCGAAGTCGCGCAGGGCGCGGCCGAGAATCTCCTCACCCGTGCCGTCCGAGTACATATTGGCCGTGTCGAAGAAGTTGATGCCGGCCTCGACCGCCTGCCGGATGAACGGCCGGCTCTCGTCCGCGGGCAGCGTCCAGGCATGGGTACCGCGGTCGGGGACGCCGTAGCTCATGCAGCCGAGGCACACCCTCGACACGTCGAGGCCGGTGGAGCCGAGCTTCACGTAGCGCATCCGGCGACTCTACGGGACACGTGCCGAGGCGTCATCCGGCGCGTCGCCGAGGCTCGGAGGGCTGTTGCTGGCGGCGGTGACCGGTTCGCCGCCACCGGTTCGCCGCCACGGTGCCGGCATCGTTAGGTTGCGGCGCATGGGCGACGAGCCGCACGCACACCTCGACCCGCTCGCTCACGTGGCCCAGGACGAGCACCCCGACCGTCTCGCCGATGCGAGAGCAGCCGCTGGCAGGGCCATCCGCGATCTCGGCCATGCGCTGGTCGGGCACCACGTGCCGCTCTCGACCGTCGAGCGCATCACGTCGACCCTCAATGCGCTGACGGCCGAGGCTGGTACGGGCGCGCGACGCGACCGTGCGCAGGTGCGCCGCGAGGGCGACTGGGGAACCGAGGTGGCCGACGGCGAGACGATGACGAGCTACGACGAGCGACCCGTCTCGGGCCGGTCGAGCCCGTGGGGTCTCGACGTGCACGTGTGGCGCGACGGCAACGAGGCCGTGGCGGACCTCACGCTGCGCGCGGCTCACGAAGGCGCGCCGGGTCGCAGCCACGGCGGCATCGTCGCCGCGCTGTTCGATGCCATCTATGGCTTCGTGCTCACGTTCCTGCACCAGCCCG
>JBJTRF010000258.1:0-2083 GCA_046076025.1 Ilumatobacteraceae bacterium
CTGCCCACCACGCTGCCGGCGCTGCCGGGCGGCGTCGGCGAGGTCGTGGCGCCGTGGCGCAGCGGTGCACCCATCGACCCGCGCAACACCTGCGACGGGCTCAACGTGTCGCCGGCACTCGCCTGGGATTCCGCCCCGGCGGGCACGGCCGAGATCGCCCTGTCGCTCACCGACCTCGACATGCCGTCGTTCGTGCACTGGGTGGTCGCCGGCATCTCGCCCGACGCCACGGGCATCGACGAGGACTCGCTGCCGCTCGGGGCGGTCGCCGCGCTCAACTCGGTGGGCGATGTCGGCTACACGGGGCCGTGCCCGCCCGCCGGAGAAGAGCACTCGTATCTGCTGACCGTCCATTATCTTGGCGAGGAGTCGGGCCTCGTCGATGCCGAGCCCGGCGACCGGATGCTCGCCCGCATCCGCCAGACGGTCATCGCCACGGCCGAGGTCACGGGGACCTTCAGTCGCTGACGGCGACTGCCGATACCCCACCGACCAGCACACCCGATGTCAGGACCACCCATCGACGAGTCGCTTCCCTCGCTGCCCGTCGGCCTCTTCCATGCCGACACGGCCGGACGGGTCACCGCCGCCAACGCTGCCTTCGTCGCGCTCGTGCACGGGAATGCGTTCAGCGGCGGGCCGACGCCGACGTCGATCGTGGGCTCGGCACCGTGGGCAACCTCGCATCCGGCCGACCGCGCCGCCGCCGAGCACGCATGGCGGCAGGGCGTCGCCAGCGGGCAGCCGTTCAAGGTCGAGTACCGGGTGTGGCGCGACGACGGCCGCCTCACGTGGGTGCGCCTCGACACGGCGCCGTCGCGCAACGAGCACGGCGTCATCGTCGCCTACACGGGCAGCATCTCCGACCACACCGACGAGATCGGCGGCCGCGACCTGCTCGATCAGCTGACGGCCCTCGCTGCCGCCACCGCTGACGGCATCTTCGTACTCGACCGAACCGGCACCCCGATGTTCGCCAACGAGGCCGCACGCCGGCTGTTCGGCATCGACGGCGCCGATGCGCCCACCGGCACCACCCCGCTGTCGCAGACACTGCTGCAGTCGGTGAAGGACCAGGTGCCGCGCGCGGTGATGACGGGTGCCGGCAGCGCCCAGTGGGCCGGCGAGGTCGGCTTCCGCACGCCCGACGGCATCGCCCGCACGCTCGAGGTCGACGTGCTCGTCAGCCGCGGTCCCGATGGCGCGGTCGAGTACTGGGGCGGCGTGGCCCGTGATGTCACCGCCACGCGGCACCTGCAGTCCGAGCTCGCCCGACAGGCCAACCACGACGCCCTCACCAATCTCCCGAACCGGCTGATGCTGCTGCGCGCGGCGGCCGAGGCGGTCGACCACCACCGCGGCAGCCGCGAGAACATCGCCATGCTGTTCCTCGACGTCGACCGGCTGAAGGATGTCAACGACACGGTCGGCCACGAGGTGGGGGACCAGCTGCTCATCCAGGTGGCCAACCGCGTGCTCCACGCCACGCGGCCCGCCGACCTCGTTGCTCGCATCGGCGGCGACGAGTTCGTCGTGCTGTGCGTCGGCGCCATCGACGAGCAGTCGGCCCTCGATCTCGCCGAGCGAATCCGCCAGGCGCTCAGCGGGCGCGTAATGCTGAGCGGCGTCGAGGTCGACCTGTCGGTGAGCATCGGCGTGGCCATCGGCGCAGCGCAGCAGTACGAGTCGGTCAGCGGCCAGGACGCCGCCATCGAGCTGCTCCGCAACGCCGACCTCGCCATGTACCACGCCAAGCGACAGGGCCCGTCGCGCAGCGAGCTGTACACCGACGAGATGCGCGGCGAGCTGCGCCGGGCCAAGCAGCTGGCCGGCGACCTCGAGGTGGCGCTCGCCACCGGGCAGCTGCGACTGGCCTACCAGCCGATCATCTCCACCCACAGCGGCCGCGTGGCAGGTGCCGAGGCACTGCTGCGCTGGGACCATCCGGCGCACGGCACGATGCTGCCCGCCGACTTCCTGCGCCTCGCCGAGGACTCGGGCACGATCGTGCCGATCGGCGACTGGGTGATCCGGCAGGCGTGCAAGGACACCCGGGCCTGGCTCGATGCCGGGCTGGTCGACC
>JBJTRF010000259.1:0-4957 GCA_046076025.1 Ilumatobacteraceae bacterium
CGTCGACCAGCAGCAGCCGGCAGGCGCGCTGGGCTGCGGCGCGCGCAGCTGGCTCGGCGAGGAGGATCTCGATGGCGCGGTGGACCTGCTCGCCGTAGTCGAGGGCCTGTCGCCGGCGCAGCTCGTCGCGAAAGCGCGGCATGAACGCCGCAAAGCCCTCGACCTCGCCGTCGTAGCGGGCCTCGACGTCGTCGGACGACCGCAGGCCGAGCCGGGCTGCCGACAGGGCCTCGATCCACGTGGCGACCGGGTCGGCGTTGCGCCGTCGGGGAAACCGCACGAGCTGGCCGATGATGCGCCGTACCTCGGGTTCGTCGATGGTGGCGAGCGAGTTCGGCTGCGCGGCGAATGGCGGCCTGCCGTTGACGATGGCAAGGGCCAGCGCATTGAGGGTGCGCACGTGGATGCCGGGAAGGTCGCGAGTGCGCTCGCGCATCTCTTCCTCGGCGCGCTTGTTGAAGGCAACGAGCGTCACTGCCGATGCGGGAATCCGCCAGCGCTGCAGCAGGTGCCGGGCGCGTTCGGTGAGCACGCGCGTCTTCCCCGATCCCGCCGGCGCGATGATGCGCGCCGCGCCGGTGTGATGGGTGACGGCGGCGCGCTGGTCGTCGGCGAGGTCGATGCCGGTGGCATCGTTGCCGTCGAAGGGGACGAGCGATCCGTGCTCGATGCAGGTGCGGTGCAGCACGGCCACGCCGTCGAGGCGCGGGGTGTACCGGGTGGGGCCGCCGTCGATCCAGGCGGGTGTGCCATCGGGCAGCACGATGTCGGCACCGGCGTCGGGGCTGGGCAGCGCGCCGAGCGCGAGGGCCTGCTGGAGCGGCCACCAGCCGGTGGCTCCCGGTCGGCAGTCGACGGCGGCACCGCGCAGCAGGTGTGCCAGGTCGTCGGCGTCGAAGCCGAACTCGATGCCGACCTCGTGGGGCATTCGACGCTCGCGGCCCGGCTCGGCGATTGCCGCAGCGAGGCTCGGGTGCATCTCGATCACGGCACCGGTTCGCTCGGCCAGGAGGCGCCGCAGCGCGGCGAGGGCGGCATGCGGGTCGGCGTCGAGGGACACCCGCGGCGACGCCTCCCATCCGGTCGGAGCGGGATCGTTGACGCCGACGAGCGCCAGGCGGCCCAGCGAGGGATGGCCTGGGGACGCGGCGGGCATGGGCCGCACCGTATCCACGGGGTGCGCGCCGGTCAGGCGGCGCGCAGGTCGGCCAGCACCTGCGCCCAGCGATCGGGGTCGCTCGTATACGGCGCGTAGAAGCTGATCCGCTGGATGACGTCGCCGTAGCGGCGGTGCAGTTCGGGGGCCACCTGCTCGGGGGCGCCGACCACGGCGAAGGTGTCGAGGATCTCGTCGGTGATGAGGTCGCCCATGGCCGCCCACTCGCCGCGCTTGCTGAGCGTGTTGAGGTCGTCCTGCAGGTCGCCCCATCCGTGCAGGTCGAGCACCCCGCGGTAGGCGGGCGTGCTGCCGTAGAACGCGATCTGCTGTCGGGTGCCACTGGCGGCATCGCGCATCTGCTGCTCGGTCGTGCCGGTGACGACGAAGCTTGGCCCGACGATCTCGAACCCCTCCATGGTCTTGCCGGCCTTCGCCCGGCCGCGGGCCAGCGCCGGCAGCGTCACCTCGCGGAGATAGCGCTCGGTGGTGAACCCGTGGCAGATGAAGCCGTCGCACACCTCGCCGGCAACCTCGGTCATCAGCTCGCCGACACCAGCGAGGAAGATCTTCGGCACGCCGAAGCCGTCGAGGTCGCCGCGGTCGGGCGTGAAGAACGGCGTCATCAGCGTGTGCGTGTAGAACTCGCCGCGGAACGCGAGCGGCGTGCCGTTGAGCCATGTGTCCCAGATCGCGCGGATGGCGAGAATCAGCTCGCGCATGCGCGGCGCAGGATGGCTCCATTCCATGCTGAAGCGCTTCGTGATGTGCGGCTTGATCTGGCTGCCGAGTCCCAGCACGAAGCGGCCCCTCGAGAACGACTGGAGGTCCCACCCGATGTTGGCGAGCGTCATCGGATTGCGGGCGAAGGCCACGGCGATCGAGGTGCCGAGCTCGATCGACGAGGTGTGCTCGGCTGCGAGCAGGAGCGGGAAGAACGGGTCGTGGCTCGTCTCGGCCGTCCATGCGCCGCTGTAGCCGGCTGCCTCGAGCTCCTGTGCCTGCGATGCGGCGCGGTGCAGGCTGCCGCCGATTCCTCCGTCGACCTTCATGAGCCCGACGCTAGCCGTGCAGCGTGCCGTCAGGCCGCGTCAGCAAGGTCGGCTGCGGGGAAGCGGTGGCGGGGCGGCCGGTCAGGTGCCGCGTTCGCGCAGGAAGCGCTCGAACTCGGCGGCGATGTCGTCGCCGCTCGGCAGCGGGCCGCCATCCGAGCCCTGCAGGCCGCCGGTCAGCGCGGCGTCGTAGGCAGCCTCGAGCTGGCGGATCATCGAGCGATGGTCGTCGTTGCCCGCAACGAGCATCTCGATCCTGGTGGCCTGGTCGCGGGCCTCGCCGTCGAGTTGCGCCGTGTCGACGGCGATGCCGGTGATGTCGCGGAGCCCGTGCAGCAGGGCGATCGACGACGCCGGGTACGCCATAGCGCTCGCGTAGTGCGGCACCTGTGCCCACAGTCCAAGGGCGGGGATGCCGGCCTCGGCGAACGAGTGCTCGAGCAGCGCTGCGGCCCCGGCAGGCGCGTCGAGCGAGCTGCGCAGGTAGGGCACCGACGCCACGATGTCGGCCGACGGCGACGTGACCGACAGCCTCGGAGGGCGGGTGTGCGGAGCGGCGAACGGATAGGCGCCGAGGCCCACCAGCTGTCGGGTGCCGAGCCGCACGGCGACCGACGTGACGATCTGCGCGAACTGGCGCCACCGCATGTCGGGCTCGGGACCTGACAGCAGCAGCACGTCGCTGTCGCCGATGCGCCCGCGGCGCAGTTCGAGATCGCCCCACGCCAGGCGGGTGCTCACGCCCTCGCGCAGTTCCATGATCGGTCGGCGAGCCCGGTAGTCGATGAACGTGTCGCCGTCGAATGTCAGCAGCGGCTGCGCGTCGCACGCTGCGGAAACGGCTGCGAGCGCGGCGGCAGCCGCGCCGCCCGCGTCGATCCAGCCCTGCAGGGCGACCACCAGCACCGGGCGGTCGAGTGCCGGCAGCTCGCCGTGCACTTCATAGGGCTGCGATTCCATGTCGGTCTCCAGTGTCGCCGCTGGCGGCGCGGTGATGGCGAGTCGTGCCCGTCGTCAGGTGAGCGGGATCTGCGCCAGCATCGACTCGGCCGTGGCAGCAGCTGCCTCGACCTGCTGGCGGAATGGCTCGAGCTCGCTGCGGTCGCGCTGGCCCATCGCCCCGGCGAGGTATCGCGAGTACACGCCCTCGAGGATGCACGCCAGCTTCCAGTAGGCGAACGACACGTAGAACGGCAGCGCCGCCAGGTCGCGCCCGCTGACCGCCGCGTACCGCTCGGCGAGCGCAGCGCGGTCGGGGAAGCCGGGCGCAGTGGTGGCGCTGCCGACCCATGCCGACGTCGTGTCGCCGGGCCCGGTCCAGTACACCATCAGCAGGCCGACATCGGCGAGGGGGTCGCCGAGCGTGCAGATCTCCCAGTCGAGCACCGCTGCCACGATGCCGTCGTCGCGGAGCATCGTGTTGTCGAGCCGGTAGTCGCCGTGCACGATGGTGGCGGGCCCCTGGGTCGGGATGCGCGCCGTGAGCGCGTCGTGCACCCGGTGCACTGCCGGGAGGTCGACCGTGTGCTGCTCGTTCCACTGCGCGTACCAGCGGGCCAGCTGCCGGGCGATGTAGCCCTCGTGCCGGCCGAGATCCGACAGGCCCGCTGCATCGACGTCGACAGCATGGATGGCGGCCAGCGTGTCGACCAGCGACTCGGCGGCGTGCCGGCGCTCTGCGGCGGTCAGGGTCGACTCGGCGCCGGCGCGGTCGCGGATCACATGGCCGTCGACGAAGCCCATCACGTAGAACGGCGCGTCGTTCACCGCAGGGTCGTCGCACAGTCCGAGCGCCGGCGGCACCGGCACGGCGCTGCCGCGGAGGCCGGCGATGATGCGGTGCTCGCGGGCCATGTCGTGGGCGCGGGGGAGCAGGCGGCCGAGCGGCGGCCGGCGCAGCACGAAACGGGCGCCATCGCTGCCGGTGACCCTGAACGTGAGGTTCGAGTGCCCGCCGGCGATTGCCTCGAACGTGAAGGGCGCGATGGCGCCGGACACGTGGGCGACGAGCCACTCCGACACCTCGCGCGGCCTGATGCCGGGCGGCGGCTCGATCGGCCCGAGTCCGGCGGCGTCGGCCGCCGGTGGTTGCTCGGCAGGCATGCCCGCACGGTACCGCCGGTATGGTGCGGGCATGGCACTCGCGGGATCGGCAATCGACGTCACCGATGCGACGTTCCAGGCGGAGGTCATCGAGCGGTCGAAGACGGTGCCCGTCGTCGTCGACCTGTGGGCCGAATGGTGCGGGCCGTGCCGCCAGCTCGGGCCCATCCTCGAGCAGGTGATCGCCGCCACGAACGGCAAGGTCGTGCTCGCCAAGGTCGACACCGACAAGAACCCGGGCATCGCCCAGGCGTTCCAGGTGCAGAGCATCCCGGCCGTCTATGCCGTCCGCGACGGCCAGATAGTCGACGGCTTCATGGGCGCCTACCCCGAGCACGTCGTGCAGGAGTTCGTCAACTCGCTGCTGCCCTCCGAGGGCCAGCTCACCGTGCAGGCACTTCTCGCCGAGGGCACCGAGGGCGCGTTCCGGGCAGCCCTCGAGCTCGAGCCCGGCAACGAGGACGCGATCGTCGGTCTGGCCGAACTGCTCGTCGCACGTGGCGAGAACGAATCGGCGCTGCAGTTCCTCGCGCGGATCCCCGAGACCGACCGCACGCGCCATGTGGCCGCGCTCGCACGCACCACCATCGCGCCCGACGACGACCACGATGCGACGCTGACCGCACTGCTCGACAAGGTGAAGACC
>JBJTRF010000260.1:0-3185 GCA_046076025.1 Ilumatobacteraceae bacterium
ATCCGCTCCTCGTGAGGGCGAGGAAGACGTCGTTCGAGGTGGCGACTGGCACCGTGCTGGGCCTGCTCGGCCCCAACGGCGCCGGCAAGACCACCGCCGTGCGGGTGCTCAACACCGTGCTCCAGCCCGATGCGGGAAGGGCCGAGGTGGCCGGGTTCGACGTCGTCGAGTCGCCGCTCGAGGTGCGGCGGCGGATCGGCCTCGCCGGCCAGTACGCCGCCGTCGACGAGCATCTCACCGGCCGCGAGAACCTCCGCCTCATCGGCCGGCTCAGCCACCTGTCGCGCCGCGATGCAGCGGTGCGAGCCGACGAGCTGCTGGCAGGCTTTGCGCTCACCGACGCCGCCGACCGCATGGCCAAGACCTACTCCGGCGGCATGCGCCGACGGCTCGACCTCGCCGCCGCACTCGTCGCCCATCCGCCGGTGGTGCTGCTCGACGAGCCGACCACCGGCCTCGATCCCGCCAGCCGGCTCGACCTGTGGAGCGTGATCGAGCAACTCGTCGCCGACGGCACCACGGTGCTGCTCACCACGCAGTACCTCGAGGAGGCCGACCGCCTCGCCGACCGGATCGTGGTGATCGACCACGGGCACGTGGTCGCCGAGGGCACGCCGAACGAACTGAAGCGGCGCATCGGCGAGACCACGATCCACCTCACGTTCGCCGACGCACCCACGGCCGATCGCGCCGTCGGCGTGCTCGACGACCTGTCGGTCACCCGGCCAGTTGCCGACCCACGCTCCATCAACGTGCCCCTGCTCGGCGGGCCCGGGCGGGTGCGCGACGTGCTGAACAGGCTCGGCGATGCCGGCGTCGAGGCCCGCAACATCGACCTGCACGCCCCCACCCTCGACGACGTCTTCCTCGCCCTCACGAGGAGCGGATCGTGACGGCCCCGTCCACCCAGCCCGGCGCCGCGATCAGGCCGGCGACGCACAGCACCGTCGGGTGGGCCGTGCGCGACACACTGGCGATGACGCGCCGCAACCTCACGGGCATGGTGCGCGTGCCCACGGTGCTGGTGTTCAGCCTCGTACAGCCGGTGATCTTCGTGTTCATGTTCCGCTACGTGTTCGGCGGCGCGATCAAGATTCCCGGACGCGACTATGTCGACTTCCTGATGCCGGGCATCTTCGTCCAGACCGTCACCTTCGGCGCGATCAACACCGCCATCGGCCTCGCCGAGGACAAGGGCAAGGGACTGCTCGAGCGGCTTCGATCGCTGCCGATGTCACGCGGCGCAGCGATGGGCGGCCGCGTGCTAGCCGACACCATCCGCAACGTCGTCATCGTCACCGTGATGCTGCTCGTGGGCTTCCTCGTCGGCTTCGACACGGGCACCAACGTGGCGATGGTGCTGCTCGGCATGGTCGTGCTGGTGTTCTTCGGCACCGCCCTGGCGTGGCTGTTCGTCATCGTCGGCCTCACGGTCGCCAACGGCGAGGCAGCGCAGGCGGCGGCCTTTCCGCTGCTCGCTCCCCTCACCTTCGCGTCCAGCCTCTTCGTCGAGCCCACGTCGATGCCCGACTGGCTCGGCTGGTGGGCCGAGCGCCAGCCGGTCAGCATCACCGCCGAGGCGGTGCGGGCCTGCATGCTCGGTGGGTCCACTGCGGGGCCGGTGATCTCGGCACTGCTGTGGGCGGGCGGCCTGAGCCTCGTGCTCGCCCCGCTTGCCATCCGCCGAGCCCGCCGCATCTGACCGGCAGGTCGGCACACCGACACAGCCGCACCCGTAGCCTGCCCCGATGAGTACTCGTGCGGGCCGTGCAGCGAACAGAGCGCTGCGGTCGGCGATCGGCTTCGCCGCAGCCCGCATCGCGTCGAGCGACCGTCTGATGAGCGTCGTCTACGACCTGATGAACGAGACCAACTTCGCCGGATTGGCAGAGCACGAGGAGATGCTCAGCGATGCCGTCCGCGTGCAGGCGTACCACCAGGGCATCCATCACAACGTGCGGCCGGGCGACGTGGTGGTGGACCTCGGCACCGGCACCGGCCTGCTTGCCTTCATGGCCAGCCGCGCCGGCGCGAAGAAGGTGTACGCCGTCGAGCACTCCGACTTCGTCGACATCGCCCGCGAGATCGGACATCACAATTGCTTCACCAACATCGAGTTCGTGAAGGCCAACAGCCGCGAGTTCACCCCGCCCGAGCCCGTTGATGTCGTGCTCCACGAGCAGATGGGCGACGAGCTGTTCAACGAGAACATGGTGGAGAATCTGCTCGACGTGCGCGACCGGTTCCTCCGGCCGCATGGCCGCATCCTCCCGTCGCGGTTTCGCCTCTTCATCGAGCCGGTCACCCTGCACGACTCGATGCGCGTCCGCCGCTTCTGGAACATCGACCTGCCCGACGGGATCGACCTCGACCCGATGCGCGAGTCGCGACTCGCCGCCCGCTACGACACCGGCCGCAACGAGCAGACCTGGCTGCGGCCCGGATCCGTAGCAGCCACGTTCGGGACGCCGGCACCGGTCATGGAATTCGACCTCGACACGTTCGCCGGCGCCGGTGCACTGCCGACCGACATCGTGGTCGAGCGAACCGCGCCGGCCGACATGATCGTCGACGGCACATGCATCTGGTTCGAGGCGCAGTTCGACGACGACACCGTGCTGTCGACGTCGCCGCTCGGCCCCGTCACCAGCTGGGGCAACCGCCTCTATCGCCTCGACCGCGAGTTCGCCGAGGGCGAACGCCTCCGCGTCGACGTGCACCTGCCCCGCCTCACCGACCCCGACACCTGGCTCGTACTGCACCACTGAGTGTCGACGTCGTCAGTACGTCAACAGCGCCGGTCACACCCGAGGCGGTGTCTACTCGCCCGATTGCCGCCCGCCGTAGCCGAAGGCCGAGCCGTCGATGGCGATGAAGATGGCCGAGCTGCGTGCTACGACCTGCGAGCCATGGCAGAGCTCGCCTGCCATTCGCAGCTTGCGCCGCTGGCGCTCGACAAGCCGCACTCGGCACTGCAGCGGCACGCCGATGGGCACGCCCGCCTCGTAGCGCACCGTGAGCTCGCCGGTGAATGCGGGCTGGTGCAGGAACGTGAGCACGAATCCGTAGATGTCGTCGAACAGCGCAGCGACGATGCCGCCGTGGCTGCGACCCGGCGCACCCTCGTGGGCAGCCCGCAGCGTGAGATCCGCCACGGCCTCGTTGCCATCGCGCCACACGTGCAC
>JBJTRF010000261.1:0-17255 GCA_046076025.1 Ilumatobacteraceae bacterium
GCCGCGGCGGCCACCTGCCCGGCGAGCGCCTCCTCGCCGATACCGGGGCCGGCGATCGACGCCAGCACCCGCGGCGCAAGGTCGATGGGGCGTTCGCCGGCATCGAGTGCAGCGAGTCGACTGCGGCGCCAGGCGTCGGGCGAGGTGCCGTCGAGCCCGAACTTCGGACTGGTCGACAGCAGCGAGAGCGTGGCGAGACGCGACGGGTGGCGGCGGGCGACGTACTGGGCGATCATGCCGCCGAACGACAGGCCCACCAGGTGCGCTCGCTCGACGTCGAGCACGTCGAGCAGTCGGGTGACGGCGTCGGCGAATGCCGCGAAGTCGGCATGCCCCGCGAGCGGCACCGACATGCCGTAGCCGGGCGCATCCCACGCGACGACTCGGCACGCCGCCCCCAGCGCCGCCAGTTGCGGCTCCCACGAGAGCCGACTTCCCATCAATCCGTGGAGCAGCACCATCGTTGCACCGTCATCGGCGTTTCCGGCACCGCCGGTGCCCGACTCGCGCCAGCCGAATCCGCCCGCCGAGTGCTCGCGGATCGCTGCAGGGACGGCCACTTCTCGGCAGGCTACGGACGGGTCGCGTACGATGTCAATCGACCCGTTCGCTGTCGACAGGCGGACGGCAGCGAGTGAGGGAGCGGCAATGACCACCGTGTCGGACGACATCACAGGGGCCGACCACGATGGCGCGCACACCCGCAGTCGTGCCGCATTCCGCGACGACCTGGTGCAGCGGGTGCGCTCGATCGCCGAGCAGATGCGCGAGCGCGCCGTGCGGTACGACCGGCAGGCCAGTTTCCCGCACGAGAACTTCGCCGACTTCCGCCGACTCGGCCTGCTGGCCGTGTGCGTGCCCACTCGGTACGGCGGGCTCGGGGCGTCGTATGCCGACTACATCCGCGTCAGCGAGGAGGTCGGCCGCTACTGCGGTGCCAGCGCCCTCACCTTCAACATGCACAACGCCACCATGCTGTGGTGCGGCCAGGTGGCCGACGCCCTCGACATGTCCGACGAGCAGCGGACTCGCCACGAGGCCGTCCGCGCCGAGATGTACCGCGGCGTCGTGGAGTGCGGCGAGATCCACAGCCAGCCGTTCAGCGAGGGCCTTGCCCCCGGCGCGACCGCCGGTGTCGCCACCAGGGCAGTGCCGGTCGACGGGGGCTGGATGGTGAGCGGCAAGAAGATCTTCGCCTCGCTGTCGGGCGCCGCAGCCTTCTACAACGTCACGTGCGCCGTGCCCGGCGAGGACGAGGTGCGCCTGCTCGGAGTGCCGGCCAATGCCGACGGCGTGCAGATCGTCGACGACTGGGATCCGCTCGGCATGCGCGGCACCGTGTCGCGCACGCTGCTGATGAACGACGTGTTCGTGCCGCACCGCAACGAGTGGATGCCGGTCGGTGCGTACAACCAGGCAGCACTGCGCTATCCGTGGATGTTCCTCTCGCTCGCTCCCAGCTACCTCGGCCTCACCAAGGGAGTCATCGACACGGCCGGCATGTACCTGCGCGGCGAACTACCCGGCCAGGTGGCCGGCTCGCGCCGCGACCACCCGATCAAGCAGGTGGGCTGGGCGCAGATGAACCTGCGCTACGAGCAGTCACGGGCCCTGCTGTACCACGCCATCGACAATGCCGCCCTCGACCCCACCGAGGACGACCTTGCCACGGGCTGGGCGGCAGCGATCACCGTGATGGAGCACGCCGCCGAGGTGGCGTCGCTCGCCATCAAGGTGTGCGGCGGGCAGTCGATGATGAAGACGATGCCGCTCGAGCGCATGTACCGCGACGCCCGCCTCGGCAGCACGATGCTGCCCTGGAGTGCCGAGGTGTGCACCGAGCGACTCGGGAGAGTCCGCCTCTTCCCCGAGTCGCCCGATACGCCGGCCTGACACCGGCCTCGGCGGGGCAGTTACGGGCGCGGTCCGTCGGGATAGGGCATGACGACGATGATTGTGCAGACGGCGTTGCTGCGGTTCACCAGCGTGCGGGCCTCGCCGCCCGGGATGAGGCACGAGTCGCCGGCTCGCAGCGTTACCTCGTCAGTGTCGGTGATCACCGTGGCCTCGCCGGCGACGTCCTCGACTGTCTCATCCACAACCTGGGCATGCGCAACGACCTCGTCACCGCCGAGCTCGGCGAGACCGACCCGGTTCGCATCGTCGCCAACTCGGTGCGCTTCGTGCTCCGAGAGACCGTGGCCAATCCCGTGTACCACTGGTGGTTCGACCACCTCGGCCTGCTCGTCGACCGAATGCGCCACGGCTTCGGCCCCTTCGGCCTACGAGATATCCAGCTTGCAGTCGACCACGGCGACTACCACATCATCGCCGGCGACCACGGCCTTGCCTTGAGCCAGCTCGTCTGGCTGATGGCCGCCGGGGCGAAGGACATCATCGACGGCGCGCACTCGCTCGCCGACGAGCGGTTCATGGTCGAGAGCGTGCTGCGCATCATGGGCGTCGACCACGATCACGCGCATGCTGCGTGCGACACCGACCTGCCCGAGACACCGACCCTGCCGATCGACTTCGCCGCCGGCCTCGACGACTAACTGTCCGCAACTCGGCGCGCAGCGCGACGGTGGTCAGGCCGCGTTCTCGACGACGATGGCGATGCCCTGCCCGACGCCGATGCACATCGCCGCCAGGCCGTAGCGCGAGCCGGTGCGACGCAGGGCGTGCACCAACGTGGTGGTGATGCGCGCGCCCGAGCAGCCGAGCGGATGGCCGATGGCGATGGCGCCGCCAAGTGGATTCACCTTCACCGGATCGAGGTCGGGCCAGTGGCGCAGGCAGGCGAGGCTCTGCGCGGCGAATGCCTCGTTCAGTTCGACATGGTCGATGTCGGCCCATGTGAGGCCGGCGCGGTCGAGTGCCCGCTGCGCTGCCTCGACCGGGCCGATGCCGTAGAGGTGTGGCTCGACACCGCTGGTGGCGCGGCTGACGATGCGCGCCATCGGCGACGCGCCCAGGCGGCGCAGTCCCGTCTCGGAGGCGATCAGCAGCGCGGCGCTGCCATCGTTCATCGGCGATGCGTTGCCGGCGGTGACCGTGCCGTCCTTGCGGAACACCGGCTTCAGCTTGGCCAGGGTGGTCATCGACGAGTCGGGACGCACGCACTCGTCTGCCGCAAGATCGACACCGGCGACAGTCGCAAGCTCGACGTCGAACGCGCCGGCGGCCCACGCCGCAGCGGCCCGGTGGTGCGAGCCCACGGCGAACTCATCCTGCTCGTCGCGCGTGATCGAGTGGCGGTCGGCGAGCACCTCGGCACCCTCGCCGAGCGAGATGGTCCACTCCTCCGGCATCGCCGGGTTCACCATCCGCCAGCCGAGCGCGCTGTTCCACAGCTGCTCGTGCGTCGTCGGGTAGCCCTTCGCCGGCTTCAGCATCACCCACGGCGCACGGGTCATCGACTCGACACCGCCGGCGATCACCACGTCGGCATCCCCGGCTGCCGCAGCGCGGCTGGCGGCGAACACGGCCTCCATGCCGCTGCCGCAAAGGCGGTTCACGGTGGCACCGGGAATCCGCACGGGCAGGCCGGCCAGCAGCACCGCCATGCGGGCCACGTTGCGGTTGTCCTCGCCGGCTCCGTTGGCGTCGCCGAAGTACACCTCGTCGATGGCGTCGCCGAGGCCGCCGCTGTCGGCGCTGCGCTGTACGAGTGCCCGCAGCGCCGTTGCGGCGAGGTCGTCGGGACGCACGCCGGCGAGCGCGCCCCCGAGGCGGCCGATCGGCGTGCGCACGGCGTCGACAATGAACGAGTCGCTCATGGCGCGTCTCCTGCAGATGGTCGGGCACCGGCAAAGGCGCGCTGCAGCAGTGCGAGCATCTGCTGCTCGGTGCACGGGCGCGGGTTGCCGGGTGCGGCGATCTTGGCGACCTCGGCCGTTGCACGCTCGGCGGCTTCGGCGAGGTCCGACTCGGCGAGTCCGAGCGATGACAGCGATGTGGGCACGCCCGACGCGGCCGCGAGATCCCACAGCGCCCCGGCAGGCTCGGCGCCGAGCACCTCGCCGAGCGACGTCATCTCGGCGGGAATCGCCGGGGCGTTGAATGCCAGCGCGTGCGGCAGCACCACCGAGTGCGCGTCGGCGTGCACGAGGTCGAAGGTGCCCCCGAGGACGTGGCAGATCTTGTGGTGGAACGCCGCCGACGTGGCACCGAGCGCCACCCCCGACAGGTACGCCCCGTACAGCAGGGTGCCGCGCGCATTGACGTCGGCGGGCGCCGACATCACCCGCGGCAGGCTGTCGCGGATGGCGGCGATGGCCTCCTTCGCCAGTGCCGAGATCACCGGGTTGCAGCCCGGGGCGTAGAACGCCTCGACACTGTGCGCCAGCGCGTTGAACGCGCTTGGCCCGGTGACGTTGGCCGGGATGCCCACCGTGAGCTCGGGGTCGTACACCACCGTTCGCGGCAGCACGTCGAGGCTCTTGCCCGTCTGCTTGTGGCGATCGCCGGTGAGGCCGTAAATGGTGGTCTGCTCGCTGCCGGCATACGTGGTGGGCACGGCGAGGATCGGCCGGCGCGACGTGAGCGCGATCGCCTTGGCGAGGCCGGTGGCGGATCCGCCGCCCACGCAGACGATGACGTCGATCGCCGCGTCGGCGGCAGCCTCGCGGGCTCGGTCGGCGAGGTCGACCGGCACGTGCTGCACGATCTCGCTCCACTGCAGCACCACCCTGGCGCAGAGCAGCCCGGCGATCTCGTCGGTGCCACGCTCGGCGATCAGCATCACGCGGTCGCCGCGCAGCGCATCGACCTCGCGCCCGATCTGGGCGCGCGAGCCGGCGCCAAAGACCACCCGTGCCGGGTGCTGCACGTAGGTGAACGACCTCATGCCGACTTCAGGGCCCGCAGCTCGGCGAGCTCGAGATCGCACGGGGCGTCGGTGACCGAGAGTTCGTCGGCGAAGCGCAGGCTCCAGCCGGTGGCGGCCGTGCACTGCTCACGGGTGACGCCTGGGTGCAGGGCGCTCATCACCAGCTCGCAGGTGATGGGATCGGGCGTGAGGATGCCGAGGTCGGTGACCACCCACTGCGGCCCGCCGCCGCGCAGGCCGAGCCGCTCGCGGTGGCCGGGCCCGTCGCCGAAGCCGATCGACGAGCGGAAGTCGCAGCGCTCCACGAACGCCCGCGCTCCCTGGCGCATGATCACCATCACCGCGCCCGCCGACGCGGCGATCTCGGGCGCTCCGCCGGCACCGGGAAGGCGCGTGCGCGGCGAGTCGTAGTCGCCAATGACCGTCGAGTTGATGTTGCCGAACTTGTCGAGCTGGGCACCGCCGAGGAAGCCCACGTCGATCCGGCCGGCCTGCAGCCAGTACGAGAAGATCTCCGGCACGCTCACGACCGCATCCGCCGTGTCGCCCAGCTCGCCGTCGCCGATCGACAGCGGCAGCCGGGTGGGCTTCGAGCCGATGCAGCCCGACTCGTAGACGAGCACCGGGGACGGCTCGTAGAGACGGCGGGCGAGATTGGCGGCGGTGCTGGGAAGGCCGATGCCGACGAAGCACACCCGCCGGCCAGCCGCAGCGAGCTCGCCGAGGCGGCGCGCGGCATTGACGATCATCAGCTCGTCGGCGCTGTAGGCCGGCATTTCCTCGACCGACTGCGTCGACGCCGTCGCGATGTCAGGCATGCACGGCCTCCCGCGCAACGCCGGCCGACCGCAGGAACTCGGCGTGGTCGGCGGTGCCGCGCACGTGCTGGTCGATCCATGCCGTGAACCGGTCGCGGCCCTTGGCCACCTCGTCCCATGCCCGGTAGAAGGCGTTGTCGCGGACCGAGTAGCCCATCGCGAAGCTGGGGTGCGCGCCGTCGGGCACGCAGCACACCGCGCTGACCGTCCACTCGGGTAGCACGACGGCGTTTGGCGTCGGCTCGAGCTCGTCGACGATCTCCTCGACGGTGACGATCGAGCGCTTCGCCGCGAGGACTGCTTCCTTCTGCACGCCGACAAGGCCCCACACCTGCACGTTGCCCTGGCGGTCGGCGCGCTGGGCGTGGATGACCGTGACATCGGGATTGATCGCCGGCACCGCCGTGAGCCAGTCACCGGTGAACGGGCACTGGATGGGCTTGATGGTGGCGGTGTGCTCGGGCAGGTCGGTGCCCACGTAGCCGCGCAGCGTCGCGAAGGGCAGGCCCGCTGCGCCGGCCGCATACCTGGCGGCCATGCCGGCATGGCTGTGCTCCTCGATCTGCAGTCGGTGCGGCCAGCCGTTCTCGATGGCGTCGCGGAAGCGCTGCAGCGAGCCGACGCCGGGATTGCCGCCCCACGAGAACGTGAGCGCGCGTGCTGCGCCGACGCCGATGAGCTGGTCGTACACCATGTCGGGCGTCATCCGCACGAGGTGCAGGTCGCGTCGCCCCTGGCGGATGATCTCGTGGCCGGCGGCGTGCGGGATGAGGTGGGTGAACCCCTCCATCGACACCGTGTCACCGTCGCGTACGTGCTCGGCCACCGCCTCGGCGAGCGAGCAGATGACGCTCACCGCGGATACCAGGGCGGCAACTGCGCGTCGACGTTGATCCAGATGCTCTTGGCCTCGGTGTATTCGTGCATCGCCTCGAAGCCCATCTCGCGGCCGTAGCCCGACAGCCCGGTGCCGCCGAACGGCGAGCCGGGGTTGGCGCGCTTGTAGCTGTTCACCCACACCATGCCGCTGCGCATCTCGGCTGCCACGCGGTGGGCGCGCTGCAGGCTGGTGGTCCACAGTCCTCCGCCGAGGCCGTAGTCGGTGCCGTTGGCGATGGCAAGCGCCTCGTCGTCGTTGGCGAAGGTGGTGACCGTGACGAAGGGCCCGAACACCTCTTCCTGGCAGACGCGGTCGGTGGGCTGGGCACGCACCACGGTGGGCTCGATGTAGCAGCCATGGCGGAGCGCGGGATCGTCGGGGGCCTTGCCGCCCGCCAGCACCTCGGCGCCCTCGTCGAGCGCCACCTTCACGTAGCTGAGCACGCGGTCGCGGTGCATCGGCGAGGTGAGCGGCCCCATCTCGGTGGCGGGGTCGAGCGGGTTGCCGAGCCGGATCGACCGGGCGAGGGTGAGGAAGCGGTTGAGGAACTCGTCGGCGATGCGCTCGTGGAGGATCAGCCGGCTGCCGGCGATGCACGCCTGCCCCTG
Organism: Ilumatobacteraceae bacterium; assembly: GCA_046076025.1. GTDB lineage: Bacteria > Actinomycetota > Acidimicrobiia > Acidimicrobiales > Ilumatobacteraceae > UBA668. The sequence continues at coordinate 7,138 of JBJTRF010000261.1, forward strand.
GTTGTGGAAGATGGCGAATGCCGAGCCGTTGACGGCGGCGGTGAGGTTGGCGTCGTCGAAGACGATGTTGGCACCCTTGCCGCCCAGCTCGAGCTGCACTCGCTTCAGGTTGCTGGCCGAGTACTCGACGATGCGCTTGCCCACGGCGGTGCTGCCGGTGAATGCAATCTTGCGCACGTCGGGGTGCATTGCCAGCCGCTCGCCTGCCGTGTGACCGAAGCCCGGCACCATGTTGACGACGCCGCGCGGGAAGCCCACCTCGTGCATCAGCTCGGCGAGCCGCAGCGACGACAGCGGCGTGAGCTCGCTGGGCTTCAGGACCACGGTGTTGCCGGCGGCGAGCGCTGGGCCCATCTTCCACGCACAGAACATGAGCGGGAAGTTCCAGGGCACGATGGCGCCCACGACGCCGAGCGGCTCGCGCTGGACGTAGTTGAGGAACCCGGGATCGACGGGGATGATGTCGCCCTGCACCTTGTCGGCGATGCCGCAGAAGTAGCGGAAGCACGCTGCGGTTCGCGGCACGTCGAGCACCCGGGCGTCCTTGATGGGATGTCCGGTGTCGAGCGACTCGAGCTGGGCGAACTCCTCGGCGTGGGCCTCGAGCGCGTCGGCGAGCCGCAGCAGCAGCTTGCCGCGCTCGGCGGCCATCATCTTCTTCCATGCGGGGAAGGCGCGCGATGCGGCCTCGACGGCGCGGTCGATGTCGGCCTGCCGGCCTTCGGCGATGTGGGTGATGGTGGAGCAGTCGTGCGGGTTGAGCACCTCGACGGTGGCGCCGTCGATCGCGTCGACGAACTCGCCGTCGATGAACAGCTGGTTGCGGTAGGTCATGGCGGGCCGGTCAGAAGTCGACCGGGTAGACGCTCGCCTTGCCGGTGCGGATGAGCTCGGGCAGCTCGGGCGATCCGTTCTCCCACACGAGCAGCATCGATCGCTTGGCGCTGTAGCCCTGGTGGCGGATGTCGCCCGGCATGGCCGACACGTCGCCGGCACGCATCGTGACCTTTGCCCGGGCGGCGCCGGTGTCGCGGTGCTGCACGTCCCAGACGATCTCGTCGCTCAGCTGCACGAACCACTCGACGCGGTCGTTGCCGTGCACCACCGGGAGGATGTACTCCTCGGTCGTCGGGCAGTAGAGACTGTCCTTGCAGACGCTGACGACGCTGGGGTTCCACGTGACGTCGCTGCGGCTGAGGTAGGCGAACAGGTTGAACGCTGCCACCTCGCCCTCGAAGCCGGGCTCGGGGCGCACCTCGGGCTCGCTCTGGTCGACATCGGCGAACATGCGGTTGACGGGGTGCGTGTCGTCGGTGCGGATCTGCTCGTCGCCGGGCACGCCCACCATGCGGGCGGCCGCCACGCGCCGGCGGGTGATGGCCTCGGTGTTGCTGCCGTCCTTGACGCCGAACGGCTTGTCGGTCTCGGCGGGGCTGGCAAAGGGATCGAACGTGGCGTTGGTCCAGTCATCGAGCATCGCCTTGAACGTGTCGCGGATGACGGGCGTGTCGAAGTTCTCGGTGTGGTCGAGCTCGTTCTTGCGGTACGACTCGTTGAACCGGCCGGCGAACATGTCGACGGTGCCGTAGTGGTTGACGGTGCCGAAGACGTGGTCGAAGTTCACCGTGCCGTAGAAGAAGTCCCAGGCGACATCGCGCTGGAGTGCGCGCAGGAAGATGTCGACGCTGAGCACGTGCATCCCGGTGGGCCAGGTGATGCGGACGAAGAACTCGTCGCGGCGGAAGTGGAAGCCGCCGAGGGTGAACTCGCGGTACCCCTGCTCGTTGGGCTCGCTGTGCTGGACGCTGGAGTCGATGGTGGTCATGGTGGTGGGTCCTCGTGTGCGGTCAGTCGTGTCGGTGTGGTGGTCGATGGTGAATCGGAGGTGTTGTCGGTGCGGCGGTGCCGTGTGGCGCGCAGGCGCTCAGCTGAGGCAGATGTCGGCCCAGCGCTCGATGGTGTCGTCGCCGAGGATGGTCTGCAGCAGGATGACGCTCGGCCGCGCAGCGGTGAAGCGGTAGGCGGCGCTGGCCGGCAGCAGGGCCTGGTGGCCGCGGCGCAGGACGAGGTGGCCCATCGGCGTGCCGGCCGGCTCGCCCTCGATGCGCACCGAGCCGCCCTTGTCGGCGGGAACGAGCGGCGTGTCGAGTTTGACGAGGTCGACGCGCACCTCGCCGTCCATCACGAGCGGGAACTCGTCGTGGGCGCCGGTGCGCCACTCGCTGGTGCCTTCGGCGCGGATCACCTCGAGGACGTACTCCATGTTCTTGCCGACGGCGACCTTCTCCCACGGCTTTGACATCGAGGCGACCTCGAACATGTTCGAGAAGGCGTAGTGCTTGGGGTCGTCGTCGATGACCTCGATGCCGCCCTTCTGGTACGACTCGAGCGAGCCGAACTTGGTGACGTACGTGGGCATTGGTACCTCCTGCTCGTCGTTGACCGATGTGTTCGCTATGCGTACACTCGTGCGGTATTTGAACAATCATGTCGGCAGCCGACATGTCCGTCAAGAGCCCGCCATGACCATCGATCATCCCGCACGCAGCACCCGCCCGGTGGCCCGCACCGGCCCATACGCCGGCGACCGCGAGGGCGGAGACTTCGTGCAGTCGCTCGAGCGGGGCCTCGCCGTGCTGCGCGCCTTCGATGCCGAGCACCCGCTGATGACCGTGGCCGACGTCGCCAAGGCCACGCACCTCACCCGGGCCACCGCGCGCCGCCTGCTGCACACGCTGGTCGCCCTCGGCTATGCCGAGTCCGACGGCAAGTGGTTCGAGCTCACGCCCAGGGTGCTCGACCTCGGCCATGCATACGTGTCGTCGCTGCAGTTGCCCGATATCGCCCAGCCATTCATGGAGTCGCTCAGCGAGCAGGTGCACGAGAGCGTCTCGGCCAGCGTGCTCGATGGCTCGGAGATCGTGTACGTCGCCCGCGTGCCCACCCAGCGCATCATGGCCATCTCGCTGTCGATCGGCTCGCGGCTGCCGGCTGCGTGGACCTCAATGGGGCGGGTGATGCTGGCCGACCGCGTCGACGACGACGTGCGCGCCGCATTCGCCGCGTCGGCCGCGCCGAGCACCGAGCGCGCCGTCACCGACGTGCAGGCGCTTATCGACGAGGTCGCCGCCGTGCGCCAGCAGGGCTGGTGCCTCCTCGACCAGGAACTCGAGGAGGGCATCCGCTCAGTGGCCGCGCCGCTGCACGACCGACGCGGCCGGGTGATCGCCTCTATCAACGTTGGCACCCACGCCAGCCGCGTGACGCTTCGACAGTTGCGAGGCGACATCCTCCCCGCCCTGCTGGCGACGGCGCGCTCGATCGACGCCCAGCTCGGGAAGCGCTGACGTGCTCTCTGCGCTCGTCACGCTGGCCGAGCGGCTGCGCGACGAGGGCTTCGACGTGTCGGCGAGCGAGCTGATCGACGCGTCGACGGCGCTGTGCCACGTCGATCTCGCCGACCGCCGCCTGGTGCGCGAGATGCTGCGCGGCACGATGGTGAAGGGGGCCGACCGGTCCCGCCGGTTCGATGCCCTGTTCGACCGCGTGTTCCACGATGTCGGGCGCGGCGCCGCGCTGCCATCCTCCGATGGAGGCGGTGTCGACGGCGTCGCGGCAGGTGTCGGCATCGCCGGACCCGGGTCGCCGTCGGCGATGTCGATGCCGACGCCCGGGCAGCTGGATCCCGAGGTGCTGCGGGCGCTGCTGTCGCACGACACGGCGGCACTGCAGGCGCTCGCCGCGCAGGCCGTGGACGCCTACTCGGGCATCGACGGCGCCGAGGGCACCGAGCGCTACTTCATGCACCGCGTGCTGCGGGCCATCGACCTCTCGCGGATGCTCTCGGCGGCGATGCGCCAGCTGCGCAGCGAGGGTTCGGTCGACGATCTCGAGCTGATGCTCCGCCGCAACGAGGTGGTCGCCGGCCTCGACGACTTCCGTCGCATGCTCGCCAGCGAGATCGCCGGACGCCTGCGCGAGAAGGTCGACGACGCCGGCATCGAGCTGCCCGAGCGCACGGCACCCGAGGACCTCGACCTGCTGGCACTGTCGAGGGCCGACTACGAGCAGGTGCGCCTGGCGCTCCAGCCCCTGCTGCGCCGGCTGGCCTCGAGGATCGGCCGCAAGCGGCGACGACGGTCGAGCGGGCGGCTCGACGTGCGCCGCACGGTGCGCCGGTCGCTGCAGTCGGGTGGCGTGCCCCTCGACGTGGTGATGCGCCGCAAGCACCCGCACAAGCCCGAGGTGGTGGTGCTGTGCGACGTGAGCGGCTCGGTGGCCGAATTCGCCCAGTTCACCTTCACCATCGTCAACGCCCTGCACGACGAACTGCGCAACGTGCGCAGCTTCGCCTTCGTCGACGGGGTGGCCGAGGTGAGCGACGTGTTCGCCACGGCCCGCTACGAGATCCCGGTGAACCGCCTCGTCGAGCGGCGGGGCGTGGTGGGCCTCGACGGCCACAGCGACTACGGCGCCGTCTTCGACCGCTTCCACCGCCTGCACCTCGACGATGCCATCGGGTCGGGCACGACCCTCATCATCACGGGTGATGCCCGCAGCAACTACCGGGATGCCGGCAGCGACGCGTTCGAGCGCATCGCCGCCCGTGCCCGGCGCGTGTACTGGCTGAATCCCGAGCCCGTCGAGATGTGGGGCGAGGACGACTCGATCATCGACGACTACCGTCGGTCGTGCACGAACGTCTTCGAGGTGCGCACCCTCGGACAGCTCGCCGATGTCATCGCCGAGCTGGTGTGAGCGAACGCGACCGGCAGATGCACGAGGAGATGCAACGACGATGAGATTCGCGACGATCCGACATGAGGGCGGCCTGGCATTCGGCCGGGTGGAGGGCGACGAGCTGGTCGACGTGTCGGCAGGCTTCGCGTCGCCAGCTGAGGCGCTCGCGCTCGATGCCCGTGGTGCGGTGGCGTGCGCAGCAGCCGACGGTGTCCGTCGGCCCCTTGCGGGCGCGGTGTTCGCGCCGCCCGTGCCGCAGCCGCGCCGCATCCTGTGCATCGGCGTCAACTACGCGGCGCACCGGGCCGAGAGCGACCGGCCATCCGACAGCCCCTACCCCACCGTGTTCGTGCGCTTCCCGTCGTCGATGGTCGGCCACGACGAGCCGATCGTGCGCCCGCACGTGAGCGACCGCTTCGACTGGGAGGGAGAGATGGCCGTCGTGATCGGGCGGACAGCCCGCTACGTCGATGCCGCCGACGCGCTCTCGCACGTTGCCGGCTACACGTGCTTCAACGACGGCACCATCCGCGACTACCAGCGGCACACGTCGCAGTTCACGCCGGGCAAGACCTTCGACCGCAGCGGGTCGTGCGGGCCGTGGGTGGTGACTGCCGACGAGATTCCCGATCCCTCGGCGCTGCACCTGCGCACGCTGGTGAACGGCACCGAGATGCAGAGCGCGCCCACGAGCCACCTCATCCACGACGTGCCGGCGCTCATCGCCTACTGCTCGCAGTTCACCGCCCTCGAGCCGGGCGACCTGATCGTCACCGGCACCCCGGGCGGCGTCGGCTACGCGCGCACGCCACCCGTGTTCCTCGCACCCGGCGACGTGGTCGAGGTGGAGATCAGCGGCATCGGCATGCTGCGCAACGCGGTGGTCGACGAGCAGCGCTGAACTCGCAGGATCGCCGGACGGGCACCGCCATCAGCGGATGAGCGGCAGCACCCACTCGGCCACCCGGTGCGCCTCCTCGTCGAGCGGATAGCCCGACAGGATGAAGCAGTCGACGCCCGCCTCGGCGTACTGGCGCAGGGTGCCAGCCACCTGCTCGGGATCGCCCAGCACGGCGGCGCCCACGCCGCTGCGCGCCACGCCGATGCCCGTCCACAGGTGCGGCGCAGCGAACCCGTCGTCGTCAGCGGCGGCCCGCAGCGCGTCCTGGCGCTGCACGCCGACCGACGCATGGTCGTGCGAGGACTGCTTCAGCCGGCGGCCCACCTCGGGGTCGAGCTCGCTGACGAGGTCGGCCGCCGCCCGACGCGCCTGCGCCTCTGTCTCGCGCACGATCACGTGGGTACGCAGCCCGAAGCGCAGCGTGCGCCCGTGGCCGGCCGCGCGGAGGCGCATGTCGGCGATCAGCTCGGCGATCGCGTCAACGGTCTCCACCCACATCAGGTAGCAGTCGGCGTGCTGGGCTGCTACGGCGCGCGCCTCGTCTGACACGCCGCCGAAGTACATCGGCGGCGGGCTGTCGGTGCGCGACGCAGCCGTGGGCAGGTCGTACTGCCACCACTCGCCGTCGTGCTGCACGTGGTCGGCGGTCCAGAACTGGCGCAGCAGGTGCATGGCCTCGGCGGTGCGCCGATAGCGGGCCGGGCCATCGAGGGTCTCGCCCGCCAGCTCGCTGGAGATGATGTTCACCGTGAGCCGGCCGCCCATCGCCTGCTGCAGCGAGGCCGCTGCACGGGCGAACATCGGCGGGTCGAACTCGCCGACGCGCACGGCCGGCAGCAGCCGCGCATGCTGCAGCGACGGCCCGACCGCCGAGGCGAGCGTCCACGGGTCGATGCCCGGCACGAAGCTCGACGGGATGAGCACGTTGTCGAAGCCGAGCTGGTCGACCGTGGTGAGCACGTGCCGGTTGTGCTCGAAGGTGGGCGCCCGTGACGGATCGGCAACTCCGAGCCGCGCCGTGTCGCCCCCGCACGACGGCGCGAACCAGGCGATCTCGAGGTGGCAACGCGAAGCCGTCATCGTTCGAAGCGGCTCCAGCGGTGGATGCCGAAGTTGGTGTCCTCGTGCCACGCCTCGGCAAGCTCCACTGGGTGCGGGAAGCGGGCGTCGAACTCGGCCTGGAGGCGGGCCTGTATCTCCGCCGACCCGACGGCCATCCAGGCGTCGAGCGACTCCCACACGAAGATCACAGTCACTCGTCCGGGGCGAGAGTCGTCGAGCCATACCTCTTTCGAGAGGAACGGAATCCGCTCGAAGCCCGGCAGCTCTGCCTCACCGAGAGTCCAGACCTCGTGGTCGACGGCGAGGAACTCATCCACATGCACCGGGTCCATCGTGAACACCAGCACCTCGATCGGCAGCCGCTCGCCGCTGGTGTACGTGAATCCACTCATTTCAGTCACGCTAGTGAATCGACAGCGACCGCTGCGCCGGAGCGGCACCTTCCATGATGCGACTCGGCAGGCTGCAGGGACGCCCAAATTCAGGAGCCTCTGGACTGGCGGCGCTAGCGACGTTGCCGTCGTCGGCCCACCTCGGCACCAAGTTGGCCATTCCCGCAGTCAACGATGCGAAGATCGCCAGACAGGTATCGGCAGGGTGTCGAGTCGGTGGGGAGCGAACCTCGTCGTGGAGGCGATGCAAACCTGGGAAGCGATGCTCATCTACCTCTCGACTGCGACGGCGATGTTGTCGCAGTTGCCGCACGCTGTCCCAACCGTGACGAGCAGTCCTGGATTGCATGCACACGCCGCCTTCGTCAGGCCCTTGGCGATGCCTCTTTCGTTCGACTGATGGCCGGGAAATGCCAGTCGCCACACGCGAGTGCCCGTCTCGAATTCATCACCGTCCTCCAGATCTCGCTCGATCCAACCGTCGCCCAGATCGTCTCGTGCGTCGATGAATCCAGCATGGATGTAGAGGCGGTTGACCCCCTCCCATTGGACGGCGACATACGTGCGACTCGCAATGTTGCGAAACGGACGCTGCGCATGTGCCCCCCTGGCCGATGGCTCGCCGTGGCGAGCGGACATCACACGCACCGCCTGCTCCGCGGCGAGTTCTCTCTCTGGAAAATGGGAGAACTTTCCCCACGCCGCGATCGCCTCACGCGATGTGTCATACGACATCGTCATGATTTCAACTCCCTCACCTGTTCGTCGAATTCGACCACTTCTCCCACCGTTGCGACGATCCGTCATCGACGGCTGAACGAGCCTCGCATGAGTTGCCGCGTCACCAGAATCGCTGTTCCCTAGCCGATGCCCAGTTCTGCAGCTCTGGCCAGCACCCGCTCGCGCTCGGCGCCGATGGTGGTGGAATCGCCGTGGCCGGTGTGCACCACGGTGTGGTCGGGCAGTGCCAGCAGGCGGTCGCGGATCGAGCGCAGGATTGTGGGCTCGTCGCTGTAGCTGCGCCCTGTGGCACCCGGACCCCCGCAGAACAGCGTGTCGCCGCTGAACACTACGCCCGATGCGGCCTCGTGGAAGCAGCAGCACCCCGGGGAATGACCCGGCGTGTGCAGCACGCCCAGCTCGTGGCCGGCGATGCGCAGCACGTCGCCCGGCACCACGCCGCGGTCGGGCTGCTCGCCCGGCCACACCGCATCCCACAGCATCCGGTCGTCGGCGTGCAGCAGGATCGGCGCATCCACCGCCTCGCGCAGCGGAACCGCTGCGTTGATGTGATCGTTGTGCCCGTGGGTCAGCACGATGGCGCGCACTATCCGACCGTGCACGGCGTCAGCGATCGCCGATGCATCGTGGGCGGCATCGATCACGATCACCTCGCGGTCATCGCCCACGAGCCAGATGTTGTTCGTCACCTGCCACTCGCCGCCGTCGAGGGCGAAGATGCCGTCGGTGGTGACCAGCTCGATCCCCATCGGTCAGAGCACCACGACCGAGCGCAGCACCTCGCCGCGCTCCATCTTGTGGAAGGCCTCCTCCACCGCATCCAGCGAGATCGTCTCGCTGACGAACTTGTCGAGCGGCAGCCGGCCCTGCTGGTGCAGGGTCACCAGCATCGGGAAGTCGCGCGACGGCAGGCAGTCGCCGTACCAGCTGCTCTTCAGGGTGCCGCCGCGGCCGAACACCTCGATGAACGGCAGCTCGAGGGTCATGTCGGGGCGAGGCACGCCCACCAGCACGACGGTGCCCGCCAAGTCGCGCGCCTCGAAGGCCTGGCGGTACACGGCAGGGTGCCCGACGGCTTCGATGCACACGTCGGCGCCGTTGCCGCCGGTGACCGACTTGATGTACTCGACCGGATCCTGCGCGCTGGAGTTGACCGTGTGCGTGGCGCCGAACTGGCGGGCCAGCGCCAGCTTCCGGTCGTCGATGTCGACGGCGATGATGGTGTGCGCCCCCGCAAGCAGCGCGCCTGCGATGGCGGCATCGCCCACGCCGCCGCAGCCGAACACGGCAACCGAGTCGCCGCGGCCGACATTGCCCGTGTTGATGGCGGCACCGATGCCCGCCATCACGCCGCAGCCCAGCAGGCCGGCGGTGGCGGCAGGCACGGCCGGATCCACCTTCGTGCACTGCCCGGCCGCCACCAGCGTCTTCTCGACGAACGCGCCGATGCCAAGGGCTGGCGACAGCACGGTGCCGTCTTCCAGCGTCATCTTCTGCGTGGCGTTGAACGTGCTGAAGCAGTACCAGGGGCGGCCGCGCAGGCAGCTTCGGCACGTGCCGCACACTGCACGCCAGTTGAGGATGACGAAGTCGCCGGGTACGACGTTGCTGACTCCCTCGCCCACCGACTCGACCACGCCCGCCGCCTCGTGGCCGAGCAGGAACGGGAACTCGTCGTTGATGCCGCCCTCGCGGTAGTGCAGGTCGGTATGACACACCCCGCACGCCTGCACTCTCACCACCGCCTCGCCCGGCCCCGGGTCGGGCACCACGACAGTCTCGATCGTCACCGGCGCGCCCTTGCTGCGCACCACCACTCCACGGACCTTCTGCGGCATCGACACCACTCCCCTGACTCGTCGCCCCTCGCGGGGCAGACGGCGAACGCTAGCCCAGGCCGGACGGGCCGCCCGGGGGCGGCAGCATGTCGCCGCGCGACGTCAGAGTGGGCACGGCATCGACGGGCCCGCGGCCACTCGGGTCGAGGCCCTCGTATCGGCGAAGGGTCTCGATGCGGGCGGCGAGCGGCGGGTGCGAGTCGAACAGCCGCCCGACGCTGCTGATGAAGCCGCCGCCCCGCTCCCGCTGCAGCGGCGACTCGATCCACAGATGGGCCGTGGTGGTGGACATCGCCCTCACCACCGTGGTGTCGGCCTCCAGCTTCTCGAGCGCGGCCCTTATGCCCGTGGGGTTGCGAGTGAGCTGCACGGCGGTGGCGTCGGCCATCACCTCTCGCCGCCGCGACAGCGCCGACTTCAGCAGCGTCGCGGCAGGAATCGCCA
>JBJTRF010000262.1:0-14890 GCA_046076025.1 Ilumatobacteraceae bacterium
ACCGCCGCGTGAAGCTGAAGATCGAGCCTGGCTGGGACCTCGAGGTGCTGGCAGCGGTGCGGGCCGAGCATCCGTCGATCGAACTGACCGTCGACGCCAACTCGGCGTACACCCTCGACATGGCCGACCGGCTCACTGCCCTCGACGGCTTCGACCTGCACTACATCGAGCAGCCGCTCCACTGGGACGACATGCTCGAACATGCCCGCCTCGCCACGATGCTCGACACGCCGCTGTGCCTCGACGAGACGCTCACGTCGCCGGCACGCGTGCGCGACGCGCTCGACCTGCGGGCCTGTTCGGTAGTCAACATCAAGGTCGGCCGCGTCGGCGGCCTGCAGTCGGTCCGCGAGATCCACGACCTGTGCGTGGGACGCGGTGTGCCGATGTGGTGCGGCGGCATGCTCGAGACGGGCATCGGCAGGGCGCACAACATCCACATCGCCACGATGCCGGGTTTCGTCTATCCGGGCGACACCGCCTCGGCAAGCCGCACCTATGCCCGCGACATCGTCGAGCAGGCCCTCGAGACGTCGAATGGCATCATGCCGGTCCCGGATGGCCCGGGCATCGGCGTCACCCTCGACAGGGCGTTCGTCGCCGAGGTCACCGAGTCGGTCGAGACCATCCGGTGAGCCGCTGATGGCCATCGAGTTCCGCGACCTCCGCTCGGCTGACGATCTCGCACCCCTGCCCGACTTCGAGAAGTTCATCTGGGGCGGCGAGTCCGAGATGGTGTCGGTGAACGTCCTCGTCGCGACGATCGAGGAAGGGGGGATGGCGCTCGCCGCCTACGACGGGCCGTCCCTCGTCGGCGTGGCGTATGGCTTTGCCACCCGCGAGCCCGACGTGCTGCACAGCCACTACCTGGCGGTGCATCCCGCCTACCGGGGAAGGGGACTCGGCGAGCAGCTCAAGCGCGAGCAGGCTGCGTGGTGCCGATCGCACGGCTACGCAGCGATGCGGTGGACCTTCGACCCGCTGCAGCTTCCCAATGCGCATCTCAACCTCAACAAGCTGGGCGCAGTCGGCGTCGCCTACAAGGTGAATCTCTATGGCTCGCTCGGCGGCATCAACGGCTCGCTGCCGAGCGACCGGCTTGTCGTGCAGTGGGACCTCGTCGCTGCGCGGCCGGTGCCGCACGAGACCGTCAGCGTCGACATTCCCCCCGTGAGCGCCGATGAGATCGCGGCATCGTCTCGCGCTGCGCACGAGGCCCGCCATGCGCTGCGCGACGGGATGTCGGCCCGGCTGGCCGACGGCTGGACGGTCGTCGCCATCGACCGGCAGGCCCGTCGGTACGTGCTCGGCAGGATGCCGGCGGCGACTGCGTGACGACGGCCGAGTTGGTCGTCGTGGGCGTTGCCGTGCTGGTGGCGTCGTTCGCCCAGATCATCGCCGGCTTCGGCTTCGCGCTGCTCTGCATGCCGATCATGACGCTGGCCATCGACGTGCGCGATGCGGTCGTGGTGAGCACACTCGTGGGAATGGTGTCGATCTCGTGGCAGGCGTGGGTGCTCCGGGCAGATGCCGACACCAAGGTGGCTAACCGGCTCTGCATTGGGGCAGTGGCCGGGATGCCGCTCGGCATCGTGGCCCTGCGCCTGATGTCCGACCAGTCGCTGCGGCTGGCCCTGGGGTGTGCCGTGATCGTCGCCACCATCATGCTCGTGCGGCGCGTCAACCTCGCCCACGCCGGCCCGCGCCTCGACCTGACAGCCGGATTCCTCTCGGGGATGCTGAACACCTCGCTGTCGACGAACGGGCCGCCGCTGGTCTTCACGCTGCAGGCCCGCCAGTTCGACGCCGACCGCTTCCGCGGCACGCTGGTGCGGGTGTTCGCCGTCAGCAACGTGTTCACGCTGGCGATGTTCGCGGCACTGACGTGCTGACGGCCCGCGGCGCGCGTGCCGCGGCAGTGGCACTGCCGGCGTGGGCGGCGGGCACGGCGCTCGGCTGGCCGGTTCGGTCGAGGCTGTCAGGCGAGCCGTTCCGCCGACTGGTGATCGCGCTGCTGTTCGTGGTGGGACTGGCGGCGATCTGGTTCGCGCTCGCCGGCTGAGTGCACGCGCCCGGCGCGATACGGCACGGCTGCACCCGGCACGGCGCAGTGACGCGACGGCAAGCTCAGCGGCCGAAGGCGGCCAGCCACTCCTGCTTCGACGAGGGCCGGAACACGTAGTTCGACTCGCGGATGGCCTCGATGGTGGCGCTCGACGGCACCGAGTAGCGATGGCCGGGGTACACCACGGTGCCGCTCGGCATCGCGGCCAGCGTCTGCAGGCTGTCGTACATGGCCGCCGGATCGCTGCCGGGGAAGTCGGTGCGTCCGCATCCGTCGAGGAAGAGCGTGTCGCCGCTGACGAGACGGCCCTCGACGAGGAAGCACTGGCTGCCCGGCGTGTGGCCGGGCGTGTGCACGAGCCGGATGGTCAGGTCGCCCACCGCAACGGTGTCGCCGCCGTCGTGCTCGACGAGCTGGTCGGCGCTGAGGCCGCTGGTGCGCAGCACCCATGGGGTCTCGGCGCGCTGCACGTGCACGGGGCAACTGCACCGCTCGAGCAACTGGGCGACGCCGTCGATGTGGTTGCCCATCAGGTCGCCGCCGATGTGGTCGGCGTGGAAGTGCGAGGCGAGCACTCCGACGACGCGCATGCCGTCGGCCTCGACCGTGTCGAGGAGGTCGTCGGTGGCATACGCCGGGTCGACGAGCACGCACTCGCCGCCGGCACGGTCGCCGATGGCGTAGGCGAAGTTCACCATCTGCTGGGCCATCGGATCGCCGACGGCGAAGTCGCGCCCCGAGAGCATCTGTCGGAAGTACAGGCGGTCCACGACTCGCACCCTATTGCCCCGCAGCCGGTGCTGGCCGCCGCACCCGGCGTACGCTTGGCCGGGTGAGCAGCGAAGCCCGCAGTAGCGACCAGCCGGCAGCAGGCGAGCCGCTCGTGACGCTGCGCGAGGGCGAGCGCATCCTCATCGGAGGCGACCGCTTCGTCAGGGTCAGCCGAGAGCTCGCCGCTGCGTTCGCGCCAGGCGACCGCCTCGTCGCAGTCCACGAGACCGGCGACCTCCTGCACATCCCCGTTGCAGAACACCGACTGGTGGACGGCGCGCTGCAGGCGGCAGCCCAGGCGTTCGACCTGCTCGGCGCCGTCGACGACGAGCAGATCTCGGGGTTCTTCGACGAGTTCGCGGCGCGGCTCGACCAAGAGGCAACGTTCGCCCCGATCGCAGCGGCCAATGCGGCCGACATGGCATCGGCGGCAGGGAGGGGCCGGCCGACTGGACGGCTCGAGCTCTCGCCGTCGATGCGCGCCGGGATGATCGAGGGGCTCAGGGCGTGGCGCGACCTCGGCGGCCATCGGCGTCGGATGGCGCGCGCCGTGCACCACGAGGGATGGTCGGTCGAGGAGTGGCGCGACCCGCTGGGCGTCGTTGCCTTCGTCTTCGAGGGCCGCCCGAATGTCTTCGCCGATGCCACGGGGGTGCTGCGCACCGGCAACTCCGTCGTGTTCCGGATCGGCAGCGATGCGCTCGCCACGGCGGCGGCGATCATGGAACACGCCGTGCAGCCTGCGCTCGCGGCTGCAGGGCTGCCGTCCGGCGCAGTGGGATTGCTGCCCAGCCGGTCGCATGCCGCCGGGTGGGCGCTGTTCGCCGATCGCCGCGTGTCGCTGGCGGTGGCGCGGGGTTCGGGTGCGGCCGTCACGCAACTCGGCGCCGTGGCCCGCCAGCACGGGGTGCCGGCGAGTCTTCACGGCACCGGCGGTGCGTGGCTGGTGGCAGGGGAGTCTGCTGACATCGATCGGTTCACGGGCGCTGTGCGCCATTCACTGGACCGCAAGGTCTGCAACACGCTGAACGTCTGCTGCATCGTCGCAAGCCGTGCTGGCGACCTCGTGCCGGCATTCATCGAGGCCGCTGGTGAGGCAGCCGCGGCGCGGCAGTGCGAGCCGCGCATCCACCGGCTCGGCATCGACGATGACGTCCTGGCCCACGAGTGGGAATGGGACACAGTCCCCGAGGTGTCGCTGGTCGTCGTCGACGATGTCGACCAGGCGGTTCGGATGTTCAATCGCTTCAGCCCGCGGTTCGTCGCGTCGCTGATCTCGTCCGATACCGACGAGGCAGAGGCCTTCTACCGTGCCATCGACGCGCCGTTCGTGGGCGACGGCTTCACCCGCTGGGTCGACGGGCAGTATGCGCTCGACCAGCCCGAGCTCGGCCTCTCGAACTGGCAGTCGGGTCGGCTGTTCGGCCGCGGCGGCATCCTGTCGGGCGACTCGGTGTACTCAGTGCGCCTTCGGGCACGCGTGGCAGATCCGACTCTTCACCGCTGAGCCGGCGTTGCCGGCCGCCTCAGGCCCAGAACGAGTTGACGTCGAAGACGACATGCACCGGTGCCGTCGATCGCACGCAGATGTCGCCGCTTGCCGGTAGGCGCACCAGCATGGCCGTCGCCGAGTTGCGGCCGGCGGTGAAGGTCATCGAGACGACGTTCACCGTCGAGCCGCAGGCGAACACCGTCAGCGTGCCGGACGATGTGCCGGGAACCACCGTCACGTTCAGCGACAGCGCCTGGGCATTCGCAGGGATGCCCCGGTCACCGCGGAGCACCACCGCGCGGGAGGCACCTGCCGGTACCGGCATGCCGCCCATGTTGAAGTTCATCAACGGTCGGAGCGTGTCACGGGTGTCGATCACCCGGGTCGGCTGCGTGGGCGTCACCTCGGCGAGGCCGTCGGCAGCGAAGTAGCCGACCAGGTCGACGCGGATGTCCATCTCCGAGTGTGTGTACACGCAGATCTCGCCGGTCGCGCTGATCGGCACGATGGCCAGGTTCTGCCGTGTCGCCCCCTTCGGAACGTTCAGGGTGGACACCGTCGGCCGTGCCGTGTCGCACGGGTACAGGGTGACGTAGCCGCCGCTCGCGGCATTCACTGCCGTGACGTTCAGCACGGCGGTCGAGGCCGTGTCGGGCAGCGTTGCGTTGCGCCCTCGCACCCGGACGCCGAACACGGAGGCGGCGGCCCGTCGTCCGCTCACGGCGATCGA
The DNA here is from genome assembly GCA_046076025.1 of Ilumatobacteraceae bacterium. Lineage (GTDB taxonomy): Bacteria > Actinomycetota > Acidimicrobiia > Acidimicrobiales > Ilumatobacteraceae > UBA668. Next base: position 5,059 of record JBJTRF010000262.1, read on the forward strand.
CTGGACGGTGTCGACGACGGGCACCTGGTCGATGGCGACGACCTTGTTCGACGACGCCGGGCGGAAGTAGCCGTTGATGTCGATGATCAGGTGCGTGTCGACCGGTGAGTAGACGCACAGGTTCCCTGCATTGAGCGGAGCAACGGCTGCATTGGCCACCGTCTCGCCTGAGGCGAAGTTCAGCGTCGAGGCAGTCGGCCGCGGCGTCGTGCAGTTGTAGACCGTGAGGAACCCGGCACCCGACGGGCTGGTGACGGTGAAGTTGGCGCTGAGGGCCGTCGTGTCGGTCGGGATGCCGGCAATGCCAGCCACGGCGATCTGCTTGGGCGTGCGGGCCAGCAGCTTGGTGATGCGCAGCGGCGTGCGGCTGTCGGCGTAGCGGAATGGCGTCACCGGGTTGAAGCCCGAGGCGGGACCGGTGGGCTCGGCCACCGGGATCGGCATGATGCCGGTAGCAGCGTTCGGGTCGACGGTGAACGACCAGGTGACGGTGCGGGCATTGGTGGTGACCGAGGCCGTGTAGCGGCCGGGCTGCAGCTCGGTGCGGGGCATCACGACGACGGCGTTCTCGGACTTCAGGATGTCGCTGGCGACGCCGGTGGTGTTGCCGCCGAACAGCCGGCAGGTCTGCACCGGACCGCTCGGGCCGGTGAGGCTCACCGATGCCGACGTGACCGGCTCGGGCATCATCGCGAGCAGCGGCAGCCCGGCGCTGCCCGTCCAGTTGCACATGCTCACCGGGTTGGGCGACTCGGTGATGAAGCGATACAGGCTGGTCGTGGTGCCGTTGCCGGGGAAGACGATCGGCGATGCGGGCCGTGCCACGTTGCGGTCGAGGCCGTCGATGATGTTCAGCGTGGCGGCCGACTTCCACGGCGAGGTGGCCTCGTTGGCGCAGCGGCCCCAGCCGACGGTCTTGAGGTTGTGGCGCAGCACGCCGATGGCGTGGAACGGCCCCGTCATCCACAGTTCGACGAAGTAGCGGGCGGGACTCTCGAAGACGGAACTGACGGCGACGTTCCCCTTGTTGCCGGCATTGTCGCCGTTGGTGGTGTAGCCGGGGCGGCCGGGGATCTCGTCGTGGGCGATGCCGTTGTAGAGCATGTAGCACGAGTGGTTGTAGGCACCCTGCGACATCGTGACGTTCTCGGTGACGGCCGGCAGGCCGGCCATCGACCGGTAGTAGTTCACCGTCGAGAGCCACGTGGCCGTGGGCGTGATGTAGGGCGGGAACGGATCGGATGCGTCGGCCTGCGCGCCGAATGCGCCAACACCCGCAAGGGATGCAGCGGCAATCGCCACGATCTTCCGAAACCGGTTCATCTCGCCTTCTCTCACGTGGGGGGAACGTGTTCGGGAGAGTCATCGGCGCGGACGGTCGAGGGCTGAAGGACTGATCTGTCTCCTTCGTCCTTCTTGATCTACGGCACCAGTCGGCCCAGCGGCAGCCACGCTGCGTGAGAGCGGGTGTCGGTGGATGCCCGAGGAGGTGCGCAGCACTGGTCAGCGCCGGTCACGGTGGGTGGCGACATGCGGCTGCACGCATCGCTGGGTGGTGACGCGACGGGTGTCGGGGCGCCGTTGACGCGCCCGGTGCGCGCCGTCGCGACCGCGGTGACGGTCAGCGGTCGAGCAGTGCCGTCATCAGCGCCGAGCGCCACCGACTCGTCGAGCCGCGCCGCGCCTCGTGGCGGTCGGCCCCCTTCGGCAGCTGGACGAGCGTGTTGATGCCGATGAAGCGCAGCGGCTCGGGCTCCCAGCGCCGTTGCGGCACGTCGACCCACGGGAGGCTGACGAGGTCGGAGGATGTTCGGGTGATCAGGTCGGCGAGGGTGCGCCCGGCGAGATTGGAAGTGCCGACCCCGTCGCCCATGTAGCCGCCTGCCGAGGCGAGCCCCGAACTGTGGTCGAAGGAGACCCGGCACCACCAGTCGCGTGGCACGGCCACCGGACCGCCCCAGCGATGTGTCACCTCGACATCGGCGAGCGCCGGGAAGAGTTCGAGCAGCGTGCGGTGCACCATGTCGTGCACCCGGGCATCGGTCGAAGGCTGGCGCGATGCGACTGCCACAGTGGTACCAGGCGCCCCGTCCGCCGAAGGCGATGCGGTCGTCGGCGGTGCGCTGGCCGTAGATGACGAGGTGCCGCTCGTCGTGGAACGTCTCGCGTCGGGCGAGGCCGATCGACTGCCACATGCCGGCGGGGATGGGCTCGGTGGCAATCATCAGCGAGTAGACCGGCGCGACGGCGCGGCGCTCGCCGCGCAGTGCCGGAGTGAAGGCCTCGGTGGCACGGACGATCACGTCGGCGCGCACCACGCCCCTGTCGGTGACGGCTGCCCGGGGACGGATCTCGCTGACGCGGGTTCCCTCGACGATGCGGACGCCCCGCCGCTCGACGGCGCGGGCGAGGCCGCGGACAAGTCGCGCCGGATGGATCGCCGCGCAGTGCGGCGTGTGGGCGCCGGCCATTACCTCGGTGGTGCCGCACATGCGTCGGGCTTCGTCGGCGGACAGCACGCGGTAGTCGTTGTCGGTGAATCCGAAGCCGTGGAGATGCTCGAGATGCTGGCGAAGGCGGGCGACCTGTGCCTCGTTGCGCGCCAGGCTGACCGTGCCGCCATGTGCCCAGTGGCAGTCGATCTCCTCGACTGCCGCCACGCGCCCCACCTCCGTGACGGTGTCGTGCATCGCCTGCTGCATGCGCGACGCTTCGCTGCGCGACGAGCGTCCGGCGATCGCATCGAGGCTCATGGGCAGGAGCGCAGAGCACCACCCGCCGTTGCGGCCACTCGCGCCAAAGCCCACCTGCTCGGCCTCGACGACGATGATCCGCAGCGACGGATCGCGCTGCGCCAGGTAGTAGGCCGTCCAGAGGCCGGTGTAGCCGCCGCCGATCACGGCAACGTCGGCGTCGGTATCGCCGGTCAGCGATTGGCGCGCCGGGCCCCATTCGTGGTCGGACATCGAATCGTGCCACAGCGAGAGGTGAGCCGGCCGTTCCATGCCCGAAGGTTACGGACATCCGGTCATCCGCCGGGACCGCGGCGCGGCATGCGGCCTACGCTTCGGGCAATGCATCCTGCGCCGCCACCCGTGGCAGGACCGATCGGGTACCCGCCCCTGCCGCCCGCTTTCGGTGCCAGTCTTCGCCCGCCTCCGCCGCCGCACCCCACCCTGCCGCTGCCGGTGGCATGGGGTGCCGTGCTGATGACAGCACTGCCGCTCCTGCTGGCCCCGGTCGTGATCGCCCTGGTCGGCGCCGTGGGAATGCCGGCGGTGGCGCTCGTCGCGGTCGTCATCGTCGCCTCGTATGGGCCGGCGATGGCGTGGTGGTGGTACGCCAGTCGCCGGTACGGCACCGGCCGTCGCAGCGAGGACGTCGGCCTCATCTTCCGCCTCCGCGACCTCGGGTGGGGTCCGCTCACGTGGCTCGCATGCCTGATCGTGCAGGTCACCGTGGGCGCACTCGTGATATGGGTGGGCATTCCGTTCACGAGCAACACCGAGGGACTCGAGGACCGCACGTCGGAAGCCGGCTTCATCGTCACGATGATCGTGCTCGCCGTGATCGTGGCGCCGATCACCGAGGAGATCGTGTTCCGGGGACTGGTGATGCGCGGACTGCTGCGCCGCTTCAGCGCTCCGGCGGCGATCGGCATTCAGGGAGCGCTCTTCGGCGTCGCCCACGTCGATCCGGCACGCGGATTGGGCAACATCGGCCTCGTGCTCGTGCTGGCATCGGTGGGCATCGTGCTGGGCGGTGCCGCCTACTCATGCCGCCGGATCACGGCAAGCATCGTGGCGCACGCCATCCTCAACGCGGCGGCGCTGATGGCCGTGTTCCTCGACATCGCTCCCTGAGGCGAGGCCGGAGGTCTCAGAGAGCGGAGTTGTCGATCAGCCGAACGTCGCCGAACCACGCAGCGATGAGGGCGAGGTGCGTCCCGTCGCCGGTGGTCGTGTCGGGCGGTGGCAGCGCCGCCACCTGGGCGAACGTCGCAGCGTCGACGATGTCGAGGTGCTCGAAGCTGGCAAGCGGCTCGGCGTCGACGACCTCCTTGCCCACGGCAACGAGGTCGAGCACGTTCGAGACGCCGCTGCGCCGCGCCGCCCGCACTGCGTCGAGCGCACGCGGGATGCATGCAGCGGCCCGCCGGTGCTCGGCCGACAGCCGGCGATTGCGGCTCGACATCGCCACGCCGTCGGACTCGCGCACGGTCGGCACGCCGACGATGTCGATGCCCATGTCGAGATCGGCGACCATCCGGCGGATGACCGCCAACTGCTGTGCGTCCTTCTCGCCGAACACCGCAGCGTGCGGCTCGACGGCATTGAACAGCTTGGCCACCACCGTGGCGACGCCGCGGAAGTGGCCGGGTCGTTGGGCGCCCTCGAGCACGAGTGCCATCTCGCCGGGCTCGACATGCGTCTGGAACCCGGCCGGGTACATCGACAGGGCGGTCGGCGCGTAGACGGCGTCCACGCCATGGACGCGACAGCGTTCGATGTCGTCGTCGATCGGACGGGGATAGCCGTCGAAGTCGGCAGGCCGGTCGAACTGCAGCGGGTTGACGAAGATCGAGACAACCACTGTCTCGGCGAGGCCTCGGGCACGCTCGACGAGTGCCATGTGCCCGTCGTGCAGGGCCCCCATCGTGGGGACGAGCGCCACGCGCCGGCCCGCAGCATGCGTGCGCCTCCAGGCGCGGACGGCCTGAGGGGAGTCGGCGACGACCATCAGTGGAAGCTGTGCGCGTCGTCGGGCCACTCGCCGTCGCGGACCTCGCGCACGTAGGTGCGAGTGGCCTCGATGGCGGCATCGCGGAGTCCGGCGTAGTGCTTGGTAAACCGGAACGTCGAGTCGCTGAGGCCGAGGACGTCGTGCAGCACGAGCACCTGGCCGTCGCAGTCAGGCCCCGCGCCGATGCCGATGGTGGGAATCGACAGCTTGGCGGTGATTTCCTTGGCGAGGTCGCGCGGCACGCCCTCGACGACCACGGCGAATGCGCCTGCCTGCTCGACGGAGTGCGCGTCCTCCAGCAGGCGCTCGCGGCCGCCGGCCTCGAAGCCCGCCGTCTTGCCCTGCACCCTGTGGCCACCCATGCGGTGGTAGCTCTGCGGCGTCAGGCCGATGTGCCCCATGACGGGAATGTCGAGTCGGGTGATCGCCCGGATGGTGTCGGCCATGACAACGCCGCCCTCGAGCTTCACGCACTCGGCGCCTTCCTTCACGAGGCGGATGCTGCTCTCGACGGCCTGCTGCGGACTTACCTGGTAGCTGCCGAACGGCAGGTCGCCGACGATGAGCGCCGCCGGGCGGGAGCGGGCGACGAGCCGCACGTGGTAGGCCATCTCCTCGAGTTCGACGGGGATGGTGTTCTCCTCGCCCTGCACCACCATGCCGACGCTGTCGCCGACGAGGATGACGTCAACACCTGCATGGTCGACGAGCCGGGCGAAGGTGGCGTCGTACGCGGTGATCATCGTGATGCGCTGGCCGAGCGTCTTCATGCGCGCGAGGTCGGGAACCATCACCTTGCTGCGTGTCGAGTCGCCCGCTGCAGCGCTGCCGGTCACGCCAGTAGTCAATCGCAGATCTGTCGCAATCGCGGTGTCGGGTGGGTCGTCGCCCGGATCAGGCAGGCCGGCTGCCGGCGAACGCCGACGGGCACAGGCTGCGGTACGACCCGGCGCCCTCGGCCCGCACCACGGCGTTGGTGCATGCCCTGGCCACGCACTGGGCCGCCGCGTCGAGCACGGCGTTGAGCCGGACGGTGCGAGCACGCGGGGTGTCGCCGTCGAGCGACGTGGCGCATGTCGCCACGCCGAACAGGGTGTCGCCGTCGAACAGCGAGTGGACAGGCCTGATCGAACGCGCGAGACCGTCGTGGCCGACGAGGGCCAGACGGCCCGCCTCGGGCTTGGTGAGCACCGCCGACGTCGCCACGATGCCGATCGTGGTGTTCAGCGGCGGCACGGCGCCTGCGACGTGGGCGGCGAGCGCGCGTCGGTCGGTGGACGACGGCGCCCGGAGTCGGTCGTCGCCCACCGCCCAGGGAAGCCCCGTGGACGGGTCGATCACGGCCCCGGCGGCGTTCACGACGACGAGCGCCGCCACGCCGACGTGCTGCGCCATACCCGGCAGCTCGACGACGGCCGAGGCGGTGCCGACACCGCCACGGATGCCGCCGGCACGCGCTCCGGTGCCAGCGCCGACGCTGCCGTTGGGCGATGGTGTCGGTCGGGCGGCCAGTGCGGCTCGGCGGCCGAAGTCGGCATCGGGGCGGCTGCGGAAGTTGCCGCCGCGCCCGAGGTCGAAGATCACGGCTGCTGGCACGAGCGGCACGCAACCCGACGAGGCCGTGCCGGCGACGCCGACCTCGAAGCCGATGGCGCGCTCCTCGAGCACGCCCATCACTCCGTCCGCTGCCGACAGCCCGTATGCGCTGCCGCCGGTGAGGCAGATGGCGTGGGCGGTGGCGATGGTGGACAGTGGGTGCAGCAGGTCGGTCTCGCGGGTGCCCGGACCGCCGCCGCGCACGTCGACGCCGGCGACGCTGCCGGGTGGCAGCAGGGCCACCGTGGTACCGGTGAGCCATCCGCGTCCGGAGCGCTGGTGGTGCCCGACCGCGATGCCCGAGATGTCGGTGAGGCACCCGCCGGGCAGCGCGGTGCGGGTCATCGAGCGGGTGCGGCCTCGAACGACGCGCTGCGGTCGCCGGAGAGGCGGCCCGTGGTGGTGCGGAGCGCGCCGAGGCCGATCATGTACACCGGGCAGGCGGCCAGCACCCACTTGCCGAGGGCGTCGAACTCGGGAGTCGTGGCCGTGAGCACGAGCACGGTGATCAGCCAGAGGCAGGTGACGGCGGTGTTGACCCGTCGCAGCACCCTGACCCGGATGGGGTGGACGAACTTCCAGTCGGTGAACTGCGTGAGCGACAGCGCGACGCACACCACGGCGGTGACCCACGGGTCGACCTTCAGCAGGAACAGTGACGGCACCACGAGATTCCACTCGCAGGGAAAGCCGTTGAACCAGTGGTCGTCGGTCATCTGGTCAGTGCGCGACATCCACAGTGCTGACGTGAAGAGCACGAAGGCGCCTACCACCAGTGACCAGCCGGCCGGCAGCATCTCGAACGTGTGGAGGAAGAGCACCGGCACGACGACGCACGTGACGTAGTCGACGACGAGATCGAGGGTGTAGCCGTCGATGCGCGGCACGTGGTCGCGCACGCTCCAGGCGCGGGCCACGGGGCCGTCGATGCCGTCGAGCACCATTGCCACGGCAAGCCACATAATAGCGAGGCGGGGACTGCCGTCGGCGACGCTGATGAGCCCGAACATGCCGCTGACGACGCCGAGCGAAGTGACGCTGTGGACGATCCAGCCCTTGGCGACCGGATGGCGCAGGGTGGGAACGGCAGGGGAGACGGGGGCCGTCTGGCTCATGGGCAGGAGCCGATCCTACCCCCTGCCGGGGGTATGGTCGCCTCGTGCTGGGCGGCCGTGTGACTTCATTTCGCCGTCGACGTGCCCGCTGGACGGGTGCCCTTGTGCGGAGGGCGTGGGAGTGGGCTCGCATCGCTGGCGCCATCGGGCCAGATGACGCCGCCGGCCGGCGCTTCGGGCAGTTCGGCCCGGGCAGCATCATCTGCTTCCCGGCCAACACCATCTACAACGAGCGCTACATCCGCATCGGCGCCGACACCATGATCGGGCCCGGCGTGACCCTGGCGGCTGGCATGATGCCCGGCCAGCACTGCCTCACCGATCCCGTCGTGTCGATCGGCGACCGGTGCCTCGTCGGGAAGGGCAGCGGCATCGTGGGCCACTTCGCGATCGAGATCGGCGACGATGTCTGGACGGGCCACCACGTCTACATCACCGACCAGAACCACGGCTACGAGGACGTGACGAGGCCGATCTCGGTGCAGTCGCAGCCCGAGCGGCCGGTGCGCATCGCCGCGGGGGCGTGGATCGGACACGGCACGGTGGTGCTGCCAGGGGCGACGATCGGGCGCAATGCGGTCGTCGGCGCCAACTCGGTGGTCACCGGCGACATCCCCGACTTCAGCGTCGCCGTCGGCGCGCCGGCGAGGGTGATCCGCCGCTATGTCGACGGCGTGGGCTGGACGGCCGTTGCCGGCGATCAGGGCTGACGGGTGTCGGCGAGGTCGTAGGGAGGGCTGCAGGCCTGCACGGCATTGCCCTTCACGCCGGCGGTGAAGTCGGTGACCACGTTCGACACCGGGCCGCCGGCGACCACCGTCTCGTTGAACGGCGACGCATCGCCCGAGCGCAGTCGCTCGGCGTAGCGCCGGCGGTCGCTGATCACGAGCCGGTAGTTCTCCTCGAAGACGCCGAGGATCTCGCGGTCGCGGGCATTGTCGACGGGAATCGCCGTGATGTCGTCGACCATTCGCTCGAGCACGTCGGTGGAACGGTCGACGATGTCGGCACGCTCGCGCATCTGCTCGACGGTGGGGTCGGTGATGAAGCCGTCGGACGTGTCGACGAGTTGCAGGCGGTCGAGGGTGGCCTGCTCGCAGACGGGGACGGCAGCGGCGCTCCAGGATCGGTCCTGCAACTGGTAGATGCCCGTGTCGTCGGCGACGAACAGGTAGTAGCCCCACATCGCCGCCATCAGCAGGCAGCCGATGCCGACGGCGGCGAGGCCGAGCTTGCTGCGGGGCGGCCGTTCCTGGGGAAGGGTGGTGGTGCTCACGCGGGCGTCGCCGGCCGGTAGCTGGTGGCCAGTTGCAGGGCGGCGGCCCCGAGGCCGGCGGCCAGCGTGACCACCGCCGGCGCCCACGTGCCACCCCAGTCGTCGGCATGGAGGCCAATGGCATGGTCGAGCGACCATCGTCCGCTGCCGGCGATGCCGACGGCTGCGGCAGTGGCGGCGATCGACGCCGTGTACTCCCAGCCTTGGCCGGGCATGAAGATGAAGAAGCCGTTCTTGCGATGGGTGAAGGCTGCGACGCTCATCACGCCGAGCACGCCCGCGGCGGCAAGTGGCGAGAGCAGGCCGGCCGCGAACAGCAGTCCGGCGACGATCTCGGTGATCGCGGCGAGCACGGCCTGCGCCGTCGGCCACCGCATGCCGATGGATTGGAAGAAACCGGCGGTGTTGCCGATGCCCGAGGTCACCTTGCGGACGCCGTGGGCGAGGAGGAACAGGCCGAAGACGACGCGGAGGACGAGGAGTCCGAGGTCGAGCGGGGCGTCGGACGCAGCAGCGATGATCATGAACGCACGTTAGGCACCGGCCAGTCGGGGAAGCGAGACAGGCGACCAACGACTGCTGCGCGACGACGGTGTGACAGTGGTGACAGAGGGTGGTGCCAGTGCCAGTGCCAGTGCCAGTGCACGGCCAGCCCAGGGTTGCGCCACCGTGGCGGGCTGCACTGGTTGAATGGTCGGCCATGAGCAGTGCCGACACGACGAGCGCCGGTCCCGGCCGCGCTGTCGCTGCGGTGCGGCTCGTCAGGGCGCTCGTCCGGCATCACAAGCGCCTCTTTGCCACGGCGGTGGGTGGCGCAGCGGTGTTCGCAGCCTGCACCGTGGCATCGGCCGAGGTCGTGAGCCGCATCACCGACGACGTGATCGCGCCGCGGTTCACCGACGAGGGAGTGAAGGTCTCGACCGTGGCGGCGGTGCTGGGCATCCTCATCCTGGTCGGCGTGATCCGGGCCGGCGGCGTGGTGGTGCGCCGAACGTGGGCGGGGCGCACCAACTGGCGGGTCACCGAATCGATCAGCGCCGCCGTCGTCGATCGACTCGTCGAGCAGCCGGCGCCGTGGCACCGCCGGCAGAGCATCGGCGAC
>JBJTRF010000263.1:0-4021 GCA_046076025.1 Ilumatobacteraceae bacterium
GTAGGTGTCGAGGCCGAGCGGCGAGATGGCGGTGTCGCTGTGCAGGACGTCGACGTCGTTGAACGACACGCCGAGCTTCTCGGCGACGATCATGCTCCATGCGGTCTCGTGGCCCTGGCCGTGCGGCGAGGTGCCGGTGACCACCTGCACCTTGTTGGTGGGCAGTACGCGCACCGTGGCAGCCTCCCAGCCGCCGGCGCCGTAGTTCAGCGAGGCGAGCACGCGCGACGGGGCGAGGCCGCACATCTCGAAGTAGCTGGCCTGGCCGATGCCGAGCAGCTTCTTCGCGCCGGGCACGTTCTGCGTCTTCTGGCGGGCGCGGACACCCTCGTAGTCGGCGAGCTTGGCGGCCTTCTCGGCGGCGGCGAGGTGATCGCCCGAGTCGTAGACGAGCCCGGTGAACGCCGTGTAGGGGAACTGCTCCTTGGCGATGAAGTTGCGCTTGCGCAGTTCCATCGGGTCGATGCCCATCTCGTCGGCGAGTTCGTCCATGGCGCGCTCGATGGCATAGGTGGCCTCGGGGCGCCCGGCGCCGCGGTAGGCGTCGGTAGGCGTGAGGTTGGTGAACACGCCGGTGCAGCTGAAGTCGTAGGCGTGGGGCAGGTCGTAGACGCCGGCGTACAGGAACGCGCCGAGCAGCGGGATGCCGGGCGTGATGAGCTGCAGGTAGCCGCCCATGTCGGCCAGCAGCCGGATGCGCACGGCGGTGAGCTTGCCGCTGGCGTCGGCGGCGAGCTCGACGTGCTGGATCTGGCCGCGGCCCTGGATGGTGGCGACGGCGGCCTCGCTGCGGGTCTCGTTCCAGCGCACGGGCGTGCCGTGCTTGCGGGCGAGCGCCACGGCGAGCAGTTCTTCGGCGTAGACGTCGAGCTTGCTGCCGAATCCGCCGCCCACGGCCGGGGCGACGACGCGCATCTGGTGCTCGGGGATGCCGAGCGTGAGCGACACCATCACCTTCAGGATGTGCGGGATCTGGGTGGCGCTGTACAGGGTGATGTCGCCGCCGAAGGGCTGCGGCACGGCGACGAGGGCGCGGGGCTCCATCGCTGCGGGGATGAGGCGCTGCTGCACGTAGCGGCCCTTCACCGTGTAGGCGGCACTCTTGAAGGCCTCGTCGACCTGGCCGGGCGTGCCCTCGATCTTGAGGTCCCACGTGTAGCACTTGTTGGTGCCCTCGCTGGAGTGGATGACCACCCGGTCGCTGAGCGCGTCCTCGAGGTCGACCACGGCGGGCAGCGGCTCGTAGTCGACGTCGACCAGCTCGGCCGCGTCGCGTGCGGCGGTCTCGCTGGTGGCGAGCACGCAGGCGACGGCGTCGCCCACGTAGTTGGCCTTGCCCACCGCCAGCGGATAGTGCGGCGGGTTCTTCATGTCGGCGGTGACGGGCCACGCGCTCGGCATCGGCGATGCCCACAGCGACTGTGCCTCGGCGCCGGTGTAGACGGCGACCACGCCGGGCGAGGCCGTCGCCGCCGACGTGTCGATCTTCTTGATGGCGGCGTGCGCGTACGGGCTGCGCACGAGTGCCAGGTGGAGCGCGCCCGGGATGTTGAGGTCGTTGGCGTACTTGGCCTCGCCGGTAAGCAGCGCAGGGTCTTCCTTCCGCAGCAGCCGGCTCCCCAGCACGGCAGTGGGACGGTCGTCGGTGACAGTCATTCGGGTACCCCCAGTACCTGTTGAACGATGTGACGGATGTGGTTGTTCGGTTGAGATTCGGTGGCGCCGCGGCTCAGCGGGTCACTTTGCGGCGGCGCAGGCCAGCACCGACTTGACGATGTTGTGGTAGCCGGTGCACCGGCACAGGTTGCCCTCGAGCCCGATGCGCACCTCTTCCTCGGTGGGATTCGGGTTCTCCTGCAGCAGGCTCGTGGCGGCCATCACCATGCCGGGCGTGCAGTAGCCGCACTGCAGGCCGTGGTTCTCCATGAACGCCTTCTGCATCGGGTGCATCTCGCTGCCCGTGGCGAGGCCCTCGATGGTGGTGACCGACGAACCATCGGCCTGCACGGCGAGCATGGTGCAGCTCTTCACTGCCTCGCCGTCGACGTGCAGCGTGCAGGCGCCGCACGACGAGGTGTCGCAGCCGATGTTGGTGCCGGTGAGGCCGACCACCTCGCGGACGTAGTGGACGAGCAGCGTGCGCGGCTCGACGTCGCTCTCGTGGACGGTGCCGTTGACGGTGACACGAATCTTCACGTGTGATCCCCCCAGATCTCGTCGGGTGCGCCGATCCCACTCGGGTCGGCAGACGCCCATCATGCACCAAATCGCCGGTGCCGGAAAACGGCCAGTCGGCCGGGACGACCTCGGCGGCCGCTAGGCGAGCGGGCGGTGGTGGTGGGGCATGCGGCGGGGCAGGGTGGCGGCGAACACCACGGCAAACACGGCGGCGGCAGCGAGGGCGATCGTGGCCCCTGGGGCCGAGCCGAGGTGGTAGCTGGCGACCAGGCCGCCGACGCCGACGGCCACGCCGATCGCCACGCCGAGCAGCGTCATCTGCCGGAGGGTGCGGGCGAGCAGCCGGGCGGTGGCGGCGGGGGTGACGAGCATCGTCACCGACATCACCGTGCCGACGGTGCGCAGGCTCACCACGACCACCACGGCCAGCAGCACGATCAGCACTGCCTGCACCAGTTCGACCCGCACGCCCACCTGCTCGGCCTGCACGTGGTCGAAGGTGGCGAGCCGCAACTCGCCGAACAGCGCCAGCACGACGGCCACCGCTGCACCGCCGAGGCCAAGGCTCAGCCACACGTCGGGCCATGTCACGGTGAGCACGCGTCCGAAGAGGAAGTGGGTGAGCTCGACGCCGGTGTCGAGCCGGCTGATCACCACCACGCCGAGGGCGAAGAACGTGGTGCCGGTGACAGTGACGACGGTCTCCTGGCCCAGCCGGCGATTCGACGAGAAGGCGAGCAGCAGCACGGCGATCAGCAGGCCGGCACCGATCGCGCCGATGAGGATGCTCGCGCCCGCCGCATAGGCGATGCCGACGCCGGCCAGCGTGCCGTGCGCCATTGCGTCGCCGAGGTTGGCCATCCGGCGCAGCACCACCCACGTGCCGACCACCGGCGCGACGACGCCGATGATGACGGTGGCCACGAGGGCGCGCTGCATCGCCTCGAGCTGGAACGGATCAGTCAGCCACTGCACCGTTGCCTGCCTTCCGCGGCGCCTCGCGCGCCGCCCGATCGTCGCCGGCCGGTTCGACCACGACGGGCGACGCTGATCCGAAGATGGTCTCGAGCGTGTCGACCGACAGCACGTCGGCCGGGTCGCCGTCGGCGCGGAGCGTGCCGTTGACGGCGAGGCAGCGGTCGAAGCGACGCCGCGCCAGCGCGAGGTCGTGGGTCGAGACGAGCAGCGTGGTGCCATCTGCGGCGAGCGTGCGGAACAGGTCGAACAGCTCTTCGGTGGTGGGCTGGTCGACGCCGCCGAGGGCCTCGTCGAGCAGCACCACCGATGCCTCCTGGGCGAGGGCGCGGGCGAGGAAGGCGCGCTGCAGCTGGCCGCCCGACAGCTCGCCGAGCGGCCGGTCGCCGGCGTCGGCGAGGCGCACCCGACGCAGCGCGTCGAGCGCGGCGGCGCGGTCGTCGGCTGACGGTGGCTGCCACCAGCGGCGGAATCGGCGCCGGCCGGCCAGCACGAGCTCGATGACGGTGATCGGGAAGGCAAGATCGTGGTCGGAGCGCTGCGGGATGTAGGCGATGTCCATCCGGTCGGTGCGGTGGTGGCAGTGCACGCCGTTCACCTCGACGATGCCGTCGTGGTTGACGAGGCCGCAGATCGCCTTGAACATCGAGCTCTTCCCGGCGCCGTTGGGGCCGACCACGGCGAGCAGTTCGCCGCGGCCGACGGCGAAGGTGACGTCGCCGAGCGCCTGGCGCTCGCCGTAGCGCACGCCGAGCCGCTCGACCTCGAGCACGGGGCCGGTGCGGTCGGCGTGCGCCGGTGCGTGACGGCCCGGTCCGTGTCGGTGGAGGAGGCTCATGCGCAGCGCAGGCCGGCGCGGAGCGCGACG
>JBJTRF010000264.1:0-26662 GCA_046076025.1 Ilumatobacteraceae bacterium
CCATCGAGTCGCCGGCACTGCCGGTGGGCCGTCGGTCCGCCCGGGTGCTCGGCGGCCGCGTTGATGCCGGCCTCGCCGTCGAGTGCTGGTACCCGGCCGACGGTGACTCGTCGGGGCCCCGTGCCGAGTACGAGGTGCTGCCGGGCATCTCGCTGCGCTCCGCCGTTGCGGTCGAGGGGGCGCACGCCGCAGCGGGAGCGTGGCCTGTCGTCGTCTTCTCGCACGGCCGCACTGGCACGAGCATCGCCTACTCGACGCTGTGCGAGGCACTTGCTGCCAGGGGCTGCATCGTGGTCGCGCCGCTGCACGAGGGCGATGCGCTAGGCGACTGGCTCGCCGGCACGCAGGTCGACGACCGCGCCAACGAGTCGAACCGCGTCGCCGACGCCCGTCACGTGATCGACGCCATCCATGCCGGCCGCCTCGACATGGCGGCACCTGCGGTGGCCGACCTGTCGAGGCTCGTGCTCGCCGGCCATTCCTACGGCGCCTACACCGCGTTCGCACTGGCGTCCTCCGCAGCGGCACTGCCGTCCGCTGACACTGCGGTGCCGCCGAGCGCCGTCATCGGATTCCAGCCGTATACCCGGATGCTCTCCGACGAGCTGCTCACGGCGGTGTCGTCGCCGATGCTCATCGTCGCCTCCGAGGCCGACCGCACGACGCCGCCCGCCACCGACGCCGACCGTCCGTGGGAGCTCGTGCCCGCAACGCCGTCGTGGCGCCTCGACCTGCTCGGCGCCGGCCACCAGGCAGCGAGTGACACCGCGCTCTATGCGGAACTTGCCGACATGGTGCCCGAGTTGCCCGACATCGTCCGCGCCTACCTTGCGGCATCGGTCGACCAGCTCCCGGCCGGGCGCACCTGGCGCGACCTGATGCGCATTCAGGTGGGCATCGCCTGGGACTTCCTGCAGGCCGCATGGTCAGGGGATTCCACTGCCGGGACCAGTACCGGGGTCGACGGCTCGGCGCGGCTCACCCGCCGAACCGCCTGACCGGCATCGACCCGACGGCCGAGCACGAGTCCGCCCGTCCGCAGCGGCATCGGTACTGTCATGGGGGTCGGTTCCCGTCGTTCTGGTGGCGGGACAGCGCAGCGACGCGAACAGCACACGGGGGATGAGATGGCACTGCTGGAGACGACATCGACGACCGACGAGGAGCGCGTCGTGGCGCTCGTCGACCAACTGCTGCGCGAGGCGCCGCCGAAGTCGACCTCGGCAGTCGACTTCCTGGGCGCCCAATTCGACCGCGGCCTGGCGTGGGAGCACTTCCCCGAGGGGCACGGCGGTCTCGGCGTGAACCCGAAGCTGCAGAAGGCGGTCGACGAGCGCCTGTTCGCTGCGGGCGCGCCCAATCCCGTCTACCGCAACCCGATCGGCCACGGCATGTGCGGGCCCACCGTGGTCGCGTGGGGCAGCGACGAGCAGAAGCGCAAGTACCTGCGTCCGCTCTTCACCGGCGAGGAGATCTGGTGCCAGCTCTTCAGCGAACCGGGCTCCGGCAGCGACTTCGCCGGCCTGTCGTCGCGCGGCGTCCGTGACGGCGACGAGTGGGTGGTGAACGGCCAGAAGGTCTGGACGACGCTGGCGCACCTGTCGAGGTGGGGTCTGCTCGTCGTGCGCACCGATCCCGAGGCGGTGAAGCACGCCGGTCTCACGGCATTCGTGGTCGACATGCTCGACCCGACGGTGGAGGTGCGTCCGCTCCGCCAGATGACGGGCGAGGCCGAGTTCAACGAGGTGTACTTCACCGATACCCGCATTCCCGCAGCCGAGATGCTCGGCACGCCGGGGGACGGATGGCGGGTGAGCTTGACGACGCTGATGAACGAGCGCTTCTCCATCGGGGGCGCGATCCCTCAGCGCGGCTCGGGGACGATCGGTCACCTGATGGCAGCGTGGTCGGCGGCACCCGACTGGCGGCGGGATGCGTCGATGCGCGACCGCGTCACCCGCCTGTGGATCCGCGCCGAGACGCTGCGGCTCACCAACATTCGAGCGAACCAGATGCGGCGCATGGGAGACCCCGGCCCCGAGGGCAGCATCGGAAAGATGGCCTCGGCGGAACTCAACAAGGCGATCCACGAATGCGTCGTCGACCTGCTCGGCGCCGACGGCATGCTGTACGGCAGCTTCGCCATGGTTCGGCCCGAGCACGCAATGGAGTACGCCACTCCCCAGAAGGCCTTCCTGCGCAGCCGCGCCAACTCGATCGAGGGCGGCACCACCGAGGTGATGCGCAACATCCTCGGCGAACGCGTGCTCGGCCTGCCCGGCGACGTGCGCGTCGACCGCGAGATTCCGTGGAGCAAGGTGCCGCGGAACTGACCGGCCGTGCGGCGGACGGCCCGCCCCGCTAGCCGTGCAGGAGCACGCCGGTGAACATCGCCGCAACGGCGGTCAACGCGCCGAGGGCGCCGCCCAGCGCCAGCGCCAGTCGACTGGAACCCAGCGAGTGCACGGCCACGAACGCGCCGGAGGCGATGCCGAGCGCAAGGTGGACGAACACGGTCGCGGCAGCATCGCCCGACAGCGTGGTGACGTCGATGTCGAGCAGGTTCCAGATGCCGGTGGCCAGGAGCACCGCACACGACGGCCACGCCATCCGGGCGAACGCCTGCGCCACCGCTTTCGTCGCGGCGGGCGCATCGCGGCGCAATGTGGGCACGATGCCGGCGAGCGCGAACTGGCCGCCCACCCAGATGGCTGCAGCGAGAACGTGCAGGAACAGTCGGACAGTGTCGAGCGTGGGAGCGATCACGGCGCGAGGCTAGGCCGGTGCTCAGGGAGCGCCGAGCGAGCGCAGCACCTCGCTCGCCGCGAGCGACCGATCGTCGAAGGCGGCCGACGCAGCCGGTGAGCCGCCCACCAGTGCCGCTGCCGCCGACCCGATCGCTGCCTGGAGGTCGCGGAGGTGGCGTGGGGGAGGGAAGTACTCGTCCTCGTCGGTGACGCGCACCACCTCGACACCGTGTTCGGGACCGAGGAACGAGATGATCTCGTCGACGAGCTCCTCCGGAGCCGATGCGCCGGCGGTGACGCCGACGGTGCCGGCGAGATCCAGCGGTAGCTCGGCCACGGTGTTGACCCGGTACACCGCCCGGCAGCCCGCTTCGAGGGCGAGCTTCTCGAGCGCCCTGGTGTTCGACGAGTTCGACGACCCGATGACGATGATCGCGTCGCACTGCGGCGCCATGGCCATCAGCGCCGACTGGCGGTTCGTGGTGGCGAAGCAGAGGTCGCTGCGTCCCGGCGACCACACGTCCGGATAGCGCTCGCGGACGGCGACGGCGACACCCTCCCAGTCGCGGTGCGACAGGGTGGTCTGCGCGAGCAGCGCCACCGGATCGGCGAAGTCGGGGAGCGCCGCCACCTCGTCGATGCTCTCCACCCGCGAGATCGCCGCCGGGGCGACGGCCATTGTCCCGACAGCCTCCTCATGCCCCTCGTGCCCGACGTAGACGATGCGGTAGCCCTTGCCTGCGCGCACCTTCACCTCGTGGTGCACCTTGGTGACGAGCGGGCACACGGAGTCGACGACGTAACTGCCCCTCGACCGCGCAGCGGTCACCACCTCGGGAGCCGACCCGTGCGCCGAGAGCATGATGGGCCTGCCCTCGGGAACCTCGGCGATGTCGTCGACGAAGACCACGCCGCGCGCCTCGAAGCGCTGGACGACGATCTTGTTGTGGACGATCTCGTGGTAGCAGTACACGGGCGGGTCGAAGGTTCGCACCATCCACGCAAGCGCCTTGATGGCCATCTCGACACCTGCGCAGAAGCCGCGGGGCTCGGCGAGCAGCACACGGTCGACCGCCACGACGGCGAGGCTACCGGCGGCCCAGCGGCGCCCGCCGGTAGCCTCAGCACAATGGCACTGCCGGTGGTCGCGTCCGTGCTCCCCGGCTCGCCGGCGGAGGCCGCAGGACTCGCGGTCGGCGACCAGGTCACCTCGATCAACGGCATGACGCCGCGCGACGTCATCGAGTGGCGCATGGCAGCCGATGAGGCCGACGTGATGCTTGAGGTTCGCCGCGGCGGACTCGACACCGAGGTGCACGTCGTGAAGCGGGCGGGCGAGCCCCTCGGAGCGGAGGTCTCGAGCGCGCTCTTCGACAGGGTGCGCACCTGCGACAACCACTGCGAGTTCTGCTTCATCTACCAGCTGCCGAAGGGCCTCCGGAAGAGCCTCTACCTGAAGGATGACGACTACCGGCTGAGCTTCCTCTACGGGAACTTCACGACGCTCACCAGGTTCACCGAGGCCGATCTCGAGCGGGTGGTGTCCGAGCGGCTGTCGCCCATCAACGTGAGCATCCACGCGGTCGAGCCCGGCGTCCGCTCGGCGATGCTGCGTAACCCGCGCGGCGGAATGAGCCTGCGGTGGCTGCGCCAGTTGCTCGACCACGGCATCGCCATCCGCGGGCAGATCGTGCTGTGCCCTGGCGTCAACGACGGCATCGTGCTCGAGCGGACCCTCGCCGGCATTCTCGACGAGTACCCCGACCTTCAGTCGCTTGCCGTGGTGCCGCTGGGCATCAGCCGGTTCAACCCAGAGTCGTCGATGCGCGCCCACACCGTCGATGAGGCGACGGCGGTGCTCGATGCGGTCCACCGTTGGCAGGGCGTCTATCGCCGCATTCTCGGTCGCCGGCTCGTGTTCGCAGCCGACGAGTACTACCTGATGTGCGGCCAGCCGTTTCCGCCCACCGAGTGCTACGACGACTTCGATCTCCACGAGGACGGCGTCGGCATGGCCCGCACCTTTGAGCGCGAATGGCACGGGACGGCCGACGATGCGGCGGGAACACGGGCTGGGTTCTTCGCATGGGTCGACGGCGCGCCGCCCGAGGGATACCGGGCACCGCGCAACCCTGCCGGCGACACCGCCCTGCAGGCGTCGCGTGACGGCAACGTGGCACCCGTGGCCATCGTGCCGCGACGAGATGCACCCGTGGGGATCCTCACGGGTGAGTACGGTGCGCGGGTGCTTGCCCCGCTCGTCCGCGAGCTCGGCCGACCCGACGTCAGGATCATCCCGGTGCGCAACGACTTCTTCGGCGGCAACACGGCCGTCACCGGGCTGATGGTGGGAGCCGACCTGTCTCGAGCGCTCGCTGCCGAGCCGCATGGGCATCGCTACCTGCTGCCCGACGTGTGCCTCAGCGAGGGACGCTTCCTCGACGGGACCACGCCCGCCGAACTGCCGCGTCGTGTCGAGGTCGTGCCCACCGACGGCAGGGCGCTGCGCGCAGCGCTCGAGCCTGTCGGTGCCGGCTGTGCCGAGGTGCAGCGACCGTGAGTCACGACTCGCTCCCGAGCGTGGTCGTGGTCGGCCGCCCCAACGTGGGAAAGAGCACGCTCTTCAACCGGATCGTCGGCGAGCAGGCGGCCATCGTCGAGGACCGGCCGGGCGTCACCCGCGATCGGAAGGCACTCGAGGCCGAGTGGCTCGGCAGCAGGTTCCTGATCGTCGATACCGGCGGCTGGCTGCCCGGTGGCTCCGAGCTCGACGAGAAGGTCAGCCGGCAGGTCGAGGCCGCAGTGCGCGACGCCGACGTCGTGCTGTTCGTGGTGGATGCGTCGATCGGGCTCACCGACGACGACGAGGCGGTGGCACAGTGGCTGCGCAAGGCGCGCGTGCCGGTGCTCCTCGTCGCCAACAAGGCCGACAACGACCGGCGCGAGAACGACCGATGGGAGTTCATGGCGCTCGGACTCGGCGAGCCGGTGCCGGTGAGCGCGCTGCATGGACGCCGCGCCGGCGACCTGCTCGACGAGGTGATCGCGCGGCTGCCGCAGTCCGACGAGCACGACGGCCACGCTGCGCCGACCGACGAAGTCGAAGACGACGACGAGCAGGCGGCGCCGCTGTGGAGTCCCGACGACGAGCCGCCGCGCGTCGCCATCGTGGGCCGCCCGAATGTCGGCAAGAGCACGCTGTTCAACCGGCTCGTCGGCGAGGACCGCTCGGTGGTTCACGACATGGCCGGCACCACCCGCGACGCCATCGACACGCTCGTCCAGACCCCCGACGGCCCGATCGTGTTCGTCGACACGGCAGGGATGCGCCGGCGCAGCAGGATTGACGACTCTGCCGAGTACTACAGCATGGTGCGCGCGCTGCGGGCGATCGATGATGCCGACATCGCGCTGCTCGTCATCGATGCCACCGAGGGCGTGACGAGCCAGGATCAGCGGCTCGCCGAGCGCGTCGACGCATCCGGCTGCCCCATCGTGGTGATGCTCAACAAGTGGGAGCTCGTCGACGATGCCGACGACCGAGCATCGGTGACGGCAGATCTCGAGCGCAAGCTCCACTTCGTCGGCGACGCGCCGGTGCTGAAGATCTCGGCGCTCACCGGCAAGGGCGTGCACAAGCTCCGGCCCCTGCTGCAGGAAGCGATCGAGCAGTACCGGCGTCGCGTGCCCACACGCGACGTCAACCGCGTCATCTCCGACGCGCAGCAGCGCCAGCCAGCTGGCCACGGGCTGCGCGTGCTGTACGCGCTGCAGGGCGCCACCGATCCGCCGACGTTCACCCTCTTCGTCAACCGCGAGCTCCCTGCCACGTACCTGCGCTACCTCGAGCGCAGCATCCGCGAGGCCTTCGGCCTCGGCGCCACGCCCATCAAGCTGCGTGTCAGGAAGCGGAGCGAGTGACATGCCGTGGTGCGAGGACTGCGCCCGCTACTTCGCGCCCTCGGCGATCCGCGCTGACGGCAGCTGTCCGTCGTGCGGCATGTCGCTCGAGTCGCAGCGTCCCGCCGAGCGCGTCACCGGCAGGTCGCTCGACCTGCGGCGGCTGGCGGCGGGGGCCGATGGCGACCGCGCCAGCACCTCGGCGCCGTGGCACTTCAAGCTGCTGGTCGCCATGCTGGTGGCGTACCTCGCATGGAGGGTGATCGCCCTGTTCACGGGCTAGCATCGGCGGCCGGTCGACGGGCTGTGGCGCAGCTTGGTTAGCGCGCTTGTCTGGGGGACAAGAGGTCGTGGGTTCGAATCCCGCCAGCCCGACCACACTGCGTGGCAGCGTTTGTCGCTCACACTGCGGTGGCCGCCGCCGAAGTACCCGGAGGGCGCCCTAGCGGCTCGCGCGGTGCACGGGTAGTCTCGTCGGGTGCATTTCCGCCCCACCCACCTCGCTCGGCGCGCGTCTTGTGCAGCCGACTCGGGCGCGCGGCGTCCAGTTGCGGCGTCCTGGGCGGTGTTCCTGACGGTAGCGGCACCCCTCATCGCCGCCTGCTCGGCGGTCGGCGGCGAGGCCAGCGAGTACAACTTCGCCTGCGACGCAGCGCCGCCGGTGCAGCTGTCCCTGATCGACATCTCGACCAGCGGGCGCGACATCGACATCCTCGGCGAGCGCCTGAACGCGGTGCAGGTCGATGCCGAGCGGGTCGCCGACTGCGACGGCGAGATCACCATCGTGGCCTGGGGCGGTTCGGCCTCGACCTCGGAAGTGCTGTTCCAGGGCCAGATCAGGGTGGTCGGCGCCAGCGAGATCGGCCGCGACCGCAAGATCCCGGCCGCCGTCGAGGCAGTGATGGAGGAAGTCCGCCGGAGCCTCAACTCCGTGCTCACCTCGCGTGCGTCGGGCGGCCACGACCTTCTCGCCGCCTTCTCGATCGTGTCCGACTTCGTCCGCGCCAGCGGGGGTGGCGACACCAATGTCTCGGTCAGCATCTACGCCGATGGCGTGTCCACCGAGGGCTCGGCCGACATCAACCGCCCGGGGCTCAGCGAGGCCCGCATCGAGGATTTGATCGCCGAGCAGACCATGCCCGACCTCAGTGGCGTGCCGGTGTCGATGTTCGGCGTCGGCCGCCTCGGCGGCACGGACAAGCCTCCCCAGCAGGTGGTCGACCTCACCCAGGTGTACGCCCAGCTGCTGTGCGAGGCCACCGGGGCGGAATGCCGCACATTCTCCAGTACATTTTCGGCAGATTGAGTCCTGGGGACCACGACCGAATCACCTTCAATTCCGCCAGGAACTGCCCAACCGACCGAGGCCGGGAGACACAGTGGGACTCTTCAACAGCAGATCTGGTGCCTGGAGCACCCTGAACGGCGATGCTGCCGCGCCGACGCGCAAGTCGGTGCAGCGCAGCTTCGACCGCGACCCCATCGACTGGGCGACGAATGTCCGCATCGTGGCGCCGCAGCCCACCGATTCGCCCATCGACCTGCCCGAGGGCGCCGTCCTGCACGTGGCCGCCCAGTTCGTTGCCGAGGCCCGCGCCCAGGCAGCCGAGTACGCAGCGGGCGCCAGCGCAGCAATCCGCGAGATCCTCGCCGACGCCCGCGCCCGCCGCTTCGAGGCGGTCCAGCAGGCCAAGGCCCGACGACTGATGCTGCAGAGCTACCGGGCCGCCCTGCAGCGCCACGCTGACGCGCAGCGGATCCTCGGTCCCCATGTTCGGTTCAGCGGCTCCACCGGCAAGAACCTGTGGATCCTGTTCTTCCTCGTCGGTGATGCCGCCGGCATGACCCTGGCGCTCACCTATGGCGGGGAGTCGCCGTTCATCGCCGGCGTGATGGCCCTTGCCGTCGGCGCAGCGGTCATCGTGTCGGGCAAGCTCGGCGAAGACCTCCGCCGCGAGTCGTTCGTCAAGAACCTCTCGGCGTCCGGCGACGAAGAGACCGAGCGCGTTGTCGAGGCCGTGTTCGGCGTCGACGACAGCAGCCGCCTGCTGAACCGCAAGGTGCTGTACACCTTCATCGGCACCTCGTCCCTCGCTGGCCTCGCCATCGGCGTGTACCGCGCCCAGGAGGAGTCGATCTCGATCGGCATCGCCTTCGGCATGTGGGCGCTGCTCATCGGCGCCGGGTCCTTCGCCGCATCCTGGTACTACTGCGATCCGGCACGCACGTTCATCTCGCTTACCCAGCAGGCAGTCGACGACGCCGAGGCGATCTTCCAGTCTACCGAGATCGACGCCATCGAGGAGCACAACGCCAACATCGAGGCGGCCAAGCACATCGTGCGCGAATACCGCCAGCGTGCCGAGGCGGCGTGGAACATGACCCTTGCCGGCGCCGCCGCAGCGATGGCGGCCAACAGCGGCGTGATCGGACTGGCGCAGATGAAGGGCCACTGGGTTCTGCAGCAACGCATGCCCGACACTTACTGGCCCGATCTCAGCGAGTACTTCGAGATCGTCGACCGCGACGATGTCGCTCCGGACTCGACCACGGCCACCCTGCTCGAGCCGATCACAGAAGAGACCGAGCGGCCCACGTACTGGCTGTCGGAAGTCGGCGCTGGCCGCGCCCGCACCGGCGTCGCCGCAGGCGGCTGACGTCCGGTGTCGCAAGGTTCCGCGTCCGTGACGGAGCGCAGACATGGCTAAGCGTCGTCGCCGCCGCAGTCGACGCCGCAGTCGCCGCCGCAGCAACGCGCCCGTTGGACTGATCGCTGGCGCAGTGGCAGCAGTGCTCGTGCTGGTGGCGGGTGGCCTGGCCTACTCGAACGGCGCGTTCGACAGCCTGCTGGTCAGCGAGGAGGCCGCCGGGCTCACGGGGGTGTCCGCGTCATCCGACCGCTTCGGCGGCGCTGAGGGCATCGACGTCGGCGAGATCACCCCTGTCGAGTACTGGTGGACCGATCCGACGGCCATCATCTCCGAACCCGAGCCGGCATCGTCAGTGCCGAACACCAATGCCGGCGAGGAGTTCCAGGAGGTCCAGATTCCCGCCGACGTGCTGTTCGAGGCCGACTCCGCCGAGCTCGGCCCGAGTTCGTACGAGGCGATCGAGGCCATCGCCGACACGGTCGCCGACGGATCACTGCGGATCATCGTCGTGTGCCACTCGTCGTCCGACGGCAGCATCGCCACGCGCCTCACGCTCAGCGAGGACCGGGCCGATGCCCTTGCGTCGGCCCTGGAAGACCTGCTCGACCGCCCTCGCGGCTCGATCACCCGCATCGGCAAGGGCGACAGCGAGCCGCTGCCCGGCATCGACCAGTCGACCTCCGAGGGTCGCGCCCTGAACCGGCGCTGCGAGGTCTTCATTCAGTTCCCCTGAGCGGCACCGATGTGCGGCCGCTTCGTCTCGACCAGTAGCCCGGCCACCCTTGCCGCCGTCTTCAATGCGTCGCCGCCGGATGTCGAACTGCCGGCCCGCTACAACGTGGCGCCGACGATGGCGGTCTACGGGATCGTGCAGCCGACCGACGGCGGGCGCCGCATCGAGGTGTTCCGATGGGGGCTCGTGCCGTCGTGGGCGAAGGACATCTCCATCGGCTCGCGACTGATCAACGCGCGGGCGGAGACCGCTGCCGAGAAGCCGGCATTCCGGGCATCGTTTGCCCGACGGCGCGTCATCGTGCCAATGGACGGCTTCTACGAGTGGCAGCCGCCGGCTGTGCCGAAGGGGCCGAAGCAGCCCTACTTCGTGCACCGCGCCGACGGCCTTCCGATCGCGGCGGCGGGACTGTGGTCCACGTGGCGTGATCCGTCGGTGGCCGACGAATCGGCGGCGTGGCTGCACTCGTGCACACTGCTGACCACGGCGGCCAACTCGGTGATGTCACCGGTGCACGACCGCATGCCCGTGGTGCTCAAGCCAGCCGACTGGGACGAATGGCTCGACCCGGCGAACGCCGACACCGACGACCTTGCCGGACTACTGCGCCCGGCTGCCCCGGAGGTGCTCGTGCTGCACCCGGTCAGCACGGCGGTGAACCGGGTCGGGACGGACTCTCCAGCGTTGATTGCCGCGGTCGGTGAGGCGATGGGGCATCAGGCCACCGAGCGTGGCTGCGACGGGACTTGAGTCACGAGTTCGTCAAGATCGGCAAGAATGGTCAAGTCGCCGGCGTCTGGTGCCGATGAAGACGCCGGAGACACAAGGAGTACAGCGTGGATACCTCAGGGAACCCGCCGCAGGGGAGTGATCAGGTCGACATCGGCAGCGTCGCGTTTGCGCGTCGCATGGCCAACCTCCTGCTGGCTACTCGGCGCGAGCGGCGCGTGACCCTCGGGCGCCTGGCGCGTCGCAGCGACGGGCGCTTCTCCAAGCGAGACCTCCGAGCGTGGGAGGCGGGCGAGCGGCGTCTCGACGCGCCCACTGTGATGCAGCTCACCGGTCTCTACGGCTGCGATGTCACCCAGATCCTCCCGTCGCGGCTGCCGATCGTCGTCGAGTTCGGTCGCATCAGCGCCGGGGGCATCAGTGCCCCGTTCGAGCCGCTCAGCTCGACGTCGCTCCTCGAGGCGTACCTCCGGCTCGTGCGCTCGATGCGCCGTCAGAAGAGCGCTCCCACGGTCGAGTTGCGACGAGACGACATCGAGGTGCTGGCCGCCTACCTGCAGGAGAAGGGTGAGGTCGTCGTTGAGCGCCTCGGTGCCCTGATGGGCGCCACCCGCAGCCAGCGGACGGCGATGGCCGGTCTCTTCGCCACGGGTGCCGTGGTGATCGGACTGGTCGGCACCGCAGCGGCGGGCGGCACGAACCCCTCCACGGGCACGCCGGTACCCGGCAGCCGCGTGCCGAATCCGACGATGCAGCCCACCACCACGATGCCGTCACTCGTCGAGATGAACCTCGCCACCACGGTGCCGGTGATCGTCGTCACCGGCGACGTCGGACTGCCGCCCATGCCCGACTCGTCCGAGACCGGTGCTGCTGCATTGACGGCGTCCAGCGTTGCAGCGACAGCATCGGCTGCCGTCGGCACCGACACGTTCAGCGCGTCAGGCGGTGTCGAGGTGCCGCTCGTCGACACCGACCTCCCGGTCGAGTCCGACCCCGTTGCCGAGGTGGGCGTCCCGCCCCTGCCCTGACAGCGGATCAGCCGAGGCGATGCAGGGCGTCGCCTATGGCGGCGGCAGCCCGATCGAGTGCCTCGCGGTCGACGTGCGCCGCAGCATTGGCGAATGACAGTTCGCCCATCGAGTTCGTCGGAATCACGTGCAGGTGCGTGTGCGGCACCTCATAGCCGGCGATGATCAGTCCCACCCGCTCGCACTCGAACGCCAACTGCTGAGCCCTCCCGATCCGGTGGGCCACGGCGAAGAGATGCGCGGCGAGCGACTCGTCGAGGTCGATCCAGTGATCTACCTCGGCCACCGGCACGACCAGGGTGTGCCCGTGCGCCATCGGGTTGATCGACATGAATGCCACGCAGGCGTCGTCGCGGTGGACGAAGGTGCCGGGAATCTCGCCGGCGATGATGCGCGAGAAGACGGTCGTCATGGCCCGCACGGTAGACCAGACCGTGACCGAGCCGCTGACGGCGCTGAGAGCGCCGGGCACGACGAGAGCTGCTGGCTACCATCGTCGGCGTGGAACGGCAGGGCACGTCGAGCAGCGATGAGTCGGCAGAATCACCGAACGCACCCGAACAGCTCAGCGCACACCGCTACCTGACACTGCCGAACGCATTCACGCTGCTGCGGCTGTGCTGCATCCCCGTCTTCGTCTGGCTGCTCTTCGGACTCGATTCGAGGCTTGCGGCAGGACTGCTCCTCGGCGTGCTCGGTGCCACCGACTGGGTCGACGGCTGGCTGGCGCGTCGCTTCAACCAGGTGAGCGAGTTCGGCAAGATGTTCGATCCGACCGCCGACCGTCTCCTCTTTCTCGTCGCGATCACCGCCATCATCATCGACGGCTCGGCGCCGCTGTGGTTCTGCGTCGCCGTGATGGCCCGCGAGGTGCTGGTGGGCGGCACCGTTGCGGTCGCCACGCTGGTCTTCCGCATGCAGCGCTTCGACGTGACGTGGTGGGGGAAGACGGCAACTTTCCTGCTGATGTTCACGTTTCCGGGCTTCCTGCTCGGCGAGTCGGGAATCGCCGTCGACTGGTTCTTCGAGGGCAGCGCGTGGATCCTTGGCCTGCCCGGCCTGTTGATCAGCGTGTGGACTGGTATCGGCTATGCGCCGCTCATTCGCGACGGGATCCGCCGCGGACGGCGGGCAGCTGCCGCCGGCTCGACCCCTGGCGACCACTCGGGCCGCTAGGGTCGCGACGTGAACATTCCCGCCGATCTCCTCTACAGCGCCGATCACGAGTGGGTACGTGTCACCGGGTCGCGAGCCCGTGTCGGCATCACCGACTACGCCCAGGACTCGCTGGGCGACGTCGTGTTCGTCGAGGTGCCCGCAGTCGGCACCACGGTGTCGGCGGGGCAGCGATTCGGCGAGGTGGAGAGCACGAAGTCGGTGAGCGACGTGTATGCACCGGTCGCCGGGGTCGTGGTCGCCGGAAATGCTGCCGTGGCGGCCGGCCCCGAGCTGCTCAACGCCGATCCGTATGGCGAGGGCTGGCTGTGCGAGATCGAGATCGACGGGCCCGATGCGCTGGCAGGGCTGCTCGACGCCGCCGCCTACCGGGCTCTCATCGAGGGCTGACAGCAGCCAACTACACTCGAGGCCGATGGCCTACGTGTTCTGCAACCAGTGCGGGCATCGCAACCCGCCGGAGTCCAGCTTCTGTTCGTCGTGCGGTTCGATCCTCGACCATGCCGACGACCGCACGGTCACCATCGGGCGTGTCGACCCCCTGCAGGACGCTCCTGGCACTGATGACGACATCGTGGTCCGCCTCGGCGACCTGCCTCGCGGCATGGCGACGCTCGTCATGCGCAACGGCCCCCAGGCGGGCACCTCGGTGACGCTGACAAACCGCCTCACGAGGATCGGGCGGCACTCCGACAGCGAATTGCAGCTCGACGATGTCACGGTGTCGAGGCGGCACGCGGAGATCGAGCACACGTCCGGTGGCTACGTGGTGCGCGACGACGGCTCGCTGAATGGAACGTACGTGAACGGCGAGCGAGTCGACGAGGCCGCGCTGCAGCAGGGCGACGAGGTGCAGGTCGGAAAGTTCCGGCTGATCTTCTTCTCCAGGGCTGAGTGATGAGCCTCCCTGAGCGTCCGTATCTGTCCATCGGCGAGGTGCTCGGACTTCTCCTCGACGAGTTTCCCGACGTGTCGATCTCGAAGATTCGCTTCCTCGAGAGCCATGGGCTCATCGGTCCCGAGCGCACGCCGTCGGGCTATCGGAAGTTCTACGACGCCGACGTCGAGCGCCTCCGCGTCATCCTCCGCGAACAGCGCGAGAACTTCCTTCCGCTGCGGGTGATCCGCGATCGGCTCGAGAGCGGCGAGATCGACGACACCGGCGGCCAGTCGGTGCCCCGTGCCGCCCGGAGTGCCGACGACGAGTCGAGCGACGAGCGCACGTCGGGTGAGCCGGGCCGGTCCCCGTCCGTGTCGAAGGGCGACGCTGCCGACAGGACAGCCTCCGGTGGCCCATCGGCATCGGGCTCGTCGTCGGCAGGGCCGGGGTCGCCGACGCCCGGGCGGCGCGGGCCGTCGGCCGGCCACGACGACCTGTTCGCCGACGACACCGACTACGCCGACGACAGCGACGACACCGACGGTGTCGAACCGCGCGACGTGCGCACGTCGAACCACCCTGCAGCGATGCATCGGCCGGCGCCCGCCCCACAGCCCCCGTCGGCACCGCCGAGGGTGGCCGACTTCTTCGCGCCGGGCGGCGACGTGCCGCCCACCATGCTGCCGGTAGAGCGCAGCGAGTACTCCGCAGGCGACGTGTGCGCACTCGCGCGGCTCACCGCCCGCCAACTCGGCGAACTCGAGTCGTTCGGCCTCGTGTCGCCGACCGGCACCGGCACGACCGCCCTCTACTCGCCCAACGACCTCGCCATCGCCACGATCGCGGCCAAGTTCATGGAGCGGGGGATCGAGGCCCGGCACCTGAGGGCGTGGAAGCAGGCGGCCGAGCGAGAGGCGGCGCTGTTCGAGCAGCTGATCGCGCCCATGCTCCGTCAGCGGAATCCGCAGAGCCGCCAGATGGCCGCCGACACGCTCGCCGAGCTGTCCGGCCTCGGCGAGCAGCTTCGCGACGCCCTCCTGCGCATCGCGCTCGGCGACCACCTCGAGCCGTAGAGTCGCGCCCCTGGTGCCAATGGTCACCCGCCGCAGGGAGAATCCCCGACAGGCGGCAGCCAGCCGAGGGGGTTACCATCGTGGCGTGATCCGGATGGAGTTGCTCGGCGTGCAGGTGGAGATGCCCGCCAACACCCCGATGGTGATGCTGCGCGAAGTCGACGACCGTGCACGCGTGCTGCCGATCTTCATCGGGCAGTACGAGGCCAGCGCCATCCACCACGCAACCGAGGGCATCGTGCCGCCGCGGCCGCTCACACACGACCTCGCCGTCACCGTGATCTCCACGCTCGGGGGCACCCTCGAGCGAGTTGTCATCACCGAGGTGCGCGAGCACACGTTCTACGCCGAACTCCATATCCGCACGACCTCGGGCGAGACCATCGTCTCGAGCCGTCCGAGCGACGCCATTGCCCTTGCGGTCCGCGTCGACGCGCCGATCTTCGCCGAGGAGGCACTGCTCGACGAGGCCGGCGTGGCCGTGACGCCCGACGACGAGGGCGACCCGGAGGCGATCCTCGACGAATTCCGCGACTTCCTCGACGACGTCACGCCCGACGACTTCGCCTCCTGACCGCCGCGCCCGGGGCGGTCTTGCTGCTGTGCGCGCGATCCGACACTGCCATTCGCGCGCAGCGTGCTTGACGCCGCGCGGCAACGGCCGTACGCTTCGGAACTTCACGGCGGTAGTTACCCCCGTGTCGTCCGTCCACAGCCAGGAGGCATCCACATGAGTGAGCATGTGCGCCGTCAGCAGGCAGCAGCGGTCGAGGGCTACAGCGGCACGGTCGCCGCCAACGTCGTCGGCATCACCTATCGACAGCTCGACTACTGGGCTCGCACCGGCCTGGTGCGGCCGACGCTGGCCGACGCCAGCGGCAGCGGCAGCCGCCGCCAGTACGCCTACCGCGACCTGCTCGAACTGCGGCTGGTGAAGAGCCTGCTCGACGCCGGCATCAAGCTCGAGGCCATCCGCACGGTCTTCGACTACCTGCGCGAGCACGTCGACAGCGACATCGCTGCGGCCCACCTCGTGATCAGCGGCACCGACGTACTGCTGTGCGATGGCGACCAGCTCGTCGACGTGCTGCGCCGTGGCCAGGGCGTCCTGAATGTGCTGGCTATCGGCGGCGTGAAGGACGAGCTCGACAGCGAGCTGGTCCGCCTCGAGGCCACTGTGCCCGCAGCCGCCGCCGTCTGATGTCGTCGGGCGGAGTCAGCCCGCTCGACGGCGAGCACCGACGGCTCGGCGCCAAGATGGCGCCGTTCGGCGGGTGGGAGATGCCGATCGCGTATCCCACGGGAACGGTCGACGAGCACCTCGCATGCCGTGGCGATGCGGTCGTCTTCGACGTGTCGCACCTCGGCACCGTTCGCGTCGAGGGCCCCGGCGTGCTCGACCGTCTGCAGGCGGCATTCACCAATGACCTGCAGCGAATCGCACCCGGCCGCACCCAGTACACGCACCTGCTCGAGGAGGCCGACGGCTCGGTACTCGACGACATCATCGTGTGGTGGATCGACGAGCACTCGTTCGACGTCATGCCGAACGCATCGAACACCGCCGGTGTCACGGCGGCCATCGGCGGCCACGATGTCACCTCTACGCGTGCGGTGCTCGCCGTGCAGGGCCCGCAGGCCCGCGCCCGGCTCGAGTCGGTGTTCCCAGCCGCAGCGGCGGTGGCACGCAACCGGGTTGCCCGGCTCGACTGGGGCGGCGTCACGTGCACCGTGGCTGGTACCGGCTACACGGGGGAGTCAGGTGTCGAGATCTGCGTGCCCGACGATGTGTCCTCCGATCTCTGGGCTGCGCTGCTGGCAGCCGGCATCGTCCCTGCCGGCCTCGGCGCGCGCGACACGCTGCGGCTCGAGGCTGGTCTGCCGCTGCACGGGCACGAGCTCGGTGCCGGCATCACGCCGCTGCAGGCGTCACTGGGCTGGGTGGTCGCATGGGACAAGCCAACCTTCCGCGGCAGGGCTGCGCTCGCAGCCGAGCGCGACGCCGGCGTGCGGCGTGTGCTGCGCGGCATCGCCACCGACGGTCGACGGCCTCCCAGGTCTGACTGCGAGGTGAGGTCAGGCGGCGTGCGCGTCGGCACGGTGACCTCGGGCAACTTCTCGCCGGTGCTCGGTCACGGCATCGCGCTCGCCTTCCTGGATCCGGCAATCGAGACGGGGCACGCCGTGCAGGTCGATGTGCGTGGCTCGGAGATCGATGGCCGGGTGGTGCCGCTGCCGTTCGTGCGGGGAAGCCTCTTCTCGTCGAGTTGACCCGTCAGCTCAGGCTGACGCAAACGACTCGATCGGGGGACACGAGCAGACCAGGTGGCGATCGCCGTATGCGGCGTCGATCCTCGACACCGGCGGGTAGTAGGTGCGAGGACGGTGCAGGCCGAGCGGGTGAGCCCCTTCTTCGCGCGAATATGCGCGTGCCCACTCGCCGACGAGGTCTGCGGTGGTGTGCGGCGCATGCCGCAGGGCGCTGTCCTCGATTGACGACTCGCCTCGCTCGACTCGGGCAATCTCGCCCCTGATCGACAGCATCGCGTCGCAGAACCGGTCGAGCTCGACCAGCGTCTCGCTCTCGGTCGGCTCCACCATCAGGGTTCCGGCAACGGGGAAACTCACGGTCGGCGCGTGGAATCCGTGGTCGATGAGCCGCTTGGCGACATCGTCGACCGTCACGCCGGTCGACTTGGTGAGCGGCCGCAGGTCGATGATGCACTAGTGCGCCACCCTGCCGTGGCGGCCGGTGTACAGGATTGGGTACGCCTCGCCGAGACGCGACGCCACGTAGTTCGCAGCGAGGATGGCGACCTCGGTGGCGCGACGGAGGCCGGTACCACCCATGAGCGAGATGTACACCCACGGAATCGGCAGGATGCCGGCCGACCCGTACCGTGCCGCCGACACCGGGCCGACCGGCCCCTCGGGGCTGAGCGGATCGCCGGGCAGGAACGGCGCAAGATGCGCCCGCACCGCCACGGGGCCAACACCCGGTCCGCCGCCGCCGTGCGGGATGCAGAACGTCTTGTGCAGGTTGAGGTGGCTCACGTCGGCGCCGAAGCGACCGGGCTGCGCGAGGCCGACGAGGGCGTTCAGGTTTGCGCCGTCCACATAGACCTGGCCGCCGTGGTCGTGAATTACCGCGCACAGCTCGGTGATCGACTCCTCGAAGACACCGTGCGTGGACGGGTACGTCACCATCACGGCAGCGAGCCGCCGGCCGGCCTGCTCGGCCTTCGCCCGGAGGTCGCCCACATCGATGTTGCCGTGGTCGTCGCAGGCGGCGACCACGACCTCGAGGCCTGCCATGACGGCGCTGGCAGCATTGGTGCCGTGCGCGCTGGACGGGATGAGGCACACGGTGCGCTGGTGGTCGCCCCTACTGCGGTGGTACGCGCCGATGGCGAGCAGGCCGGCGAGTTCACCCTGGCTGCCGGCGTTCGGCTGGAGGCTCACTGCGTCATAGCCCGTGATGCTCACGAGCATCTGCTCGAGCTCGTCGACGAGCTGGCGGCTGCCCTGGGTCTCCTCGTCGGGCGCATATGGGTGGAGGTCTGCGAACTCGGGCCACGTGACAGGTTCCATCTCCGCCACAGCGTTCAGCTTCATCGTGCACGAGCCAAGCGGGATCATCGTGCGGTCGAGGGCGAGGTCGGCGTCGGCCAGGCGGCGCAGGTACCTGAGGAGCTCGTGCTCGGAGTGATAGCGGTAGAACACCGGGTGTTCGAGCACCGGGGCGACGCGACGAGGCAGTCCGCCATCGGGAAGTTCGCCCGGAGCCGACGACAGGATGTCGTCGAGCGTGTCGTCGGCCCCGAACGCAGCCAGCAGGCGCGAGATGTCGGCGAGCCCGGTGGTCTCGTCGATGCTGAAGGCGACCGAGGACGCGTCGACCACGCGGAGGTTCAGGCCGTGCTCGCAGGCACTGGCCGCAACGGCTGCGGCATCACACCTCACCCGCACGGTGTCGAACCATGTCTCGTGCACCATCTCGTGGCCGGCGGCGCGCAGGGCCGCGACAGCCAACGATGCGAGGCAGTTCACCCGCTGCGCGATGCGGCGGAGTCCGTCCGGACCATGCCAGATGGCGTACATGCCGGCGATGTTGGCCAGCAGCACCTGTGCGGTGCAGATATTCGACGTGGCCTTCTCGCGGCGGATGTGCTGCTCGCGGGTCTGCAGTGCCAGTCGCAGGGCCGGACGCCCGGCTGCGTCGGCGCTCACGCCGACGAGTCGGCCCGGCAGCGACCGCGAGTACTCGTCTCGTGTTGCAAGGAACGCCGCATGCGGGCCGCCAAAGCCCATCGGCACGCCGAACCGCTGTGCCGAGCCGATGGCGATGTCGGCGCCCAGTTCGCCGGGCGGCGCAGCGACGACGCAGGCGAGCAGGTCGGTGGCCATCACCACAACGGCGCCCGCAGACCGGCATGCGTCGACGATGGAACTCCAGTCGGGGAGTGCGCCGGTGGAGGTCGGGTGTCCGAGCAGCACGCCGAAGGCGTCGGCCACGAGATCGGGGGCGGCCCGTAGGTCGGCAACGACGAGTTCGATGCCGAGCGGTTCGGCACGGGTTCGCAGCACGTTCACGGTCTGCGGATGGGTGTCGGCATCGACGGCGAACCGTGCCGACTTCGTTGCCGCGACACGGCGCGCCATGGTCATTGCCTCGGCTGCGGCCGTGGCCTCGTCGAGCATTGATGCATTGGCGAGCGGCAGTCCGGTGAGGTCGGCCACCATCGTCTGGAAGTTGAGCAGCGCCTCGAGGCGGCCTTGGCTGATCTCGGGTTGATACGGCGTGTACGCGGTGTACCACGCCGGGTTCTCGAGCAGGTTGCGGCGGATGACGGGCGGTGTCACGGTGCCGTAGTAGCCCTGGCCGATCATGCTCGTGCGCGGCCGGTTCATCTCGGCGAGGCGGCGTAGCTCGGCGTGCACGTCCTCAACCCGACGGGCGCCCGGCAGGTCGAGCGGCGCCGCCGACCGGATTGACGCAGGCACCGTCTGGTCGATCAGCGCATCGATCGACTCGACGCCCACAGTGCCGAGCATCGAGCGGATGTCGTCGTCGGACGGTCCGATGTGTCGTTCGATGAAGTCGTCGTGGCCGGTGAGGCGGGTGAACTCGTCGCGGAGCGACATGGGCGAACCTCCTGGTCGGGTGGCGCCGTGGCGCCGTGGTTCCCCCGCTGTCGTGGTGCCTGAGAGCTTCTCCGGATCGCTCCGGATTTCCCCGTCGGCGAGGTGCACCGTGGTGCACCTACTCTCCAGCGCTGCCTGCTCGGACGGTCCGTGGGCCTGAGAGATTCCGGGGCGGTTGCTCCTTCGGCGTCGCCGTACTGGCTGCACGGAAACTCTCCCGGCCGAGCGTGTCGGCACTGTCACCATAGCCCCAGCCGCTGACGTCGTGGGACATGGCAGACGGCTACCGTCGGGCCATGTCCTCGATGCTCGACTCAGTCCGCCGCCTCACTGCGCCCGTGGGCGACCTCGGCGGACGATGGATGCTCGACCCAGATGTGCTCGGACCGTGCCGTGCGGCGGGGTACCCGAACGGGTACGCGTACTACATGGCCGGCAGGGGAGGGGTGCTCGGTGATGTTGATGCCGACGTCGTGGCCTCGGCCTTCGGCTTCTTCGCCCCCGACGTGGTCCGGGCGATGTGGGAGCCGGGCATCGCCGTCGAGGGCGCCCGTGCAGCCGCCGCGCGGTACGGGGCTGCATGCGCCCAGTTCGGCAGGCTGCGCCTCGACGGGTTCGACGGTGCCGGTCGCCTTGCCGAACTTGCCGGTGCCGTGGCGTCGCGAGCCGCCAGCAGCGGCCTCGCTCTCTTTGCCGGGTGGCGAGCCGAGCCGTTGCCCGCCGACGATGCAGGCCGGGCGTTCTTCCTCGTGCACGTGCTACGCGAACTGCGCGGCAGCGTGCACGTCGCGGCCGTCATGGCGGCTGGGCTCAGGCCGATCGAGGCCGTGCTCGCCACGGCCGGCACGCAGGGCGCCGAGCGGTTTGGCTGGAAGGGACCCTTTCCCGAGGTGGCGCCCACGGCGAAGGAGCCCGCCGAGCGCCTCACCGACGACATCCTCACCAGGCTCTACGCCGACGTGCTCGACGACACGGCTGTGGCGAGCCTTGCCGACCTCGTCGACGCTGCGAAGGCACATCTCGACGCGGCAGCTGGCTGAGCGATGTCGACGGTTCCGCCGCGGCTGCCGAGCCGCGCCGACTTCCAGCTCGAGCCCGGGTTGGTATTCCTCAACCACGGATCGTTCGGTGCCGTTCCGGTTGCCGTCGAGCGCGAGGCCAGCGCGCTGCGTGCAGCGATGGAGCGCAACCCGGTCGAGTGGCTAGGACGCCGCAGCGACGAGCTGCTCGGTGCGGCGAGGCAGCGACTCGCAGGGTTCCTCGGTGCCTCGCCCGACGATGTGGTGTTCTTCCCGAACCCCACTACGGCCGTCAACATGGTGGTGCGCTCGCTTCGTCTTTCCCCCGGTGACGAGGTGCTCACCACCGACCACGAGTACGGCGCCTGCGTGCGGACGTGGGCGAAGTGGTGCGACGAGACGGGCACTCGGCTCGTTGCCGCGCCCATCGCCTTACCGGTCGCCGATGCCGGGACGCTCGTCGACCACATCTGGTCGCACGTGACCGAGCGCACGCGGGTGCTGTTCATCAGCCACCTCACGAGCGCCACTGCGCTGGTGCTTCCCGTCGCCGCCCTCTGCAAGCGAGCCCGCGAGCACGGCATCCTCACGATCGTCGACGGCGCGCACGTGCCGGCGCACCTGGATCTCGACCTCGGCTCGCTCGGTGCCGACGTCTACACGGGCGCGCTGCACAAGTGGCTGTGCGCGCCGAAGGGCTGCTCGTTCCTCTACGCCACTCCACAGGTGCAGGAGTGGCTGCAGCCGCTGGTGGTCAGCTGGGGATGGGAGAGCGACGACCCGTCAGGTTCGAGGTTCGTCGACCACCATCAGTGGCAGGGCACCCGAGATCTCACGCCATTCCTGGCGGTGGACTCGGCGCTCCGGTTCGCCGAGTCGTTCGACTGGGCAGCGATGCGCGCCCAGCAGCACCGACGGGCTGTCAGGGCCCGCGACGCCATCGACGCGATTGCCGGCGTGCCGCCGGTGTGTCCCGGCACCCCGGAGTGGCTCGGGCAGATGGCCGTCGGCCAACTGCCGGTCGATGTCGACACCGAGGCGCTGATGCAGGGGCTGCTGACACGTCATCGCATCGAGGCCCGGTGTCATCGGTGGGGGCGCCTGGCGCTGCTGCGGGTCAGTTGCGCTGCGTACACCACCGACGACGAGGTCGACGCGCTCATCAGGGCGCTGCCCGACGAGATCGAGCGGAGCCGTCCGTGAAGGCGATCGTGCTCGCCATCGTGTCGGCGCTGCTGCTGGGGCTGTCCGACTTCTCGGCCGCCCGCGGTGCACGGCACACCAGCGCCATCACGGTCACGCGGACCTCGGTGCTGACCAGCACGATCCTGGCGCCACTGCTGCTCATCGTGGTGCCGTCGTCGTTCAGCCAGCGTGATTCGCTGCTTGCTGCAGGCTCGGGCCTCTTCATGATCCTCGGCCTGATGCTGCTGTACACCGGGTACTCGATCGCGCGCATGGGCGTCGTTGCGCCGCTGTCGTCGGTGCTGCTGGCAGCAGTGCCGGTGGTGTGGGACGTACTCGGCGGCTCGACGCCGGCGGCCGTGTCGGCAGCCGGCATGGGTCTCGGAGCGGTGGCGCTGTTCCTGGCGTCGTACACGCCGGGCGGTGCCGGCAGCGCGACGATGGGCGTGGTGCTCGGCATCACGAGCGGCATCTCGTTCGGTATCGCCTACGTGTTCATGAGCGGCGTCAGCGCCGATGTGGGCGTGTCGTCGGTTCTGCTGCAGCGGGCGGCCGGGCTGATCCTGCTGTTCGCAGTGTGGGCAGCCCGCAGCGATCCGCTGTTCGCGCCGCGGGGCGAGGCGAGGTGGTATTCGATCGGCGCAGGGGTGCCGGGGCTCATCGCCATCGCTGCGCTGCAGGTGGCCTTCCAGTCGGTGCAGGACTCGTCGGCCGGCCCTGTGTCGGTCGCCAGCTCGCAGTTCGGGAGCGTGGCGGTCCTGTTGTCGGTCGTCTTCAACGGCGAGCGGATGCGCTGGTGGCAGTCGATCGGTGTCGGCACCACGGCGATCGCGGTGGCGTTGATTGCGCTCGGCGGATAACCACTTTCGTCATGACGAAACCGGCGTCGAGCCGGACCGGCGGCACGCAGGGGAGGGGATCAGCCCTCGATCAGACGGCGCACGGCGACGATCCGATGCTGGGGGATCGTGCTCGTCTTCACCACGTCGCCAGAGCGGGGGGCCTGCACCCACTCGGTGGCGCTCACGGCGATGCCGACATGTCCGATTACGCCGCTGCCGGCCGAGGTCTCGAGGAACACCAGGTCGCCGGGGCGGATGCCGTCGGTGGTCCACTCGACGGGATCTCCGACGTTCGCCTGGGCAACGCTGTAGTGGGGCAGCGAGATGCCGACCACCGCGAACGCCGCCATCGTGAGACCCGAGCAGTCGAAGGTGTCGGGGCCGGCCGTGAAGAACTTGTACGGCTTGCCGCGCTGGGCGAGGGCGAAGTCGAGCACCTGCTGCACGGGCGTGCGGACTGCCGTCGGGGGAGTCGTGCTGCCAGTGCCGCCGCCCGAGCCGACCGAGCCGGGTACCACCCCGCCGGCGGGAATCACCAGTCGGTCGCCGGGGTGAATCACGCTCGTCAGCGAGAGCTTGTTGGCGGCGAGCAGCGCCTTCAGCGACACCTTGGCACGTGAGGCGATTCGGCCGAGGAAGTCGCCGGAGACGACCACGTACACGAGCGGCGCGGCGGACTCGGCGGCCGGGGTGGAGGCGGGTGGCGTGGTGGCGGGTGTGCTCGGCGTCGAGTTGCCGCCCGCTGGCTGGGCAGCGGCGCCGGGCACGACGAGGAGCATTCCCGGGTAGATGAGGCTCTCGACGGTGAGCTTGTTCGCGGCGAGCAGGTCCTTCAACTTCACCTTTAGGGTCTTGCTGATGCCGATGAGGCTGTCGTTGCGGCGGACCGTGTACGTCACCGGCGCTGCGGTGGGCGTGCCGCCGGCGGGCAGTGTGCCGCCCGCCGGCACGGCGACCACGTCGCCGGGGTGTAGGACGCTGTTGATGGTGAGGCTGTTGGCCGCCATGAAGGCCTTCATGGTCACCTTCATCTTCGTGGCGATCAGGCTGATGCTGTCGCCGGAGCGCACCGTGTAGGTGCCGGGACTCGACGGCGTGGTCGCAGTCGTCGGCGCTGCGACGGCGGCCTCGGCGAGTGCCGGCGCAGCGAGCGAGACGACGATGAGGCCGGCGGCCATGCGAGCGGCCAGGCGGCGGACACGGTGGCGGTGAAGTCCCGACATGCACCTGATATCGACAGTGCGACCGGCCACCTTGACGACTTCTT
This sequence comes from Ilumatobacteraceae bacterium, assembly GCA_046076025.1. Taxonomy (GTDB): domain Bacteria; phylum Actinomycetota; class Acidimicrobiia; order Acidimicrobiales; family Ilumatobacteraceae; genus UBA668. The sequence continues at coordinate 24,379 of JBJTRF010000264.1, forward strand.
TCTGAAATTCTCACAACGTCCGTTACTGCCGGCAACAGGAATCATCACGCTCCGTGGCGAACGTCGATCTGGCAAGGGATTCCGGCGGGATGGCCGGCGTGCATGCTCAGCCGCAGCCCGACAATGCCCGCACGAGCGGATACGGATTCACCGCCGCACCGCCGCCCGGGTGGACCTCGAGGTGCAGGTGCGGCACGGAGGCGTTGCCGGTTCGCCCGACCGTGCCGAGCGTGGCGCCCGCCGCCACGGCGGTGCCGACCGTGATGCCGGGGGCGAACGCGTCGAGGTGGGCGTAGAACAGGTACGTGCCGTCCGCCAGGGAGAGGCGTAGGGCGTTGCCGGCGATCGTGCCGCTCGAGGCGAGGGTGATCTTGGTGACGGTGCCGGCGTACATCGCGAACACCGGGGTGCCGGCAGGGGCGAGGATGTCGACGCCCTCGTGGGTTCGGCCGTTCGGGCGAGGGGCGCCGAAGGTGTCGCTGAAGGTGCACGTCGGCCGGGTCGGAAAGACCGGTCCCGGCCCGGAGGGCGGCGGCGCACCGGATCCCGGCGAGGTGACGGTGTCGGGTAGGTGCAGTCCGAGGGCTGCCATGGTGGCGGGGCCGACGATGCCGTCGGCGGTGAGGCCGCGGTCGCCCTGGAAGCGGCGTACGGCCGCCTCGGTGTAGGGGCCGAACACCCCGTCGGCGCCGCCGACGAGCTGGATGCCGGTGGCCATCAGCGCCGCCTGCACCGCCGCCACCACCGGCGAGCGGTCACCGCGGGCAGCGAAGCGCTGGGCCACCGCCCCCGTCGGCGCCGGGGCAGCAGCAGCGACGAAGGGGACGGCGATCTGAACGCCACCCGGCACGGCCAGCAGCACGACGCCGAGGCCAAGGGCCAGGCGAGCGGTCCTGCGCCACTGGTGCGGCCTGCGGGTGGACGGGTGACGGAGGCTGCGACGAACGGGGTGCTGCAGCATGGGGGCTCCAATCCCGCAGGCTCGACGACATCTGCCGTCGGTCCTGCGTCGCGTGGCGCCCGCCAAGGACACCGTAGGCGGCCCGAATGACCGTTGGCCGCGTATTCCGTAACAAGTCCGTAACAACTGCAGACGTCGGCCTCAGGGCGGGGTGGCGCGGTCTGGGCGGCCTGGGCGACGTCGAGGCGGCAACCACCCGCCGTCTCGCTGGACGTAGGTGACATAACGATGATTATGGGCGATGCGACCGGCGTTGACCCGAGGCCCGGCGTGGACGCACGGTGCCCTTTGCTCGCCGATGCGTCCCGCCAATGGGCTCAGGTGCCGGTCTCGCCGCGGCGCAGTTCGCGGTCGCGCAGCGGCCTGGCTGCCTCGAGCAGCCAGTCGAGCAGATCGCGCAGTTCGCCGGCGCTGGCCGACCCCGAGCCGGTGAGGCTCCGGTCGGCATCGTCGACGGCGCAGGCCAGCACGAACAGTTCGTCGTGCAGAGTGTCGAGCTCGGCCTTGGTGACGATCAATTCGTCCTCGCTGAGGCGCAGCTCGGCGGCTCGCTGCCGGCCGACCCAGTGCCACTGGCGGCACGCCTGCGAGCAGTACTGGCGGGGACGACCGGTGCGCTGTGCCGGCAGCACCCTGCGGCACCAGGCGCACCGGTCTCGCCGCGTCGCGGGCCTGGTGCGCCCACCCCCGTCACCATCGCCGTGCGCTGAGTGTTTCGTCATGACAAAACTCTATGGGCTCGTCCCCATCGCGTCGCGGATCGCCGTCCCTCCGGCGTCGCCTGCTGTCTGTTCGACGTGCACAGTGGCGTGCCACCTCAATCGGCGAGACGACTGCTCAGCGATCGGTCAGCGCCCCCGCCTCGCGCCACGCCGCCTCCACTCGGTCGATGCGCTCGACAGCACTGCCGCGCAGGCGTTCGGCGACCCCGGCCACCAGCAGGTTCCCGAGCGCCAGCGTGCCGACGTGGCTGTCGAAGGGCCCCGCCCCCGCTGCCGACACGGTGATCGACCGCTGTGCCGCCCCGGCGAGCGGCGACAGTCCGCTGTCGGTGATCGCCAGCATCCATGCGCCTCGGTCGCGTAGCCGCCGGGCTGCGTCGACAACCCAGCGGTCGTAGCGACGCAGGTCGATCGCCAGCACGGCATCGTGCGGGCCGAGCAGGGCCACCGCTCGCTGCACCGCCACCTCATTGCCGCTCAGCAGTTCGACGGCCGGGCGCAGGGCGCCGAGGTCGGCGGCAATCTGCTGGGCCACGCCGGTGGAGGCATCGCCGGTGAGCACCGCCACGGCTCCCGCCGACGCCAGGCGCTCGACGGCGTC
>JBJTRF010000265.1:0-7677 GCA_046076025.1 Ilumatobacteraceae bacterium
CAGTGGAAAAGGAACTCGCGGCTCGACATGACGGCGTCATAGTCGAGCACGACGTCAGACGGCGTGAGCGGTCGAACAATGAACCCTTCCCCCGTGAACCCGTGTGCTGGCTCGATCCCCTGGTCTCGAAAACCCATGTGCACCATCCTTGCATCGTGCGCACAGCGAACAGGGGCCAGCTCCTCGAGGTCAGCCGCGCTTGAGGTCGATGACGAGGCCCTTGCTGGCTTCGACCAACTTGTGGGGCTCAATGCCGAACACGTCGTGCCAGGTGCCGGCGGCGGCCCACACCTCGTCGTACTGCAACAGATCCGGGTCGATGAAGATGCGCAGTTGAGTCGTGTGGCCGAACGGAGGCACGCCGCCGATTGGAAAGCCGGTGGCATCGCGGACGCTGTCGGCATCGACTCGGGCGCATGCCACCCCGCCGGCGGCGGCGGCGAGCTTCGACTCGTCGAGCTGGTTCGCCCCGCTGACGTAGGCGAGCACCAGTTCGCCGTCCACCGCGAAGATGAGGCTCTTCACGATCTGGCCGACGCTCACGCCGATCGCCGTGGCGGCGTCGACGGCCGTCTTGGTGCCCTCGGGAAACCGCACCGTGGAGATCTCGAAGCCAGCCGCCCGCGCCGCCGCCCGGACCCTCTCGACATTCGGGTGCTCGGCGGCGTCTGACACGGTTGCTGAGCCTAGGTGACCGCCCGCTCCGCCGACCATGTTCGTCGGCCCCAGTCCGTCGTCACCCGCGCCATCGCCTCCAACGTGGCACTCGCCACTTCCGAGCGAGGAGGGAATCCTGTCGAAAATCGCTCGTTCGCGTGGCGGCACCGGCGGCGGGCGTCTAGCCTCGCCTCTTGAAGGGGAGTATCCCTCAGCACCGCAGTCGTCAGTACGGCGCAAGCCCGGCGGCGGTGGGTCCAGCGGGACCGGGAGAGACCTTCGGGCAGTTCAGCGAACCGACCGAAGGACCTCCGATGATCACCCTCCCCGAACCTGCGTCCGCTGCAACTGCACAGGTCAGCGCCGCCGCGCCCCCCGATCCCGTGGCAGCCGCCCCGCACCGCTTCTCGCCGGCCGATGTTGCCCGCACGTACGGGGTCGACCCGGCTGCGGGGCTGAGCGCCGACGAGGCGGCGCGGCGGCGCTCGAAGCACGGCCCCAACGAGCTCGAGGCAGCCGAGCGGGTACCTGCGTGGAAGCGCTTCGTCGGCCAGTTCAAGGACCTGCTGATCCTCATCCTGCTGGCTGCGGCGGTGGTGGCCTTCGTGGTGTCCGGCGAGGTGAAGACGCCAGCCGTCGTGCTGTTCGTCGTCATCCTCAACGCCACCATCGGCTTCATCCAGGAGAACCGAGCAGAGCGCTCGCTCGAGGCGCTGCGCACGATGCTGGTCACCAAGAGTCGGGTGCGACGCGAGGGCATCGTCGACTACGTCGCCGCCGGCGAGCTGGTGCCGGGTGACATCGTCGTGCTCGAGGCCGGCGACCGGGTACCCGCCGACGGCCGCCTCCTCGTCGCCTCGTCGCTCGAGATCGAAGAGGCAGCGCTCACCGGTGAGAGCCAGCCGGCCGTGAAGTCCACTGATGCCGCCGACCGCGACGAGGTGCCGCTCGGCGACCGCGTCGGCATGGCCTTCATGAACACGCAGGTCACCCGCGGCCGCGCCGAGATGGTGGTCACCGCCACGGGCATGCGCACCGAGATCGGCAGGATCGCCGGGCTGCTCCGCGGCACCGAATCCGAGCGGACGCCGCTGCAGGTCCAGCTCGACGGCCTAGCGCACAGCCTCGCGAAGCTCGCCGGCGTCATCGTCGCCGCCGTGTTCGCGATCGGCCTCATCCGCGGCGAGTCGGCCACCGACCTCCTCCTCACTGCCGTGGCACTGGCCGTCGCCGCCATCCCCGAGGGCCTGCCCGCTGTCACCGTCGTCACCCTGGCGCTCGGCGTGTCGAACATGGCGAGGCAGAACGCCATCGTGAAGCGACTCGCGTCGGTCGAGACGCTTGGCTGCACCAGCGTCATCTGCAGCGACAAGACCGGCACCCTGACGCTGAACCAGATGACGGCCATCGAGATGGTGTCGCAGCTCACTCCGCACGCAGTGACCGGCAGCGGCTACTCCACCGAGGGAACGATCGCCGCCGCACCCGGCGACGAGCGCGCCGTCATCGACACCGCCCTCATGGCGATGGCCCTCTGCAACGACTCCGACGTCCGCCCGGTCGACGGCGACTGGCATCTCATCGGCGATCCCACCGAGGGCGCGCTCGTGGTGCTCGCCGCAAAGGGTGGCGTCGACGTCAACGAGGCCCGCCGGCGCCACCCGCGCCTCGCCGAAGTGCCGTTCGACTCCGCCAACAAGTTCATGGCCACCGTGCACGAGATGATCACCGACTCGGGCGACCGGGTCGTGCGGCTGCTCGCCAAGGGCGCACCAGACGTACTGCTCGCACGGGCCACACGGTGATCGACCGCAACGGCGCCCGGGCACCCATGGCTGCCCATCACGACGAGGTGCTGGCGCACAACGAGCGGCTCGCCTCGCAGGGCCTCCGCGTGCTGGCCGTCGCCATCCGCGAACTCGATCCCGACACGTGGCACGAGTTCGCCGCTGGTGGCGGCGATCCGATGTCGCTGGTCGACGACCTCACGCTGTTCGCCCTCGCCGGCATCGTCGATCCGCCTCGCCCCGAGGCACGCGACGCCATTGCCGTGGCGCAGCAGGCCGGCATCTCGGTGCGGATGATCACGGGCGACCATGCGGCCACGGCAGCCTCCATCGGCGCCCAGCTGGGCCTGCGCGGCGAGAGCATCACCGGTGCCGAACTCGAGCTGCTCGACGACGCCGAGCTCGACCGGCGCATCGACGACATCGCCGTGTTCGCCCGCGTGGCACCCGAGCACAAGATGCGCCTGGTAAGCGCCCTGCAGCGCAAGGGCCGTGTCGTCGCCATGACCGGCGACGGCGTCAACGACGCGCCGGCGCTGAAGAAGGCCGACATTGGCGTGGCGATGGGCATCACCGGCACCGAGGTGAGCAAGGAAGCGGCCACCATGGTGCTCACCGACGACAACTTCGCCACGATCGTCGAGGCCGTGCGCCGCGGCCGCACCATCTACGCCAACATCGTCAAGTTCGTCCGCTTCCAGCTCAGCACCACCCTGGGCTTCGCCATCCTCTTCCTGCTGGCGTCGATCTTCGGAGTCGCCGGGGGCAAGCCCTTCGCCGCCATCGCCATCCTCTGGGTGAACCTCATCATGGACGGTCCGCCGGCGATGGCGCTCGGCGTCGACCGAGCCGACGGCGACGTGATGCAGAAGTCGCCGAGGCCGAAGGACGAGCCCATCCTCACGCGGTCGAGGTGGACGGCCATCGGACTCGCCGCAGTCGTGATGGCCACCGGCACACTGGTGCTGCTCGCCACCACCGACGAGGCACTGGCCGGCACCGTCGCATTCACCACGTTCGTGCTCTACCAGTTCTTCAACATCCTCAACGCCCGCCACGACACCCGCTCGGTGTTCCACCGCGACACGCTCGGCAACCGCTGGCTATGGGTCTCGCTGGCGGCAGTGCTGCTGCTGCAGGTTGCCGTTGTGTACGTCGGCTTCCTGCAGCGCCTCTTCGACACGGCGGCAGTCGAGACCCAGCACTGGCTCCTTGCCATCTCGGTGGCCAGCACAGTGGTGTGGGCCGAAGAGGCCCGCAAGTTCGTCGTCCGCCGCCGCATGCGAGCCGCGTCGTGAGCCGAGCCGCCCTATCCCTGTCCATCTCCAATCCCCACCACCTCACACAGGAGCAGTGATGTTCAAGAACACCATGAAGACGACGGTGCTGCTCGCAGCGCTCGGCGGCCTCATCGTCGCCGTTGCCGGCGCGCTCGGCGGCGGCAGCAGCGGCTCGTTCACCATCGGCGTCGTGCTGGCGCTCGTGATGGTGGGCGGCTCGTACTGGTTCAGCGACCGCCTAGCCCTCAGGGCGGCCCGGGCCACGGTCATCGAGCGCAACGACGCACCCGAGTTCTACGACATCGTCGCCTTGCTCGCGCAGCGTGCCGGGATGCCGATGCCGCGGGTGGCGATCTCGCCGAGCGAGCAGCCGAACGCCTTCGCCACCGGCCGCGGGCCGAACAACGCCGTGGTGTGCGCCACCAGCGGCCTGCTGCAGAGCATGCCCCGCAACGAGGTCGAGGCCGTCATGGCCCACGAGCTGATGCACGTGAAACACCGCGACATCCTCATCGGGTCGGTTGCCGCCGCTGTGGCGACGGCCATCAGCTACATCGCCCAGATGGCCATGTTCGCCAGCATGTTCGCCGGCGGCCGCGACGACGAGGACCGTCCGAACCCGATCGCCATGCTGCTGATGTCGTTGCTGGCGCCGATCGCGGCCTCGCTCATCCAGATGGCCATCAGCCGCTCACGCGAGTTCGAGGCCGACCGGGGCGCCGCCGAACTGCTCGGCACCGGGCGCTCGCTTGCCGACGCGCTCGAGCGGATCGAGACACTGGCCGCCCGCCGGCCGATGATGGTGGCGCCGGCTCAGGCCCAGGCCTACATCCACAATCCGCTCGCCGAGTTCCGCGGCGGCCGGCAGTCGTCGATGGCCCGCCTGTTCAGCACCCACCCGAGCACCGAGGAGCGCATCAGCAGGCTCCGCGCCATGTGATATCCGGATCGTGACACTGCCGGCGCCCCGCATCGCCGGCGGTCGTCAACTGCGCTGGCTGCAACTCCCGGCTGCCAGCGCCACCAGTCGACGGGGGCGGACGCTGATCTCCAGTCCGCCCCCGTCGGCGCGTTCTCAGCGGGTGAACGCCTCGTAGCCGTCGCGCTCGAGGCGGTCGGCCAGCTCGGCACCGCCCGACTCGACGATGCGGCCCTTCACGAGGATGTGCACCCGGTCGGGCCGCAGTTCCTCGAGGAGGCGGTTGTAGTGGGTGATGGCGATCACACCGAGCGGCTCGCCGGCGGACGAGTCGTTGGTGGCGTCCTCGACGCGCCGTGCGCAGTCGCGGAGGGCGTCGATGTCGAGGCCAGAGTCGAGCTCGTCGAGGATGGCGAACTTCGGCGCCAGGACGGCGAGCTGCAGCGTCTCGTTGCGCTTCTTCTCGCCGCCTGAGAGGTCGACGTTGAGGGGCCGCTCGAGCAGCGCTGCCGCGAGGCCGATCCGAGTCGCCTCGGCAGCCACCTCACCGGCCAGTTGCGCCGACGGCCGCCCACGGCCCTCGGCGGCGGCCTGCATCACGTCGGCCAGCATCACGCCTGGCACCTCGGTGGGATATTGCATCACCAGGTGCAGGCCGGCCTGGGCCCGCTGCCACGTGGGCAGCGCCAGCAGGTTGACGCCGTCGAGCATCACCCGCCCCTCTTCCACCGCGTAGCCAGGCTTGCCCATCAGCACCGCCGAGAGCGTGCTCTTGCCGGCCCCGTTGGGACCCATGATGGCGTGCACCTCGCCGGAGCGCACCGAGAGGTCGATGCCGTGCAGGATGCGGGTGCCGTCGACGGATGCGACGAGCCCCTCGATCGACAGCGTGCTCACTTCGCGCCTCCTTCGGCCGTCTCGACATCGACATGCACCATGCCGTCGACCACTCGTGCCACGTACACCGGCACCGGCTGCGTGGCGGGCAGCGTGTCGGGCCGGCCGGTCACCAGGCTGAAGGCGCTGCCGTGCTTCCAGCACTCGATCTCCTTGCGATCGCACCACACCTCACCCTCGCTGAGCGAGACGTTCGCATGGCTGCAGGTGTCGCCGATGGCGTAGACGTCGTCGTCGATGCGGACCACGGCCACGGCCCTGCCGTCGACCTCGAAGCGCTGCGCCGAGCATGGCGCGAGGTCGCTGAGCTTGCACACGATGGTCATCGACCGCCTCCCGCCTGATCGCCGGAACCGCCTCGCCCGTGGGCGAGCTTGGCCGCCACCCGTGCCCGCAGGTCGTCGCGCAGGTCGCCGACCGGCAGCACCCCGAGCACGTCGTCGAAGAAGCCGAGCACGACGAGACGCTCGGCGATGTCGGGGCGGATGCCGCGGCTCTCGAGGTAGAAGCGCTGCTCGTCGTCGATCGGCCCGACCGTGCTGGCGTGGCTGCACTTCACGTCGTTGGTGCGGATGTCGAGGTTGGGCACGCTCTCGGCCCAGGCGCCCTCGGAGAGGGTGAGGTTGCGGTTCGTCTGGAATGCCGCCGAGCCCCTTGCCTCCTCGCGGATGCGGATGAGGCCCGTGTACACGCTCTTCGCCCGGTCCTGGACCGCACCCTTGAACAGCAGGTCGCTGTTGGTGCGCGGCGCGACGTGGTCCTGCAGCGTCCGGAAGTCGTGCATCTGCGTGCCATCCGCGTAGTAGAGGGCCACCTGGCGAGTGCTGGCCCCCTGGCCCACCACGCGGGCATCGGTGCGCACCCGTGCGTAGTCGCCGCCGAGGGCCACGGTGGCCAGCAACGTGGTCGAGTCGCGCTCACCGGTGGACTGCTGGTGGCCGAGCACCCACGCCGACGACCCCACGAGGTTCACCCCGAGATAGCTGATCCTGGCCGCCTGCGACGCATGAACGACGAGCCTCGGCACCACCACAGCCGTGCTCGACGCATCAGACTCGAATCGCTCGACCACGGAGAACTCGCTGTCGGCACCGCCGTGGATGACCAGACGCGGGAAGGCGATCACTCGGCCGGCGGGAATGCGGTGGGTGACGACGATCGGCTCGCGCAGCACGCGGCCCGCCGGCACGGTGACGTGCACCGCCGTGTGCAGCGCCGAATTCAGCTCGTCGAACAGGTCGTGCACGGCCATGGCCGACACGGCCTCGTCGGCCGCCGCGCGATCGGCTGGGAGGCCGTCGATGCCGGTGACGGAGGTGGTGGCGAAACCTGGCTCGAGGCCGGCAAGGTCGAGTTCGTCGATGCGGCTGTAGCGCCAGACTTCCAATTCGGGCGTAGGCATCGACATGGCGGCCGCCCGGTCGGCGGCAGCGGTGCGAGCGGAGCGGTCGGGAGCGTCCGGGAACAGGCTTCCGACGGCGGAGCGCAGGTCGGGCACGGCGATCGTGGGCGTGGGCACGAGCCGAAATTCTACTATGGCGATAGTGCTAATCGCCCAGCCGGGCCCTGTGTCGCGCCGTGCTCAGTCGTCGCGACGGCGGCGGAACAGCCGTCGCAGCACGCCACTGCCGGTCTGCTCGGCGGCCTTCTCGGCCTGCACCTCTGCCAGCACCTGCGCCCCCACCGAGTTGAGGAAGTCCTCCGCCTCATCGAGCACAGCGGCAGCCGATCCGTCATCGAGGCCCGGCGGCTCGGTCGGGGTGGCCGGCGAGACCATCGACCCGTACGTCCAGCCCGCGTCGAGGCGCCGCTCGAAACGCGGACAGTTGTCAGGGCAGCGCCATGGCGCATCGGGCGCGAGGTCGAGGTTGCACTTCCGCACCGTCTCGCCGTTGGCGTAGGTGCGGCTCTCGAAGTGGCGGCAGTCCTGGCGCATCGGCATGCGCCAAGTCTGCCCGACGGCGCCGGTGCCGCAACAGCACGCCGGCCGCCAGTGCGCCGGCCGGTCAGCCGACGCTGCCCTCCATCTGCAACTCGATGAGGCGACTCCACTCGACGGCGTACTCCATCGGGAGGGTGCGGGTGATCGGCTCGATGAAGCCGTTCACGACCATGCCCATCGCCTGCTCCTGCGAGA
>JBJTRF010000266.1:0-5061 GCA_046076025.1 Ilumatobacteraceae bacterium
CCAACCACGACCTCGAGCAGACCCTCGACACATCGCACGACTGGATCGTCGAGCGCTCCGGGATCCACGAGCGACACGTCGGTGGGTCGACCGTCGGGCTGTCGGTCGAGAGTGGCCGCGCCGCCCTCGAGATGGCAGGCATCGCTCCCGAGCGCATCGATGCGCTCGTCCTCGCCACCACCACACCCGATCGCACCGTGCCCGCCAGCTCGGCGACGGTGCAGCACGAGCTGGGCCTCCGCTGCGGCGCGTTCGACGTGAATGCCGCATGCAGTGGATTCGTGTACGCCCTCGTGCAGGGACACGGGATGATCGCGATGGGTGCCGAGCGGGTCCTCGTCATCGGCACCGACACCCTCGCCCGGATCACCGACTGGGACGACCGCAATACCGCCGTGCTGTTCGCCGACGGCAGCGGCGCCGTGGTGCTCGAGGCAGTCGACGGCCCCGGCCAGCTGATGGGCTGGGATCTCGATGCCGACGGATCGGCCGAAGACCTCCTCTACTGCGACCTCGGCGGCAACATCAAGATGGAGGGCAAGGAAGTCTTCCGCCGCGCTGTGCGCATCATGGTCGACTCCGGCCAGCAGTCGATGGAGGCCGCCGGCATCACCGCCGACCAGCTGGCCCTCGTCGTGCCGCACCAGGCCAACATCCGCATCATCCAGGCCGCCTGCGAACGGCTCGGCGTGCCGCAGGAGAAGGCCGCCACCGTGCTGCACCGCACCGGCAACACGTCGTCGGCATCCATCCCGCTGGCGCTTGCCGATGCGCTCGACGCCGGCCGCGTGCGCGATGGCGACTACGTGCTGCTCGTGGGCTTCGGCGCCGGGATGACCGCCGCCAGCGCCGTGCTGCGCTGGGGCAACGGGCGGGCAGCCACGTGAGCCGCGTGGTGCTCGTCACCGGCGGCTCGCGCGGTATCGGCCTCGCGTGCGCGCAGCGCTTCGCCGCGCTCGGCGACCACGTCGCCGTCACCTACAACTCGTCGCCCCCGCCCGACGGATTCTTCGGCGTGCAGTGCGACGTCACCGACATGGCATCGGTCGACGCCGCCTTCAAGGCCGTCGAGGAGAGGTACGGCCCCGTCGAGGTGCTCGTCTCCAATGCCGGCATCACCAACGACGGCTTGCTGCTGCGCATGGGCGAGGACGACTTCACCAAGGTCATCGACGCCAACCTCACCGCCGCCTACCGCGTCACCAAGCGCGCCGCGCAGGGAATGCTGCGCGCCAAGAAGGGCCGCATCATCCTGATGTCCTCGGTGGTGGGCCTGCTGGGCTCGGCCGGCCAGGCCAACTACGCCGCCTCGAATGCCGGCCTCGTCGGCTTCGCCCGCTCTGTGGCACGCGAGCTGGGCTCACGCGGCATCACCTGCAATGTGGGGGCTCCCGGGCCCGTGGCCACCGACATGACCGCCGCCCTCGGCGAGCAGCGCCTCGCCGACCTCACCGCCGCCGTGCCCCTGCAGCGCATGGCCGAGCCCGACGAGATCGCCGGCGTCGTCGCCTTCCTCGCCTCTGCCGATGCCGCCTACATCACCGGTGCCGTGATACCGGTCGACGGCGGACTCGGCATGGGTCACTAACATCCGCACCATCACAATCAAGGAGATCCCCGTGGACAAAGAACTGTTCGCCCGCTTCGTCAAGTGCGCCGTCGAGGTGCTGTCGGTCGATGCCGACAAGGTCACCCCCGAGGCGTCGTTCGGCGACGACCTCGACGCCGACAGCCTCGACCTCGTCGAGCTCGTCATGGCACTCGAAGAGGAGTTCGGCGTCGAGGTGCCCGAGAACGAGCTCGAAGACGTGAAGACCGTCGGCCAGGCGTACAACCTGGTCGTCAGCAAGCTCTGATGGCACCGAGTCCGGTGATGGCCACGCGCGGGCGGCGCGTCGCCATCACGGGATACGGCGTCGTCGCGCCGTGCGGCATCGGCAAGCAGGCCTTCTGGCAGGGCCTGCTGGGCCCCGGCATCACCTCGGGCCGCACCATCGAGATCGCCGACTGGGATCCGCTCCCCTACTTCGAGAATCCGAAGGAGGCGCGCCGCGCCGACCGCGTCGAGCAGTTCGCGCTCGCCGCCGCACACGAGTGCATCGCCCACTCGGGCATGCCCGACTGCGACGACAGCCGCATCGGCACCATCTTCGGCACGGGCGTGGGCGGGCTGCGCTCGATCGAAGACCAGATCCGAGTGCTGGTCGACAAGGGCGAGAAGCGGGTGTCGCCGTTCCTCGTGCCGATGATGATGGCCAACGCCTCGGGTGCCGCCATCTCGATGCGCTACGGGCTGCGCGGCCCCAACGAGACCGTCTGCACCGCGTGCGCCGCCTCCACCCACGCCATCGGCTACGCGTCGCGCATGATCGCGTGGGGAATGATCGACGCCTGCGTCACCGGCGGCAGCGAGAGCGCCGGTTGCCCCATCGGCGTGTCGTCGTTCGGCAACATGACCGCGCTCAGCACGTCGGGCGCCAGTCGGCCGTTCTCTCCCGAGCGCGACGGCTTCGTGCTCGGCGAGGGCGCCGCCGTGTTCATGCTCGAGGAGTGGGACGCCGCGGTGGCCCGCGGCGCCACGATCGTTGGCGAGGTGCTGGGCGCCGCCAGCAATGCCGACGCCCACCACATCACCGCCCCCGCGCCCGGCGGCACCGGCGCCATCAAGTGCATGCAGGCCGCGCTGCACGATGCCGGCCTGTCGCCCGCCGACATCCGCCAGGTGAACGCGCACGGCACCAGCACGCCGCTGAACGACGCCGCCGAGGCCGCTGCCGTCACCGAAGTGTTCGGTGCCCGTGGCGTGCCGATCACGTCGACGAAGGGCGTCACCGGCCACGCGCTCGGCGCCGCCGGCGCACTCGAGGCGGCAGCCCTGCTGCTGTCGATGGAGCACCGCCTCATCCCGCCCACGGCGGGCACGGCCCGGCTCGACGACGGCATGGACATCGACCTCGTGCTCGGCGCCCCGCGCCCGTGGGAGCCCGGCCCGTCGATGAGCAACAGCCTCGGCTTCGGCGGCCACAACGGCACCATCATCCTCGCCCCGCCGCGCTGAGCGGCGCGACCGGCCGTCATCAACGACGCTGGCGACCCCTTACGCCACGACGGTGCAGGCCACCTGATCTGAGCCGTTGGTGCTCCTCGATCGCTCGACTGCGAATGTTGCGAGGGGCGCCGTGAAGAGATTGGTGTTCGCTGCCGTGTATGGACTCCCGTTCACGACCGACAGGGTTCCGGATGTCCTTGTCACGCGGGTTGCGTCAACGTAGACGTATGAGTACGACAACGTGCTCGACTGCTGCACTGCGATGACAACGGTGACGATCGAGCCAAAGCGGATCCCTTCAAACGAGCCGCTGGCCGTGACGTTGCCGGTCGCCGCGCTCACCTGGCACGAGTCGAGCGTCACCAGTGGGATGGCCTTCCCGGCGTCCGCTGGCACCGCATAGGCAATTGACGATGCAGCGATAGCCGCCGCAACTGCGATCTGGCGAGTGATGTTGTGCTTGTTCTTTCCCATCCTGAGTCCCTCCGTTCGTGCGCCTGCGGCGCGTGCTGGCGTTGGCTAGAAGGGCACGGAACGAGAGGAGCACCGTGCGAGCGATGCTTCGGAGATCAGCGCGCCTGCCGCCAGGTTTGTACAACCATCCAACTCGCGTGCGCGTCGCCGCGCCGTCGTTGCGTAGAGCTCATAACTGTTCACGATGGAAACTGTGTTACACCCCCTTCGTATGGTCGGCGGCATGGCAACCGCTGCGCGCACCGATCTCGAGCGGGTGCTCGATGCGCTGGCAGCGGTTGCCGACGATCTCGGCGGGCTCGACATCGCGGCGCTCAGCCGCCAGCAGCTGGCCGACGGCACGCTGCGCCTCGCCACCCTGATCGACCGGCTCACCGCCGGCCAGGCCCGCCTCGTCGCCGAGGCCGACCGCGCCGCAGTGTGGGTCGCCTCAGGGTCGCGCAACATCGCCGGCTGGCTGGCCGATCACGCCAACACCTCCTATGGCCGCGCTACCGAGCTGGTGCGCCTCGCCGACTCGATCGGCAGCAATGCGCTGCTCGCCGACCGGGTGGCATCGGGCGAGATGTCGGCGGCCACCGCCGTGGCCCTCCACCATGCCGTGGTGAGCCCGCCACCGGGTGCCGATGCCAACGACGTCGACGCACTGGTGGCGATATGCACCGGCACCGGCCCGCGCGACGCCAAGGCCGCCGCCGAGGTGTGGGCCGCCCAGCACCAATCCATCAGCGACGACGAGCTCGAGGCACGACGCCACCACTGGCGTTCGGTGCAGTTCTCCGCCCCCGCCGACGGCATGGTCACCATGACCGCCGTGCTGCCCACGCTGGCCGCCAACTCGGTTCGCAAGGCGCTGTGCTCGCTGGCACGCCTGCAGGCTGGCGGCACCGGCCAGGCGGGCGAGTTGGCGGGCGGCTCGGCCGGCAACTCGGCGGGCGGTCAGGCACGTGGCCAGGCAAGTGGCCAGGCAGATGGCTCGGCCGGCGACTCCAGCGTCCACGCTCCGATCGCCGCGCCGGTCGATGGGCGCACCACCGAACAGCGGCTTGCCGATGCGCTGGTGCAACTTGCCACGGCCGCCACCAGGGGCGAGCTGTCAGGCCGCGAGGCCCCCACGCTGCTGGTGACGATCGACCTCGACAGCCTCGAGGGCCGCGACGACCGGCCGGCCATCACCGAGTTCGGCGATCAGGTGCCCGCCGTCGCAGTGCGGCGACTCGTCGACGATGCGGCAATTCGCACCATCGTCCACCGCGGGCCCGACGTGCTGGGCGTCGGCCGCGACCTTCGGCTGGCCACCCGCACCCAATACGCGGCGCTCGTCGCACGCGACGGGCGCTGCCGGTGGAAGGGGTGCCACATCCCCGCCTCGTGGTGCGAGGTCGACCACCTCGTGCCGTGGCACGCCGGCGGCCGCAGCGACCTCGACAACCTCGTGCTGTGGTGCAGCCACCATCACCACCGCAAGCACGCACCGGGCGTCACCGTCCTGGGCGATGCCCACGACCTGCGGCTCCGGCTCGCCGACGGCACCGTCA
>JBJTRF010000267.1:0-3564 GCA_046076025.1 Ilumatobacteraceae bacterium
CGGATGCGGTGCTGCCCACGCTCGGCGGGCAGACGGGGCTCAACACGGCGATGGCGCTCTATGAGCGCGGCATCATCGGCAGGCCGGGCACCCCGGAGATGATCGGCGCGAATGCCGAGGCGATCGCCACCGCCGAGGACCGCGAGCTCTTCAAGCAGGCGATGATCGAGATCGGCCTGCGCGTGCCGCGCAGCGGCACTGCCCACGACATGGCCGAGGCGCGGCGGGTGATGGCCGAGATCGGCCTGCCGGTGATCGTGCGCCCCGCATACATCCTCGGCGGCCGCGGCACCGGCATCGCGGCGACCGCTGTCGAGTTCGAGTCGATCGCCGCCAACGGCCTCGATGCCAGCCCGATCAGCGAGATTCTCATCGAGAAGAGCATCGCCGGCTGGAAGGAATTCGAGCTTGAGGTGATGCGCGACCGCAACGACAACTGCGTGATCGTCTGCAGCATCGAGAACGTCGATCCGATGGGCGTGCACACCGGCGACTCGATCACCGTCGCCCCGGTGCAGACCCTCACCGATGTCGAGTACCAGCAGATGCGCGATGCGGCGTTCGCCTGCATCCGCCGTGTCGGGGTTGAGACCGGCGGCAGCAACGTGCAGTTCGCCGTGGATCCCGCCACCGGCGAGCAGGTCGTCATCGAGATGAACCCGCGCGTCTCGCGGAGCTCGGCGCTCGCGTCGAAGGCAACCGGCTTCCCGATCGCCAAGATCGCCGCCAAGCTGGCCGTCGGCTACACCCTCGACGAGATTGCCAACGACATCACGTCGTCGTCCGGGATGGTCACACCGGCAAGCTTCGAGCCCACCATCGACTACGTCGTGACGAAGATCCCGCGGTGGGCATTCGAGAAGCTCCCCGGCACGCGCGGCGTGCTCGGCACGCAGATGCAGAGCGTGGGCGAGGCGATGTCGATCGGGCGAACCTTTGCCGAGAGCCTGCAGAAGGGCCTGCGGTCGCTCGAGCAGGGCCGGCTCGGACTGGGATGCGATCCCGCTGAGGCGCAGCTCGCAGCCATCTCTGACGGCGACCTGCTCGCGGCGATTGCCAATCCGACCCCCGACCGGCTGTTCCAGGTGGGCGAGCTGCTGCGCCGCGGGGTGTCGATCGAGTCGGTGCACGCGGCGTGTCGGATCGACGCGTGGTTCCTCGATCACATGCTGCAGATCATGGAAGAGCGCGCCGCGCTGGCCGAGACTGGGCTTGGCGCGATGACCCGGCGCAGGTGGCGCAGGGCGAAGCAGTTCGGCTTCAGCGATGCGCAGCTGGCCTTCCTGTGGGGTGTCGACGAGGCCGAGGTGCGGTCGCACCGCGCGGCCGAGGGCGTCATGCCGACGTACAAGACGGTCGACACGTGTGCCGCCGAGTTCGCCGCCCGCACGCCGTACCACTACAGCACCTGGGAAGACGAGAGCGAGGTGCGGCCGAGCGACCGCCCGCGAGTGGTGATTCTCGGCAGTGGGCCGAACCGGATCGGCCAGGGCATCGAGTTCGACTACTGCTGCGTGCACGCCAGCTTCGCGCTCCGCGATGCCGGCTACGAGACGGTGATGGTGAACTGCAACCCCGAGACGGTGTCCACCGACTACGACACCAGCGATCGCCTGTACTTCGAGCCGCTCACGCGCGAAGACGTGATGAACGTCATCGAGGCCGAGACAGCGGCGGCCGGGGGCGTGCCGCCGAAAGTGATCGTGTCGCTCGGCGGGCAGACGCCGCTGAAGCTCTCGGGCCAGCTTCCCACCGAGCTGATCGCCGGCACGTCGCCGCACTCGATCGACCTCGCCGAGGACCGCGAGAAGTGGAACCAGCTCTGCACGCAGCTGCGCATCCCGCAACCGCCCGGCGGCACGGCGGTCGACCTCGGGCAGGCGCTCGCCATCGTCGACCGGATCGGCTTCCCGGTGCTGGTCCGCCCGAGCTACGTGCTCGGCGGCCGGGCGATGCAGATTGTGCACGACCGCGACCACCTGGCGCGGGCGATGGCCGAGCTTGCCGGATTCGGGTCGCTCGGGCGCGAAGGCGGGCTGTCCGCCGAGCGCCCGGTGTTGATCGACCGCTTCCTCGAGGATGCCATCGAGGTCGACGTCGACGCGATCCGCGACGGCGCCGGCGAGGTGGTCATCGGCGGCGTGATGGAGCACGTCGAGGAGGCCGGTGTCCACAGTGGCGACTCGGCATGTGCCATCCCGCCGCAGACGCTGCCGGCATGGGTGGTCGAGGTCATCGAGCGATATGCCACTGCGATCGCGAACGCCCTCGACGTGCGTGGCCTGCTCAACGTGCAGTTCGCCGTGTCGGGCACCACGGTCTACGTCATCGAGGCCAATCCACGTGCCAGCCGCACGGTGCCGTTCGTCGCCAAGGCAACGGGCGTGCCGCTGGCGAAGGTGGCCAGCAGGGTCATGCTCGGCGCCACGCTGGCACAGCTCAGGGATGAGGGTCTCCTGCGTGCGCCGAGCGACCATGGCCACGTGGCGATCAAGGAGGCCGTGCTGCCGTTCAGCAGGTTCCCCGAGGTCGACACCGCGCTCGGCCCCGAGATGCGCAGCACCGGCGAGGTGATGGGCATCGACGCCACGTTCGGCAGGGCGTTCTACAAGGCCGAACTGGCGGCCGGCACCGTGCTGCCATCTGATGGCACGGTATTCCTGTCGCTTGCCGATGCCGACAAGCCGGCGGGTCTGGTGCTGGCGCGACGGCTCCGCCATCTCGGGTTTGGCATTGCGGCAACGGTCGGCACCGCCGACTACCTCGAGGCATTCGGCATCGTCGTCGACCAGGTCGTCGGCAAGATCAGCGAGGGCCATGGCATCAACGCCGTGAAGCTGATCGAAAGCGGCGAGATCGCATTCGTGGTCAACACCCCGCAGGGACGCGGTGGTCGCACCGACGGCGAGCAGATCCGCAAGTCGGCGAACTCGCGTCGCGTGAGCTCAGTGACGACTGTCGAGGGCGCACTTGCCGCAGTGCAGGGCATGGCCGAGATGCAGGGTGTCGCGCTCGCAGTGCGGCCCCTGCAGGAGTACCACGCCCGATGACCCTGTCGCCGGGCTCGGCGGTTGCCGTCGGATCGGTCGCCCTGCGGTCGCCGGTGATGACGGCATCGGGCACGGCGGGCCACGGCGCCGAACTGGCGCCGTACCTCGACCTTGCATCGCTCGGGGCCGTCGTGGTGAAGTCGCTCGCCGCCTATGAGTGGGCGGGCAACCCTGCGCCGCGCGTGCACCCCGCCGGTGTCGGGATGCTGAACGCCGTCGGCCTGCAGGGCCCGGGCGTTGCGGCATGGATCCAGCACGACCTCCCGGCCCTGCTCGACGCCGGCGCCGCCGTGGTGGCGAGCATCTGGGGTCGCTCCGTCGACGACTACCGCGCCGCTGCCGACATGCTCGCCGCGGCACCGGCCGACGTCGTCGCCGTCGAGGTCAATCTCAGCTGTCCCAACCTGGAGGGGCGGCGGGGCATCTTCGCGCACGACCCGTCGCTGTCGGCCGAGGTGATCGCTGCCACCGCTGGCTGCGGCCGGCCTCGCTGGGCGAAGCTGAGCCCCAACAC
>JBJTRF010000268.1:0-2333 GCA_046076025.1 Ilumatobacteraceae bacterium
GGCCCGACGGCGACGCGTAGGCCAACTCCGAACATCCGTTCGTCTCGCTAGAGTGACGACATGACGGTGTCGGCACGGCAGTTCGAAGTCGTGTCGGCCTTCGCCCCCGCAGGCGACCAGCCCACTGCCATCGCCGCCCTCGCCGACGGCGTGCGGCGCGGCGACCGCTTCCAGACCCTGCTCGGCATCACGGGCTCCGGCAAGAGCGCCACCATCGCCTGGACCATCGAGGCCGTGCAGCGGCCCACGCTCATCCTCGCGCCCAACAAGTCGCTCGCCGCCCAGCTGGCGCAGGAGATGCGCGAGTTCTTCCCCAACAACCGGGTCGAGTACTTCGTCAGCTACTACGACTACTACCAGCCCGAGGCATACATCGCGTCGAGCGACACCTACATCGAGAAGGACTCGTCGATCAACGACGAGATCGACCGTCTGCGGCACTCGGCGACCGCTGCGCTGCTCACGAGGCGCGACACCATCGTCGTGGCGTCGGTGAGCTGCATCTACGGCATGGGCGATCCGGCCGAGTACCGCGGCCAGTTGCTCGAGCTGCACGCCGGCGTCGACTACGACATGCGCAGCATTCTTCGACGCCTGGTCGACCTGCAGTTCGACCGCAACGATGCCGTGCTGGGCCGCGGCAAGTTCCGCGTGCGCGGCGACACCATCGAGGTGCATCCCTCCTACGAGGAGTCCGTCGTGCGCATCGAGATGTTCGGCGACACCGTCGACCGCATCACGGTGGTCGACCCGCTCACGGGCGAGATGCTCTCTGAGCACTCTGAGATCCTCATCTTCCCGGCGACCCACTACGTGGCAGGCGACGAGCGCATGCGCAAGGCGATCCTCGGCATCGAGGCCGAGCTGCAGCAGCGGCTGGCGCACTTCGAGTCGAACGGCAAGCTGCTCGAGGCCCAGCGCCTCCGAATGCGCACGCAGTACGACCTCGAGATGATCCAGGAAGTCGGCTACTGCAACGGCATCGAGAACTACTCGATGCACATCGACGGCCGCAGCCCCGGCGAGCCGCCGTTCACGTTGCTCGACTACTTCCCCGACGACTACCTGATCGTGGTCGACGAGAGCCACGTGGCGGTGCCGCAGTTGCACGGCCAGTACCTCGGCGACCGCCGCCGCAAGGACGAGCTGATCGAGCACGGCTTCCGCCTGCCCAGCGCGGCCGACAACCGCCCGCTGCGGTTCGAGGAGGTGATGGAGCGCATCAAGCAGTGCATCTTCCTCTCGGCCACGCCGGCCGCCTTCGAGATCGGGCACAGCTCGCAGGTGGTCGAGCAGATCGTGCGGCCCACCGGCCTGGTCGATCCCGAGGTGATCGTCAAGCCCACCAAGGGCCAGATCGACGACCTCATCGAGCTCGTCAACGACCGCATCACCAGGGGCGACCGCGTGCTCGTCACCACGCTCACCAAGAAGATGGCCGAGGACCTCACCGAGTACCTGCTCGAGCAGGGCCTGCGCGTCCGCTATCTGCACAGCAACATCGACACTGTCCAGCGCATCGAGATCCTCCGCGCCCTTCGGCTCGGCGAGTTCGACGTGCTCGTGGGCATCAACCTCCTCCGCGAGGGCCTCGACCTGCCCGAGGTCAGCCTCGTGTGCATCCTCGATGCCGACAAGGAGGGCTTCCTGCGCAGCGAGACCTCGCTCATCCAGATGATCGGCCGCGCCGCCCGCAATGTCGACGGCCAGGTGGTGATGTACGCCGATGCGGTCACCCCGTCGATGCAGCGGGCGATCGACACCACCCGCCAGCGCCGCGAGCGCCAGATTGCCTACAACGCCGAGCACGGCATCAACCCGCAGACCATCCGCAAGGCCGTGGGCGACATCCTGTCGCTGTTGCGCCCCGACAGCTCGGCGCCAGTGCCGGGCAAGGGGCAGCGCCGCAACCGCGAGCGCGACAAGGTGCAGCGCGAGCTGAAGACGCTGCCGCAGCAGGAACTAGCACGTCTCATCCAGACGCTCGAGGAGGAGATGCACGAGGCGGCCACCGAGCTGAAGTTCGAGTACGCGGCGAGACTCCGCGACGAGGTTTCCGAGCTGCGCCGCGAACTCCGCGACGCCGGCTGATCCGATGCAGGGTGGCCCGATGCAGCTTGGCCCGACCGCACGTCGGGCTCTGCGCCGTGTAGCCCGCCGCCGACCGCATCGGTAGCCTGCGCCCGTGCCCACCGCCCCTGAAGCGAAGATCGTCGTCCGCGGCGCCCGCGAGCACAACCTCAAGAACGTCAGCGTCGAACTGCCCCGCGACCGGCTGATCGTGTTCACCGGGCTCTCGGGCTCGGGCAAGAGCAGCCTGGCGTTCGACACCA
>JBJTRF010000269.1:0-8266 GCA_046076025.1 Ilumatobacteraceae bacterium
CTGCTGCGCGCCGGCGACGGCGACCGCATGCTGGCCAGCGCCTGACCCAGCACGACAGCCGCAGCATCACCGGTACTCGCCCCACACCTGCCACTCGCCGCGCTCGAGGCCGAGCAGCAGCAGCACGCCATCGGCGGTGAGCACCTGCAGCCGCGCCACGCGCCGCGATCGCCGCGCATCCCACCACCGCTCGTCGAGCGGCCACGGACCCGCCCACGACTGCACCGCGTGCATGCCGGCGAGCCGCACCGCAGTGGCCGGCAGCCCATCGGCAGCGACGTGCAGTGCTGCCGGCGGCGCGCCCAGCACGCCCCTGCCGCTCACCCGCACCGGCGTCCCGTCGGCTGCCTCCAGCCGCGCCGGCAGCGGCGGCGACCAGGTGACGGCCGGCGACGGTGCCGGAAGACGGCCCGGCCACGGTCCCGCTGCGCCAGCACCGCGATCACCGGCACCGCGATCACCGGCAGCAAGGTCGGCCAGGGCCGCCGGAACCCACGCGTAGCGATCGTGCGGCTGGCGGCCGCCCGCAGCGGCAGGCACCAGCACGCGCTGCTCACCGGCAACCGACGACAGCCGCGCCACGGCGCGCAGGGCGCGCTGATCGGCGTCGGTGGTGCCGCCCCACAGGGTGACCTGCGTGCCGCCGTCGACGCGCACCTCTGCTGGGTCGAGTCGCAGCAGCACCACCCCGGCGGTGAGCACGTCGTCGCGGGCCCACGCATCGAGCTGCCAGCGGACGCGCTCGACCATCGCCGCGACGCCGAGCCCGCTCGCCCGATACCAGACGCGCTCGCACTGCTCGCCGTGCTCGGTCTCCGCGGTGATCATGAGACGCGTGCAGACAAGGCCCTCGAGCGCGCCGACCAGCTCGGCGGCCATCTGCCGGGCGATGAACACGAGCGCGTCGGAATGGTGCACCGGCTCGTCGAACACCCGGTGCACCTCGCGCCCCTCTGGCGGCTCGGTGGTGCCGGGCAGGCGGCAGTCGCAACCGGCCGCCAGCACATGGGCGAATCCGCCGAGCGGGCCGAAGCGGTCGACCATGTCGTCGCGGGCGAGATCGGCGAGCTGCCCGAGTCGCTGCAGGCCGAGGCGCTGCAGCAGGCCGACGAAGCCGGCATCGATGCCTGCCGCCGCAGCGAGCACCTGCACCGGCAGCGGGGCGAGGAAGGCCGCCGTCGGCCCGATGCCCGGCGGCACCACCACCGGCATCTGCCGCCGAACGGCGAGACGGGCTGCCACCGTGGCAGCGAAGCGGCCGTCGGCCACCCCTGCGCCCAGCACTCCCCCGACCGCCGCGAGGCCCTCGCCGACCGCTGCCGCCGCATCGCCCGCCACCAGTGACGCCATCGACTCGTCACCGCCGAAGTAGCGCGACGGACCGCGGGCGGCGAACACGATGGTGCCGGGCTCGGCGCATTCGAGACGCGGCACGCGCGTCGAGACGGCGCGTACCACGCGCTCGAAGGCACGCGCATCGCGATCAGGGTGGTGTGTCTCGAGGTGCAGGCCCGGGCACCGCGACTGGGCTTCGCGGCGGCGCATGCCGACATCGACGCCTGCTGCTGCTGCCGCCTGCGAGTGGGCGACCACGCGCATCGCATGCAGCACCGCCACTGCGGCATCCGGTGCGGCGCCCGTCGCGATCACCGGCCACTGCGGGCACCACAGCACGGCGAGCCGCGGTGGCACGGCCGTGCTGGGCGCTGCACTGGTCATCCCGTGTCCCGCCATGCGCCGCCGTCGTGCAGCGCCGTCGCGGAGACCGGCACTGCGGATGCCTGCACCGCAGATGCCTGCACCGCGGATGTCGGCGCTGCGGGCTCGGCGCATCCCGTCGACGACGGCAGCATGAGCGATGCCCGGCGCTCGCGCGGCATGCGCCGTCCCGACGCGCACACCACCGCTCGCCGGCCTGCCGCCACGCCGTGGCCGGCATCGATGCCGTGCCAGGCCACCTCGCCGGTGCGCAGCACGAGATCGGCCCCGAAGGCCGGCGAATCGACGGCGATCACCACGACGTGCCGCGTGGCCGCCCTGGCCAGCACGCGACGCACCACCGCCGACGGCAGTCGACCGAGCAGCGGGCCGACGATGAGCACCTCGAAGCCGTCGACAGCGGCGGCGAGCACCTCGGGCCAGGGAACGGGGCCCGCATCGACCGGTTCGGCGGGCCCGATGCGCACCAGTCGCTCAAGCGCCATGCCGGCCTCGGCCGCCGCCGCAAGGCCGAGGTCGGGGAAGCCGATCACCGCCGTCCACGAGCCGGCCATCGAGGCGGCCGACGCCGTCGCCATGGCGAGCGAGACGGCTGCCGGCCCCTCGCAGGCCACCACGACACCGCCGCGCAGGCCGCCGCTGCCGAGCAGGGGTTGCAGTGCCCCGCAGACCGGCAGGCTGCGCGATGGCACATGGCCGGGCGCGACGGCGGCCTCGCGGCCATGCGAGCCGAGTGCGGTAAGGGCGGCAGACAGACGCGGCGATTCCACGTCGACACTGTATCGAACACCTGTACGACGGTTGTCCGGTGCTACCCGGTGGATCTCCGGCGCCGCCGGCGGCGGGTCAGTAGCCGGCCGAGCCGGAACCCTCGGCGGAGCCGCCGTCGAGCAGGGCGATCAGCGCCCGAGCCGACGGGGCCCACGCATCAGCGCCCAGCTGCCGGGCGTGATCCTCGTCGACCACCGCAGCACCACCGATGATCACCCGCGCCCCGTGCTCGGCCAGCGCCGACTTCAGCGCGACAACGAGGTCGCCCGCCGATTCGAGCCACTCGGCGCTCGTCACCGAGACCGCCACTGCGGCAAGGTCGTTGCACTCCAGTGCCGCGCGCACGAACGAGTCGACCGGCATGTCGGCACCGAGGTCGGAGACCTCCCACCCGTTGCCGCGCAGCAGGTCGGCGACCAGCGAGATGGGCAGCGAGTGGCGCTCGCCAGGCGGGGCGCCGATGACGATGGTGCCACGTGTGCGACCGCGGCGCGAGAAGCGCGGGCCGAGACGGCCGATGAGCCGCAGGGCGATGCCCGTGGCGCGGTGCTCGACGGCGATGTCGAGTTTGCCGGCGGCCCACTTGGCGCCGATCGACTGCATCGCCGGCGAGATGATGTCGATGTACACCTCGTCGAGGCTGGCGCCCGACGCGAGTGCCATCTCGATCACGCCCCATGCGCCGCGGCCGTCACCGGCGATGAGCCTGGCCTCGAGGCGGTCCGACCACGGAGCACGACGGCGCTTGGACTCGCCGTCGGTGGGCTCGGGCGGCGTGCCCGACTGGAACTTGTCGAAGTCGACCCGCGACACCCGCCACGTGCCGCCGAGCTTCACGGCGGGCAGCATCCCGTGACGCACGTACCGGTACGCGGTCATGTAGTGCACGCCGAGCAGGTCGGCGACCGTCTGCAATGAGAGGTCGTCGTCCTCGCGAGGGGGATCTACGTCATCGGACACTGATTCGTAACGTAGAAGGCGCTGGGGAAAATGGCCGAACGGAGCAAGGAAATTCTGGAAAATCTCAGAATCTCAGGCTGGGGAAATCGTTCTCCCGCCGCACCGCCGGCACCACGGTGCGTGGGCACCGGACGATGTCGGCCTCAGTGGGTGGCGCGCCACTTGGCGAGCGCCGCCCTGCTGCGCTCGACGAGGTGCGCCGGCACGCGCTGCAGGTAGACCGAGTCCGCACCCCCGCCCTCGCCGCCCGTTGCCGCAGCGGCGGCCGGGGCCTCAGTCGCCACCATGTCGTCGAAGGCCGGCGGCTCCATGCCCGGCTTCCAGTACTGGTAGAGGTCGCGCACCACGTCGTCGAGGCCGTCGCCGCTGTGCCCCTTGCGCAGGTCGACAGTGATGATGTTGCCGTACACGTGCACGGCGTCGACGCGGCCGGTGGCGAACAGGCTGCGGGCGAGCGCCGCGGCGGGCTTGGCGCCCCTCACCTCATCGGCGGCGCGGAACGTCTCGTGGCCCATGCCGGTGAGGTTGCGGTTGGCCTCGAACCTCAGCACGCCAGGCGTGCTGCTCGGCGTGGCGACGACGGCGATCTGCTGACCCATGACGCGAGATGGTAGCGGGCGGGGCGCTCAGGCGAAGGCGTCGATCATGGCAGTGACGTCGCCGAGGGGATACAGGATCGGGCACGTGCAGCCATGGTCGACATACTGCTGCACCTTCGCCCGGGCCTCGGAGGGCGTGCCGCTGGCGGTGAGCATCTGCACGATCTCGTCGGGCACGAGCTTGCTGGCGGCCACGACCTGCTCGTGCGTGGCGGGCCACGTGAGCACCTCGCCCACCTTGTCGAGCAGCGACTGCGGCACGCCCGACGCCTGCATGATGTGCGGCTGCTGGCCGAGGTACTGCGTCACCATCAGCCGCGCCATGTCGAGCGCCGTCTGGCGGTCCTCGTGCACGCTGCACACCACGAGCTGCGGGCGGTCGATGTCGTCGAGGCTGCGGCCGGCCTTCGCCGCGCCGCGCTCGAGCGCCTCGATTGCCTGGCTGTTGTAGTCGGGCGAGACGAGATAGTTCAGCACGGCACCGTCGGCGATCTCACCGGTGAGCTCCATCATCTGCATGCCGGTGGCGCCGATGTAGATGGGCACGTCCTTGGGGCGGCGCTCCTGGTACACGTAGTCGAGTTCGACGCCGTCGAGGTGCACGTAGTGGCCGTCGAACGTGACGGTCTCGTTGTTCAGCAGGGCACGCACTGCCGTGACGATCTCGCGCATCACCGTGAGCGGGCGGGCGCGGTCGATGCCCACCTTCCTGGCCAGCGGGTCCCACCATGCGCCGATGCCGAGGATCACGCGGCCCGGGGCGAGATCGTCGAGCGTGCTGAACGTGGCCGCCAGGCGCGCCGGGTTGCGGCTCCAGCAGTCGACGACGCCCGATCCCACCTTGATGCGCTCGGTGACGCTGGCGAAGGCCGCCATCGGGACGGTGGCCTCGCGCACGAGCCGGCTCTCGGCCTGCCAGACGGCGTGGAAGCCCTTCTGCTCGGCGTAGCGCACGATGTCCATCCCCTCGCGGATCGGGTGAGCATCCTGCAGATACAGCGCGACCGGTGTGTCCATGCCTGAACCCTAGTCAGAGCAGGGCGTGAAGGCGGGTGGCCTGCTCGGCGGCCTTGGCACGCACCTCGGCCTCGTCGACCAGCAGCGGGCGGCCGTCGCGCAGCAGCTCGGTGCCGTCGTCGCGGACGACGTGCAGGGCGCGCACGCCGGGACTGAACGCCACGTGCCAGGCGCTGTCGGCATGCGGGTAGTTCCACGTCACCCGGTCGGCACGAGCCTCGGGGAAGAGCGCATAGCCGTTGTCGAGCCACTGCCACACCGTGTCGGGCGACGACAGCACGTCGTGCTCGCGCAGGCGCACGTAGGCGAGGCGCGCCTCCTCGAGCATGTCGGCGCCGATGCCGTCGGTGCCCAGCACGACCCGGTTCGCCCAGGCCGTTGGCCGGGCGTAGCCGACCGAGTTGTTCATGTTGCTGCGCGGGTTGTGGGCAATGGTGCCGCGCAGCGGGCGGTCGAGGTGCACGCAGTGCACGAGGTGCCAGTCGTCGGCAGCGAGTGCCTCGAGGCGCTCGCCCGCCGCGACGTCGTCGACGCCCTCGGCAACGTGGACGTGCACGCCCACGCCGAGGTCGCTCGCGAGGCCGGCGGCGCGGTGCAGCGTGTCGTCGGTGCACGTGAAGGCCGCGTGCACGCCCACCATTCCCCTGCCGCCGGCGCGCAGGAAGCGCTCGTTCTCGTCGAGGCCACGCCGCGCGCCGTCGGCGCCATGCCGGTCGGTGACCCCGTAGGCGAGATTCGAGCGGACTCCCACCGCGGCGCACGCCTCGGCGATCACCGACAGGCTGCCCTCGATACACGACGGCGACTCGTGGTGGTCGACGATGGCCGTGGTGCCGCACTGCAGCGCCTCCATCGCGCCCAGCATCGCCGACCAGCGGATCATCTCCTCGTCGAGCGCGGCATCGAGCCGCCACCAAACCTGCTCGAGGATCTCGATGAACGAGGTCGGCCGACGGGGCGGCGCCGGCATCCCGCGCGCGAGCGCAGAGTAGAGGTGGTGGTGGCCGCACACGAGGCCCGGCGTGACCGCACTCATCGCCGTGCCGTCACTCGTCGTCGGCAGCGGCCGCGCGCATCGGCAGCACCGTGCGCCACTCGCCGTCCACCTCGTGCAGCGCAGCGGCCACTGCGGGCGCCGTCGGCACGAGGCCGATCTCGCCGACGCCCTTGATGCCGTACGGCGACCGCGGCTGGGGCACCTCGACCAGGTGCACCTCGATGGGCGGCACGTCCTTGGCGCGCAGGATGCCGAGCGAGCGCAGCGTGGTGTTGGTCGGGAAGCCGGTGGCGGGATCGTGCGGGAACTGCTCGGTGAGCGCGTAGCCGAGGCCCATGTGCACGCTCCCCTCGATCTGCCCCTCGCACAGCAGCGGGTTGACGGCGCGGCCGACGTCGTGCACGGCGACCACCGTCTCGATCTTCCCCGATGCCCGGTCGGCCACCACCAGCTGGGCCGCGTAGCCGAATGCGGCGTGGATGGTGGGGTTCGGGTGGTCGGGATCGCCGAGGTGGTGCGTCCAGTCGACGACGTGCTCGCCGTAGTGGTCGACGTCGACGGCGCAGCCCGCTGCACGTGCCGCCTCGCACGCCGCCTTCACCGAGCCGGCGGCCATCAGCGTGCCGCGCGACCCGGTGGTCTGGCCGAATCCCAGCTCGCGGGTGGTGTCGACGATCACGTCGATCAGCGCCGGGTCGATGCCCAGTTCCTCGGCGGCGACCTGCAGGGCGACGGTGTGCACGCCCTGGCCCATCTCGGTCCAGCCGTGGCGCACCTCGACGCGGCCGTCGTCGCTGCGGAAGCGCACAACGGCACCGCATACCTCGCGGAACCCGTTGCCGAGGCCCGAGTTCTTCAGGCCGAGGCCGAGGCCCACCGCCTTGCCGGCGACGCGGGCTGCGTCGTAGTGCGGGCGGATGGCATCGAGGCAGACCTCGGCGCCGCGGCAGCCGTCGTCCATCACCTGGCCGGGGCCCCACACCTCGCCGGGGTGGATGACATTGCGCGATCGGATCTCCCAGCCGCTGATGCCCACGAGGGCCGCCAGTCGGTCGAGCACGCCCTCCATCGCGAACTGTGCCTGGTTGGCGCCGAACCCGCGGAACGCGCCGCACACGGGGTTGTTGGTGCGAACGGCGATGGCCTCGACGTCGATGGCCGGCACCCGGTACGGGCCGCTGGCGTGCCCGGCGGCGCGCTCGAGCACCTTCATGCCCACGCTGGCGTAGGCGCCGCTGTCGCCGATGGCGCGCACGCGCAGGCCGGTGAGGCGGCCCTCGGCATCGCAGCCGGCCCAGTACTCGAGTCGGATCGGGTGTCGCTTGGCGTGGATGCGGAAGCTCTCCTCGCGCGACAGCGTGCACTTCACCGGGCGGTCGAGCAGCCATGCGGCCAGCGCGGCGTGCGCCTGGTTGCTCATGTCCTCCTTGCCGCCGAAGGCACCGCCGTTGGACACGAGCTCGACGGTGACAGCGCTGCGATCGACGCCCAGCATGCGTGCGATGTCGTTGCGGTCGTCCCACACGCCCTGGCCGCCCGAGTACACGTGCAGGTGGCGAGCGCCGTCGCGTGTCGACGGCACGGCCAGCGAGCTCTCGGGCTCGAGGAAGGCATGCTCGATGCGCTGCGTCTGGAAGGTCTCGTGCACGGCGTGCGCGCTGGCCGCCAGCGCTGCGTCGACATCGCCCCGCTCGTAGGCGCTGGTGCTGAGCACGTTCGAGTCGGTGCCCCACACGGCCCCCGGCGCCGACGGCTCGAGGGCCGCCACCGGGTCGGTGACCACGTCGAGCACGTCGTAGGCCACCGATACCAGCGCCGCAGCCGTACGCGCCTGCAGGCGGGTCTCGGCCACGACGACGGCGAGCACGTCACCGGCGTAGCTCGTGCGCCCGCCCACCGGGATCATCACCGGCCAGTCCTTGTGGATCAGACCGACGCGCAGTTCGGCAGGTATGTCGGCGGCGGTGAACACGGCGACGACATCTGGGGCCGCTGCCGCCTCGGCGGTGTCGATGGCCACGATGTCGGCGCGCGCGTGGTCGGTGAGGTGCAGCGCGGCATGCAGCGTGCCGGGCACGCGGATGTCGTCGACGTAGTCGCGATCACCGAGCGCGAGTTCCTCGGCCTCGTACTTCACACCCCGGCCACCGACCGTCGAGGCCAGTGCCGTGGTCGTGTCCCCACCGCGGGCGACCGTCTCGAT
>JBJTRF010000270.1:0-9487 GCA_046076025.1 Ilumatobacteraceae bacterium
AACCGCAGCTCGACGCCTCGAAGGACGTCAAGGGCAACGTGATGGACGGCGTGGCCGCCGTGCAGGGCCTCATCGACCGGTACAACGAGGTGATGGCGATGTGGGGCGACCCCGACGCCGACTTCGACACGGTCGGTGCCCTGCAGGCCGAGCTCGAGGACAAGATCGCCGCCGCCGATGCCTGGAGCCTCGAGCGCAACGTCGAGATCGCCATGGACGCCCTTCGCTGCCCGCCCGACGATGCCGACGTCGCCATGCTGTCAGGCGGCGAGCGGCGGCGGGTGGCGCTGTGCCGGCTGCTGCTGAGCCGTCCCGACCTGCTGCTGCTCGACGAGCCCACCAACCACCTCGACGCCGAGAGCGTCGAGTGGCTCGAGCGGTTCCTGCAGGAGTACCACGGCACGGTCGTCGCCATCACCCACGACCGCTACTTCCTCGACAATGTCGCCAAGTGGATCCTCGAACTCGACCGCGGCCGCGGCATTCCCTTCGAGGGCAACTACTCCAGCTGGCTCGAGCAGAAGCAGGAGCGCCTCGCCCGCGAGGAGAAGAGCAACGAGGCCCGCAAGCGCACGCTCGAGCGCGAACTCGAGTGGGTGCGCATGGCGCCGAAAGCCCGCCAGGCCAAGGGCAAGGCCCGCCTCGCCGCCTACGACAAGCTGCAGGCGGAGGCCGAGGCTGCCGACCGCGGGCCCGATCGCCTCGAGATCACCATCCCGGCGCCGCGGCGGCTGGGCGACACCGTCATCGAGGTCACGGGGCTGCGCAAGGGCTTCGGCGACCGCCTGCTGATCGAGGACCTCTCGTTCTCGCTGCCGCGCGCCGGCATCGTCGGCGTCATCGGCCCCAACGGCGCCGGCAAGACCACCCTGTTCCGGATGCTCACCGGCCACGAGTCCGCCGACAGCGGCACCATCGCCGTCGGCGACACCGTCGACCTCGCCTACGTGGACCAGGGCCGCGACAACCTCGACCCGGCCAAGACCGTCTTCGAGGAAATCACCGGCGGCGTCGAGCACATGAAGATCGGCAGCAAGGAGATCCACGGACGCGCCTACTGCGCCAGCTTCAACTTCAAGGGCAGCGACCAGCAGAAGCTCGTGGGCACGCTCAGCGGCGGCGAGCGCAACCGCGTACACCTCGCCAAGCTGCTCACCACCGGCGGCAATGTGCTGCTCCTCGACGAGCCCACCAACGACCTCGACGTCGACACGCTGCGGGCACTCGAGACGGCGCTCGAGAACTTCCCTGGATGCGCGGTCGTGATCAGCCACGACCGCTGGTTCCTCGACCGCATCGCCACGCACGTGCTCGCGTTCGAAGGCGACAGCCAGGTGCGCTTCTTCGAGGGCAACTTCAGCGAGTACGAGGCATGGCGCCGCAAGGAACTCGGCGTCGGTGCCGAGCAGCCGCACCGCATCAAGTACAAGCCCCTCGCCCGCTGACCGATCCACACCGACAGGGAGCGCACATGGCACGACGATGGATCCCGAGGGCGTGCGGCGCAGTGTTCGCCGGCGGCATCGCTGGCCTCATCGTGGCCAGCATCAACGGCAACAACGCCGGCATCGTGCTGACCATCGGCCTCGCGATCGCGTTCGCCGCCATTGCGCTGCTCACCTACTCGGCCACGCGGCAGCGCGAGCCGATCGATGCCTTCGACGATGTGGCCATGGAGCGCCTCGAGCAGCGCATCCAGTCGCTCGTGGCGGCTGGCGCACCCGAGTCGCAGGTCCGCGAACTGGTGCGCGACGTGCTGCGGGCGAAGCAGCGCTGATGGCCGGCCACCCGACGGACGAGACCGACGCCCAGTTGGCGACCCGCCTGGCAGTCGAGGCGGGACGCCTGCTGGTTCGACTGCGCGAGGAGGCAGAGCAGCGACATGCCCCGTCGTGGCAGATGATGGATGCCGGCGATGCCGTCAGCCACCGATTCCTCATCGAGGAGCTGCGCAGCGCGCGGCCCGACGACGCCGTGATGTCGGAGGAGGGCTCGGACGACCTGCGGCGCTTCGAGCGCGACCACTGCTGGATCGTCGACCCACTCGACGGCACCAACGAGTACGGCGAGCACGGCCGCGTCGACTGGACGGTGCACGTGGCGCTGTGGTCGGAGGGCCGGCTCGCAGCGGGCGCAGTCAGCCTGCCCGCCATCGATGCCGTCTTCTCCACCGAGCATCCCCCGGTGGTGCCGCCGATGCAGCGGCCGCATCCCCGCCTGGTCACGAGTCGGACGCGCAACCCGCAGTCCGCTGTCGTGGTGGCCCGCGCCCTCGGCTGCGACGCCATCCGGCTCGGCTCGGCCGGCGCCAAGACGATGGCGGTGATCCTCGGCGAGGCCGACATCTACGTGCACGACGGCGGCATGTACCAGTGGGACAGCGCGGCCCCCATTGCGGTTGCGCTTGCTGCCGGCCTCCACGCAAGCCGGCTCGACGGGTCGCCGATGGCGTACAACCACGCCGACCCCTGGCTGCCCGACCTCATCGTGTGCCGACCCGAGTTCGCCGACGATGCGCTGTCGTCGCTGCGTGCCGCCGGCTGGGGCTGAGCGGAACTCACCGGAGCGTCGGGCGCTGACACGGCCCGCCACCTACACTCCACCCATGGAAATCGCCGTCAGTTCCCCCGCCTCGACGCGACTGCCCGGCCTCGGCGTCGCTGCCATCACCTCCGTCGGCGCCGGCGCCATCCACGCCGCCGCAGTCGGCATCCACGCCGAGCACGCCCAGCTCGCCCGCATCTTCGTGGCACTCGCCGCCGCCCAGCTGATTGCCGGGCTGTGGGCGCTGCGCGCGCCGGGCCGTCTGGCTGCCGTCACTACCGCTGCGGTGAACGCCGTCGCCGTTGCCGGATGGCTGCTGACGCGCGTGAGCGGCGTGTCGTTCGTCGAGGGCCTCGAGACACGCGAGGCAGCCCAGTTCGCCGACACGGCGTGCGCGCTGCTCGGCGCGCTGGCAGTCGGCGGCGCGCTGGCGGCCCTGCTCGTCGGCGCCCGGCCGGCATCGGCGCCTCGCCTCGCCCTGCCGTCGATGATGGTGGCGGTGCTGGCAGTGCCGGCGATGTGGACGGGCGGCACCCACGTGCACTCGGGTGACCACGGCCACTCGGCCACCGAGACGGCGGCCGGCGCCGACCACGGCGACGATCACCCGCACGACACCACCGCCACCGGCGACACCACCGCCGACCACGCCCACGACACCACCTGGCCCCGACCGTGGGATCCGGCACTGCCGTTCGACTTCTCCGGGGTTGAGGGAGTCTCTGCCGAGCAGCAGGCACGCGCCGAGACGCTCACGGAGGCCACCCAGCGCGAGCTCCCGAAGTGGGCCGACACCGCCACCGCGGTGGCCGACGGATTCCGCAGCATCGGCGATGCCAGCACGGGCTCCGAGCACTTCGTCAAGTACGAGTACATCAACGACGAGCACTTCCTCGACCCGCGATACCCCGAATCGCTCGTGTACACCGTCGATGGCGACCGCCGGATCCTCGCCGGCGCGATGTTCATCGCCAGTGCCCGCCCCACCGACGACCAGACGCTCACCGACTTCGCTGGCGCGCTGATGACGTGGCACAACCACGGCGACCTGTGCTGGGACCTCGTCAATGGCGTGCCCTCCGTGGTGGGCACCACCAGGGCCACGGGCACCTGCGAGCGCGGCATCAACACCGGCGGCGAGAACCCGATGGTGCACGTCTGGATCGTGCCGCACCAGTGCGGACCGTTCGCCGCGCTCGAGGGCGTCGGCATGGGCCAGGCCGCTGTCAGCGAGGACGAGCGCGTCGACCTGTGCCACAGCGACCATCACGACGACGGGCACGGCGACTCCACCACGCCGAAGCCCTACGACCCCACGCAGCCGATCGACCTCAGCGGCATGCCCGGCGTGACGCCCGAGCAGCAGGCCGCCGCCGAGAACCTCATCGCCATCACCCTGATCCGCCTGCCGCAGTGGGCCGACTACCGCGTTGCCGAGGCCGCCGGCTTCCACAGCATCCGCGACGCCGCCACCGGCTACGAGCACTTCATCAACTGGGACTGGATCAACGACGACGTCTGGCTAAACCCCGACTTCCCGGAGAGCCTCGTCTACCAGCCGCAGCCGGACGGCAGCCGACAACTCGTCAGCGCCATGTACATGCTGCCCGACAACATCGCGCTCGACGATGTGCCGAACATCGGCGGCGACCTGATGCAGTGGCACATCCACGACAACCTCTGCTTCACCACCGATCCAGTCGCCCCCATCGTTGCCGGCCTCACGAGCCCCGATGGCTCGTGCGCCAACGGCCTGGTGAAGTTCGCGCCAGCACCGATGATCCACGTCTGGATCGTGCCGCACACCTGCGGGCCTTTCGCCGCACTCGAGGGCCTCGGTGCCGGCCAGATCCTCGAGGGCGAGGAACGCCTCTGCGACCACCTGCACGGCTCGGGAATCTGAGCCTCGCAGATAGTGCCGGGCGACACGCTCGCCCGCGTGGCGGCTGCAGCCGCAGTGCTGCGATCATGCACCCATGAACACCTTGCACGACCGAGGCTGGGCAGCGTTCACCGACGACGGGCCGTGGGACCTGCGCCGCGACGACATCCGCTGGGCGAGCCGCGCCGACGAACTGCGGGCGGCGGCACGAGCCGAGGTGCCCGAGTTGACGCGCTCGCGGCTGCTGCCGCCCGGCCGCCGGGTCGTCCGAGTCGTCGGCACCCTCGGCCGAGCCGTGCTGCCATGGCTGTGGCGCAAGCGACGCGGCAAGTTCGACGACGCAGCGGCCGCGCGGGCCGACATCTCGCTGCGGCTTCGCAGTGCCGCCGAGGACCTCGGCCCGACCTTCATCAATCTCGGCCAGATCATCTCGATCGGTGAGGGCATCTTCCCCGCCGAACTGGTGGGCGAATTCAAGAAGTGCCGCGACCAGGTGCCAGCCGAGCCGTTCGACGTGGTCCGCCGCGTCGTCGAGGCCGACCTTGGCGCCCGGCTCGAGGACGTCTTCGCCGAGTTCGACCGAACCCCGCTCGCCGCTGCCTCCATTGCCCAGGTCCACGTCGCCCGTCTCCGGACCGGTGCGGAAGTCGTGGTGAAGGTGCAGCGACCGGCGATCGACACGCTGGTCCGCAGCGACCTGCGCGTGCTGGGCTGGCTCGCCCCGTTCCTTGTCGGCCGCATCCCGATTGCGTCGCTGGCCAATCCCCCGGCCCTCGTCGAGCTGTTCGCCGAGACCATCGTGGAAGAGCTCGACTTCCGCATGGAGGCAGCCAACATGGTCGATGTCGCCGCCATGCTGCACGAGCTCGGCAACCAGGGCTACGTGGTGCCGCGCCCCCACCCCACGCTGGTCACCCGCCGAGTGCTCGTGATGCAGCGGGTGAAGGGCTTCAACTTCGACGACGTGGCATCGATGAAGGACGCCGGGGTCGACACCCACGAGGTCGTCCGCACCGCGATGGTGGCGCTGATGGAGGGAGCGATGGTCTACGGCGTCTTCCACGGCGACCTGCACGGCGGCAACCTGCTGGTGCTCGCCGACGGCCGAACGGCGCTGCTCGACTTCGGCATCGTCGGTCGCCTCAGCGGCGAGCGCCGCCTGGCGTTCCTGCGCCTCATGCTCGGTGCCACCACCAACGACGTGCGCGGCCAGATGTTGGCGATGCGCGACCTCGGGGCACTGCCGTTCGACACCGATCTCGATGCCGTCATCCGCGATCTCCGCCTCGACCAGCCGACCATCGACCCCACCACGCTGTCGGGCGAGGAGCTGGTGGCCGAGGTGCAGCGCGTCGTGAAGTCGCTGATGGGCTACGGCGCCAAGCTGCCGAAGGAGCTCATGCTCTACGTGAAGAACATGGTGTTCCTCGACGGGGCCATGGCGCGTCTGGCACCTGATCTCGACCTGATCGGCGAGATCGCCAAGATCTCGCTGATGTTCGCCGAGCGCCATGGCGAACGGCTTGGGCGCGAGCTCGGCATCGACTACACGGCCGTCGAGCTGAACATGGACGGCGTGAAGTCCGGCCTGGGCGTCGACACATCGGTCGACCGGCTCACCTACCGCGACCTGCAGGCTCGGCGCGATCTCATCCAGAAGCGGATGAGAGAGCACGTCGGGCGCTGAGCCCTGCGGCTACCGTCGCACCGATGCGACTGGTGATTGCCCGCTGCTCTGTCGACTACCGGGGCCGTCTCGACGCAACGCTGCCCGAGGCCGTGCGCCTCGTCATGGTGAAGGCCGATGGCTGCGTGGCCATCCATGCCGACGGCGGCGCCTACAAGCCGCTCAACTGGATGAACGCGCCGAACACGCTCGCCGACCGCGGCGACCACTGGGTGGTCACCAATCCGAAGGGCGAGGTGCTCACCATCACCCTGCACGAGGTGCTGAGCGACTCGGACCACTTCCTGGGCGACGACCCGGGACTCCAAAAGGACGGCGTCGAGGCCCACCTGCAGGAGCTTCTCGCAGCCAGCCCGCACGCCATCGAGGACGGCCTCACGCTCGTGCGCCGCGAGTACCCGACCGCCATCGGCCCAGTCGACCTGCTGTGCCGCGATGCCGGCGGCCAGGTGGTCGCCGTCGAGGTGAAGCGCCGAGGCGACATCGACGGCGTCGAGCAGCTCGGCCGGTACATCGAGCGGCTGCATCTCGACTCGTCGCTCGGCGCCGTGCGCGGCGTCTTCGTCGCCCAGGTGGTGAAGCCGCAGGCACGCGTGCTCGCCGAGGCCCGCGGGTTCAGGGTTGTCGAGGTCGACTACGACGAGCTGCGAGGAATGCGGCCCGACGAGTTGCGGCTGTTCTGACCGGGGCGCGTTCGGTGCCATCGGTAGGGTGCTCTCGATGCGAGTGATCCGCGGCGTCGTGCAGCACTACGCGTGGGGCGACCTCGAGGCGATCCCGCGGCTGGTCGGCACCCCGCCCGACGGACGCCCGTGGGCAGAGGTGTGGTTCGGCACCCACCACGGCGGCCCGGCATCGTTCGCCGACGGCTCGCCGCTCAGCGACGTCACGGGCGACCTGCCGTATCTGGTGAAGTTCCTCGCCGCCGCCGAGCCGCTGTCGCTGCAGACGCACCCCGACGACGACACTGCCCGACGGGGCTACGCCGACGAGGAGCGGCGGGGCATTCCGCTTGACGACCCGGCACGCCAGTTCCGCGACCCGCACGCCAAGCCCGAGTTGCTTCTCGCCATCTCGCCCTTCGCTGCGCTCTGCGGCTTCATGCCGGCCGGCCGGGCCGCGAAGACGCTCCGGCACCTCGGCGTCGATGCCGTCGCGCAGGTGGTCGAGCGCGACGGACTGGCGGCCGCGGTGGCGTCGCTGCTCCGCGGCCACGTGCCCACCGCCGACGCGATTGCCGCATGCCGGCGCAGTGACGAGCCGCGCGCCCGCCTTGCCGCCGACCTCGACCGTCGCTACCCCGGCGATCCCGGTGCCGTCGTCGCCCTGCTGATGAACCTGGTCGAGTTGCAGCCCGGCGAGGCCCTCTACCTCGCGCCGGGCAACCTGCACGCATATCTGCGCGGCGTCGCCGTCGAGGTGATGGGATCCAGCGACAACGTGCTGCGCGGCGGCCTCACCGCCAAGCACGTCGACGTCGAAGCCCTGCTGCGGGTGGCGCGCATCGAGGCGCTCGCCGACCCGGTGGTACGGCCGGTCGCTGGCGAGGTCACCACCGTCCACGAGTACCCCACCCCGGGCGCCCCGTTCCGGGTACAGCGCATCGACCTCGACGGTCGATACGGCTTCACGTCGGGCGGCCACGAGGTGCTCGTGTGCGTCGAGGGCACCGCCCCGCCCCTCGCTGCCGGCACGGCCGTGCACGTCGGGCCCGGCGAGGACGTCGAGTTGCACGGCCACGCCACCGTGGTGCGCGTCTCGCCGGCTTGAGCGTCCACGCCGCCGACTCCCGGACGCGATACGGTCTGGAGACGCGACGGCCCCGCGGTTCGCCCGGCCGCCCGCATCCGTATCGGCAGCCAACCCACTAGGAACCAGCGATGAGTGCAGCACGCAGCGAGGGCGCCACCCCGTTGTTCGATGGCTGGCGCACGGTTGCCCACCTGTTCTTCACCGAGTACCGCGACCACTTCAACCGTCTCGACGGCAAGTCGATCGCCCGCCTCTGGAACGTGCCGAGCGGCGTCATGGAGCACGACACGGTCGTCTTCTGGGACTCCGTCGCCAAGGTCGAGGCCAACCTCTCGGCACTCTGCGAGCGCTATCGGTTCTCCGAGTTCGGCACGGCCGACTTCGAGATCCTGCACATCCGCCCGATCGGCGAGTCGGCGTTCTTCGTGCACCTCGTCTGGACCCTGCGGCGCCGCGACGGCGCGGTGTGGTATCGCTTCGGCACGGGCTACCAGCTCATGTACAGCGACGACGGCGCTCGCATCGTGCTCGCCGTGGCCCACGGCGCCGACGAGAAATCGGGCTCCTAGAGCCTGATCACGGCCTCGAGTGCGAGGTCGAGCAGCCGGTCGCGGGCGCCCTGGTGGGTGTTCCACCCGCGGTGGTCCCATTCGGCGGCGCTCAGGTCGTCGCCCGCGTACAGCAACTGCGCATAGGCAACACCCCTGAAGGCGGCGCAGGCGAACATTGCCGCTGCCTCCATCTCGACGGCGAGGCAGCCCTGCTCGCGGCGGCGGGCCACCTTGGCGTGCGTCTCCCGGAAGAAGGCGTCGGTGGTCCACACCAGCCCGCGGTCGTGCGGCACGCCGGCCTCACTGAGCACGTCGTCGACAGCGGCGAGCGCACGGGGATGCGGCGCCACCGCGACACCTGCCGGCGCATAGTGGTAGCTGGTTCCCTCGTCGCGCACCGCCGCGGTCGGCACGATGACGTGGCCCACGTCGAAGCCGGGCTGCACGACGCCGGCCCCGCCGCATCCGATCACGTGCGTGGCGCCGAGCGAGATGACCACCTCGAGGCAGCTCGCCGCTGCCGGGGCGCCGACGCCGGGGGTCATGATCGCCACCGGCACCCCACGGTGCTCGACCACCCAGATGGGGTGCGGGCCGTGCTCGAAGGGAATCTCGTGCACCGGCGCGACGTGCGAGGTGCGCTCGGCCACGACGTTGCCGAACCAGCACAGCACGGCGTGCCGCGGAAACCCCAGCAGCGGCGCGTGGATGCCGGGGTTGATCAGGGCGTCCTGCGAGGGATCGAACTCGAAGAGCGGGATGTCGTGCGGCGCCACTCGGTGCCGACCGTCCTGCGGATCTCGACGATGCGCTCGTCGGCCCTGTTGGCGTCGGCTCCCCTCTCGGCGAGCAGCGCCGAGCGGTCGCGTGCGGCCTCGCGCTCGGCGAGCGCCGTGTCGACGCGCGCCAGGGCAGCCTCGACACCGTGCTCGTGGATGAACTCGGCCCACTCGACGAGCGCGTCGACCATGTCCTCCTCGCGCACGACGGCGACGTTGCGGCCCTTCACGAACAGGTGGCCGCGCTTGTTGCCGGCGGCGATGCCCAGATCGGCCTCGCGCGCCTCGCCGG
>JBJTRF010000271.1:0-3846 GCA_046076025.1 Ilumatobacteraceae bacterium
GCAGCTGTCGCAGCTGTACAACACGGTGCAGAGCGCGGCGGCGTCGCTGCACAAGCTGTATGCGCTGATGGATGCGGTGCCCGACGTGGCCGAGCATCCGCATCCGGTGGCACTGCCCTCACGTGGCGAGCTGGTGGCGCATGACGTGACGTTCGCCTACGACGGCGCCGAGGCGCCGGCACTGCGCGGCGTGTCGCTGGCTATCGCGCCGGGCGAGCGCATCGCCCTCGTGGGGCCGACTGGAGCGGGAAAGAGCACGCTGGCCAAGCTGCTGTCCCGCCTGTACGACCCGTTGGCCGGCCACGTGTCGTACGCCGGCGTCGACCTCCGGCTGGCATCGATCGGGTCGCTGCGCGAGCGGATCGTCGTGGTGCCCCAGGAGGGGTTCCTCTTCGGCGGCAGCGTGCTCGACAACGTGCGCATCGCGCGGCCGGAGGCCACGGATGGCGAGGTGCTGGAGGCCGTCGAGGCGATTGGCGCCGGCGACCGCTTCGAGTCGTTCCCCGACGGCCTCGCCACCGAGGTGCGCGAGCGCGGCTCGCGCCTGTCGGCGGGAGAGCGGCAACTGGTGTCGCTGGCGAGGGCGGCGCTGGTGGATCCGGCCGTGCTGGTGCTCGACGAGGCCACCAGCAATCTCGACCCTGGCACTGAGGCCGTCGTCGAGCGGGCGCTCGAGCGCCTGATGGAGGGCCGCACGGTGATCGTGGTGGCGCATCGGCTCAGTACCGTGCGCCGGGCCGATCGGATCGCCGTGGTCGACCGCGGCCGCCTCGTCGAGGTCGGCACGCATGACGAGCTCGTGGCAGTCGGCGGCCGATATGCGGCGCTGGCCGCAGCGTGGGCGCGCACTCAGCCGTCCTCCTGACGGAGTGCGCCGAACGGCCCGTGGCGCGCCAGACTGTCGGCCATGACGACGTTCCTCCAGCCCGCATCCGTGCAGATCAACCGCTCCGTGCCGAAGTCGGCGCAGGCCGTCGGCGTGCCGGTGGGCACGACAGGCGCCGTGCCGCGGCTGCTCGGTCTCAGCCGCGCCGCCCTGTCGGCGCACGGCTTCGAGGGCAAGGTCGGCCAGTCGCTGGCCGTGCCGTCGGGCGACGGGCCGACCCTGGTGGCCGTGGGCATCGGCGATCCCGGCAAGGTGGACACCACCGTGCTGCGCACGGCCGCCGCTGCCGTGGTGCGAGCGGCCGGGTCGCGAGCCGTGGTGGCCACCACCTTGGCCGACCTTCCCGGCATCGACGCCGCGCGCGCCGGCCAGGCGGTGGCCGAAGGGGCGCTGCTGGCTGCCTACCGGTTCGCCGGCATCAAGAAGAAGGCCAACACGAGCGCGCTCACCGACCTGGTGCTCGTGGCCGGCGAGGCACGGGCGAAGGGCGTGTCGACCGGGGCCGAGCGCGGGCGCGTCACCGCCGGCGCTGCGTACCTCGCCCGCGATCTCGCCAACCTGCCGCCGGCCTACATGACGGCGCGGATGATGGCCGAGAAGGCCCAGGAGGTGGGCCGGACGAGCGGCCTCACCGTCGAGGTGTTCGACGAGCACCAGCTGGCCGAGATGGGCTGCGGCGGCATGCTGGGCGTGAACCGCGGCAGCAAGGAGCCGCCGCGCATGGTGCGGCTCACCTACACGCCGAAGAATCCGAGCGGCCACCTTGCGCTCGTCGGCAAGGGCGTGATGTTCGACTCGGGTGGCCTCAGCCTGAAGCCGAGTGACGGCATGATCACCATGAAGATGGACATGAGCGGCGCAGCCGCCGTGCTGTCGGCGATGAGCACGCTGAAGGCCCTGCGCTGCAAGAGCAAGGTGACCGGCTACCTGATGTGCACCGACAACATGGGCGGCGGCGACGCGTTCAAGCTGGGCGACGTGCTCACGTTCCGCAACGGCAAGACCTCCGAGATCCACAACACCGATGCCGAGGGCCGCTTGGTGCTGGCCGACGGCCTGTCGCTGGCCGTCGAGGACAAGGCCGATGCCGTCATCGACATCGCCACCCTCACCGGCGCGTGCATGGTGGCCCTCGGCACCAAGATCGCCGGCGTGATGGGCAACGACGACGCAGTCATCAGCCGCGTGCGCGCCGCATCGAAGACCACCGACGAGCAGGTGTGGCAGCTGCCGCTCGAGCGCGGCTACCGCAGCCTGCTCGACAGCGGGGTTGCCGACATGCGCAACATCGGCGGCCCGCACGGTGGGGCAATCACGGCAGCGCTGTTCCTGTCGGAGTTCGTCGGCGACGTGCCGTGGGCGCATCTCGACATCGCCGGCCCGATGGCCGTCGACGGCGACAGCGGCTGGCTCTCGCGTGGCGCCACCGGGTTCGGCACGCGCCTGCTTATCGACATGGCGCTGGGCTTCTCGTCGCCGGTCCGCTGACGGCCGGGCCAGGGCTGACAGGTCACTCGGGCGTCAGGCCGCACGCCACCGCCGCAGCGGCAGGCGGCACGCCCACGGCCATCAACTGTCGTTCTACCACCTCGGGGTCGTCGCCGGCACCGAGCATGGCGGTGGCCAGCGCGTGGGCGCGGCCGAGGTCGTCGAGGTGCACGCTGCGCACCGTCCAGGCGCGGTGCTCGTCGCGCAGGTGCGGGGGCATGCGGGCGAGATGCCGTTCGGCCACCGGCGGCAGCCGGCGCCGCACGGCGAGCCCGTCGGGCACCGGCTGGGTGGTGCCGAACAGCACGCAACGGTGCAGGGCGCGGGTGAACGTGTTCGAGGTGCCGGCCGAGTAGCTGAGGCCCAGGGCCGCTGCGGTCTCGGCGAGGTCGAGTTCGTAGCCGAGCGGGTAGCGATCGAGCCCAGTGGCAAGCCGGCGCAGTGCCCACGTGGCGGTGGGGCCGAGCACGTTCAGCCAGAACAGCTCGACGTAGGCGCTGCGCACGTCGTGGCCGATCGAGTCGACGACGGGGTCGTGCCAGGGCAGCACGACGAGGGTGGGCTCGGGGAGCGAGAACGTTGATCCGGACGGCACGCAGCATCCTTCGGGAGAGCCGGAGACCGGGGGAGTCCGCCCTGTTGTGTGCAGCGCGCCGAAGCGGTGGGCAAAGACGGTGCGGCGGCAGCGACGCGGTGCCGCAGGGCACGCCACACTGTGCGGTGTGCCGGCACCTGCCGGCCGGAGGGATGACGTCGATGTCTCAGCACGGCCCGAACGCTGGCAAGGGGGTTGACGCGCTCGATGCTGCGCGGTCGCTGCTCGCCGGCGCACGGGCGGTCGCCGTGCTGACCGGTGCGGGCATCTCGACGGCGGCTGGCATCCCCGACTTCCGCGGCCCCAATGGCGTGTGGACGAAGAACCCCGGTGCCGAGAAGGCCTCGACGATCGACCATTACCTCGCCGACGCCGGGACGCGGCAGTGGGCATGGCAGCGACGCGTGCAGCTGGCCGACCTGGCCCCGCAGCCGACGGTGGCGCACCGGTCGCTGCTGCACCTCGAGCAGCGGGCCGTGCTGGTGGGCCTGGCGACGCAGAACATCGACGGCCTGC
Source organism: Ilumatobacteraceae bacterium (assembly GCA_046076025.1). Taxonomy (GTDB): domain Bacteria; phylum Actinomycetota; class Acidimicrobiia; order Acidimicrobiales; family Ilumatobacteraceae; genus UBA668. The sequence goes on from JBJTRF010000271.1 coordinate 3,486, forward strand.
ACCACGCGGCCGGCAGCGATCCGTCGCTGGTGCACGAGGTGCACGGCAGCAACCGGTTGTCGCACTGCATGTCGTGCCGCGGCGAGTGGCCGACATCGGTGTTCCTCGACCGTGTACGGGCCGGCGAGGCCGACCCGCCGTGCGCCGACTGCGGCGGCATCGTGAAGCCGGCAGTGGTGTTCTTCGGCGAGACACTGCCGCGCGCCGCGCTCGAGGCGTCGATGGCTGCGGCAGAGGCGTGCGACGTACTGCTGGCAGCCGGCACCACCCTCGGCGTCGGGCCGATCAATGCCATGGTGCCGCGAGCAAAGCGGTTCGGCGCATCGGTGGTGATCCTCAACGACAGCCCCACCGAGATGGA
>JBJTRF010000272.1:0-2456 GCA_046076025.1 Ilumatobacteraceae bacterium
TGCGGCCGCCGCCGGTGCCGCCGAGGGCAGCCGCGCCTGGAAGGCGGCACTCGACGAGCTCGGCCTCCTCGATGCCATCGGCGCCACCATCGACCTGCCGTCGTTCCTCGCCGGCACCTCAACCCCGCTGTTCGTCGGCTCGGCACTCACCAACTTCGGCGTGCGCAAGCTGCTCGATGCCGTCATCGACCTCGCTCCCGCGCCGTCGCCGCGCGTCGACGCGGCCGATGTGCCGCGCCCCCTCGACTCGCCGTTCAGCGCATTCGTCTTCAAGGTGCAGGCCAACATGGATCCGGCACACCGCGATCGCATCGCGTTCGCCCGCATCTGCTCGGGCACGTTCGAGCGCGGCATGACGGTCACCAACTCGCGCACCGGGCGCGACATGACCACCAAGTACGCCACCACCGCGTTCGGCGCCGACAGGGAGACCGTCGACATCGCCTTTCCAGGCGACGTGATCGGCCTCGTCAATGCGTCGGGCGTGCTGATCGGCGACACGCTGTACGAGTCGGGCCCCGCCGGCAGCGCCGTCACGTACCCGCCGCTGCCGAGGTTCGCCCCCGAGGTGTTCGCCAAGGCCCGGCCGCTCGACAACGGCAAGTTCAAGCAGTTCCGCAAGGGCCTCGAGCAGCTCGATGAGGAGGGCGTGGTGCAGGTGCTCCGCGATCCCGACATGGGCGACACCGAGAACGTGCTCGCCGCCGTCGGCCAGCTGCAGTTCGAGGTGTTCGCCCATCGCCTCGGCAGCGAGTTCGGCGCCCCCAGCGAGGTCGTCTCGGCGCCGTACCAGGCGATCCGCCTCACCGACCGCGCATCAGCCGACCGGCTGCGCCAGATCGGCGGCATCCGCATCCTCACCCGCGGCGACGGCGAGCTGGTGGCCCTGTTCGAGAATCGCTATCGCCTGCAGCGCCTGATGAGCGACGAGCCCGAGCTCACCCTCGAGCCCATCATCGCCGACGCCACGCCGCTGGCCTAGGTGCCCTTCCGGCCCCGGCCGCATCCCCGGCTGGCGTGCCGGCATCCGCCGGATGGCACAATCGGCATATGCCCGCCACGATGCACACAGCCCAGAGCGAGGCCGCCGACGTCGCACAGGTGACCGCTGCCGTCGATGCCCTCCTCGCCGCGCACGATCCGCGCTCGATGGACGACCGTCGGTTCCGCGGGCATCGCTTCGATGCCGGGCTCGCCTGGGTGCACTTCCCGGTCGGGTGCGGCGGCCTCGGGGTGCGGCCCGAGCTGAACCGGCTCGTCGAGGAGCGTGTGCGCCGCGCCGGGGCGGCACCCACCGACCCGAGCACCTTCTTCATGGCGCTTGCCGGGCCCACCATCGTCACCCACGGCACGCCCGAGCAGCAGCGTCGATTCCTCCGGCCGATGTTCACCGGCGAGGAGAAGTGGTGCCAGCTGTTCAGCGAGCCCGGCGCAGGCAGCGACTTCGCCGGCCTCGCCACGAAGGCAGTGCGCGACGGCGACGAGTGGCTGGTGAACGGCCAAAAGGTGTGGAACACCCTCGCCCACCTCGGCGACTGGGGCATGCTCGTCGCCCGCACCGATCCCGAGGCACCCAAGCACAGGGGACTCACCTACTTCGCGCTCGACATGCGCGCGCCCGGCGTCGAGGTGCGACCGCTGCGCCAGATCACCGGCGAGGCCGAGTTCAACGAGGTCTACATGACCGACGTGCGCATCCCCGACGACTGCCGCATCGGCGCAATCAGCGAGGGATGGCGCGCTGCGCTCACCACGCTGATGAACGAGCGCACCGCCATCGGCGCCGGCAGCGGCGGCAGCCGTCGGCAGGGACCGATCGGCGAGGCCCTGCGCATCTGGTCGACGCTCCCCGAGTCCGAGCGCACCGGCGCCCGCCGCGACCGGCTGATGCAGCTGTTCGCCCTCAGCGAGGCATTCCGCCTCACCAACGTGCGCGCCGGCCAGAACGCCAAGGCGGGCAATCCCGGGCCAGAGGGCTCGATCGCCAAGCTCGCTCTCAGCAACTTCAACAAGGTGTGCACCGAGTTCTGCATCGACCTCCTCGGCGCCAACGGCATGATCGAGTTCGACTACTCGTTCCGCCGCCCCGAGAACCTCAGCGTCGACGGCATGGACCACGGCGTCCGGCACGGCTTCCTGCGCGCCCGCGCCAACAGCATCGAGGGCGGCACCAGCGAGATCATGAAGAACATCCTCGGCGAGCAGGTGCTCGGCCTGCCCGGCGAGCCGCGGGTCGACAAGGACCTCCCCTGGTCGCGGGTGCCGCGCAACTGAGCGCTGGCGGCCGATACCGTCACGTCCCTGTATGAGCGAGCAGAGCACGACCCGCGGCGCCAGCGCACCCGACACCCCGGCCGCCGCCAACTTCGTGCGCGAGATGGTGCGCTCCGAGCTCGCTGACGGCACCCACGCCCGCGTGCAGACACGCTTCCCGCCCGAGCCGAACGGCTACCTGC
>JBJTRF010000273.1:0-9636 GCA_046076025.1 Ilumatobacteraceae bacterium
CAGGCCGATGTGGCCCCGTGGCGCAGCCGGGTCTCGGGTTGGCGCGAGCAGTTCCCGCTCACCTACGAGGCGAGCCTGCCCGGCGACGCGCTGAAGCCGCAGTACTGCCTCGAGCAGCTCCGCGACTCGGCACCCGAGGGCACGATCCTCGTCAGCGGCGTGGGCCAGCACCAGATGTGGAGCAGCCAGTACTGGCGGTTCAACGAGCCGTACACCTGGGTGAACTCGGGCGGTCTCGGCACGATGGGCTTCAGCGTGCCCGCTGCCATCGGCGCCAAGGTGGGCCGCCCCGACCGCACCGTGTGGGCTGTCGACGGCGACGGCTGCTTCCAGATGACGGCGCAGGAACTGGTCACGGCGAGCGTCGAGCGCATCCCCGTGAAGGTGGCGATCCTCAACAACAGCTATCTCGGCATGGTGCGACAGTGGCAGGAGATGTTCTACGAGGAGCGCTACAGCGAGGTGTACCTGTCGCCTGAGGTGCCCGACTTCGTGAAGTGGGCCGAGGCGATGGGCTGCGTGGGCATTCGCGTCGACAGCCCCGAGGAGGTGCAGCCCGCCATCGACAAGGCGAACAGCATCGACGACCGCCCGGTGGTGGTCGACTTCCGCGTCGACGCATCGGAGAAGGTGTTCCCGATGGTGCCCGCCGGGCAGAACAACGACGACGTCATCCTGCCGCAGTGGCAGCAGGGCAACCGCGAGTACCTGCGATGAGCGCCGGCGCACTCAATGGCGTGAGCCATCACATCCTGTCGGTCCTCGTGCAGAACCGGCCCGGCGTGCTCGCCCGCGTGGCGAGCCTGTTCGCCCGGCGCGGCTTCAACATCTTCAGCCTTGCGGTGGCGCCGGCCGAGGACGACGGCTTCAGCCGCATCACTGTCGTGGTCGATGTCGAGGCCACGCCGCTCGAGCAGATCACCAAGCAGCTCTTCAAGCTGATCGAGGTCGTCAAGATCGTCGAGCTCGATCCCCGCCGTGCTGTCGAGCGCGAGCTGCTGCTGGCCACTGTGCGCTGCACGTCCGATCAGCGCGGCCAGGTGGTCGAGCTCACCAACATCTTCGAGGGCAAGATCCTCGCCGTCGGGGTCGAGGCGATCACCGTGTCGCTCGACGGCCACCCCGACAAGCTCGACGACTTCGAGGAGCTGCTCTCGGGGTACGGAATCGTCGAACTGCAGCGCACCGGGCGAATCGCCCTCCCCAAACTCGACCGCGAAGCCCGCTTGCGGGCAGTCGCCGACCGCAAGTAGAAAGGCACGCCATGCCGGCACACATGTACTACGAGGCGGACACCGATCCGTCGATCATCCGCGGTCGCAAGGTCGCCATCATCGGATATGGCTCGCAGGGCCATGCCCACGCCCTGAACCTGAAGGAATCGGGCGTGCAGGTCGTGGTGGGCCTGCGCGAGGGCAGTTCGTCGGCTGCCAAGGCCGAGGCCGCCGGGCTGAAGGTGATGGGCATCGCCGAGGCAGCCAAGTGGGCCAACGTCATCATGCTCACGATGCCCGACACCGAGCAGAAGGCCACCTACGAGCAGTTCATCAAGCCGCACATGCGCAAGGGCAAGGCACTCGCCTTCGCCCACGGCTTCAACATCCGCTTCAAGCGAATCCGCCCGCCCAAGACCGTCGACGTCATCATGATCGCGCCGAAGGGCCCGGGCCACCTCGTGCGCCGCACCTACACCGAGGGCGGCGGCGTGCCGTGCCTCATCGCCGTGCACCAGGACGCCACCGGCCAGGCCAAGCAGCTGTCGCTCAGCTATGCCCAGGCCATCGGCGGCGCCCGCGCCGGCGTGATCGAGACCACCTTCGCCGAGGAGACCGAGACCGACCTGTTCGGCGAGCAGGCCGTGCTGTGCGGCGGTCTCACCGCCCTTGTGCGCGCCGGCTTCGAGACGCTGGTCGAGGCGGGCTACCAGCCCGAGATGGCGTACTTCGAGTGCCTCCACGAGGTGAAGCTCATCGTCGACCTCATGTACGAGGAGGGCATCGCCGGCATGCGCTACAGCATCAGCGACACGGCCGAGTACGGCGACGTCACCCGCGGCCCGCGCATCGTGACGCCGAAGACGAAGGCCGAGATGAAGAAGATCCTCAAGGAGATCCAGACCGGAAAGTTCGCCAAGGAGTGGATCGCCGAGAGCGAGGCCGGTCGGCCGAAGTTCACCCAGCTGCAGGCCGACGGCAAGGCACACCAGATCGAGGAAGTGGGCAAGCAGCTCCGCGGCATGATGCCGTTCCTCGGCGCTGGCAAGCAGCGCGTTGCCGACGTCTCCGGCGGCTGAGCCGGCAAAATCCGACTTGTCTGGTCGGGAATTGGCCGGTAGGGTCGCCGCCCATGAGCAGCACATGGGGTTTCGAGACGCGTCAGATCCATGTCGGGGGCGACCCCGACCCCGCCACCGGGGCCCGCGCGGTGCCGATCTACCAGACCACCAGCTACGAGTTCCGCGACGCCGCCCACGCCCAGAACCTGTTCGCGCTGGCCGAGGTGGGCAACATCTACACGCGCATCATGAACCCCACCCAGGGGGCGCTCGAGGCGCGCGTGAACTCGCTCGAGGGCGGCTGCACCACTGCCATCGGCCTGCCGGGCACGCTCGCCGTGGCCAGCGGCCAGTCGGCAGAGACACTGGCCATCCTCACCCTCGCCGAGGCCGGCGACCACATCGTCGCCAGCCCGTCGCTGTACGGCGGCACCTACAACCTGCTGCACTACACGCTCCCGAAGATGGGCATCGCCGTCGACTTCGTCAGCGATCCGCACGACCTCGACGAGTGGAAGCGGCTCATCCGACCCACCACCAAGGCCTTCTTCGGCGAGACGCTCGCCAACCCCAAGAACGACATCTTCGACATCGAGGGTGTCAGCGCAGTTGGCCACGCCCACGGCATCCCGCTCATCGTCGACAACACAGTGGCGACGCCATACCTGATCCGCCCGATCGAGTGGGGTGCCGACATCGTCGTGAACAGCCTCACCAAGTTCGCGGGCGGACACGGCACCTCGATCGGCGGCTCGATCACCGATGGCGGGCGGTTCGACTTCGCCGCCAGCGGTCGTTTCGCCAACTTCACCGAGCCCGACCCGAGCTATCACGGCCTCGCCTACTGGCCGGCGCTCGGTGCCGGCAGCTACATCCTGAAGGCCCGCGTGCAGATGCTCCGCGACCTCGGCATGGCGATCTCGCCGTTCAATGCGTTCCTCATCCTGCAGGGCCTCGAGACACTCAGCCTGCGCATGGAGCGTCACTTCGCCAACGCCCAGAGGGTGGCCGAGTTCCTCGTTGCCCACCCGCAGGTCGAGCACGTGTCGTACGCCGGGCTGCCGACGAGTCCGTGGCACGAGCGGGCGACGCGGTACGGCGGCGGCCGGGGCTACGGCAGCGTGCTCGCCTTCGACATCGCCCGCGGATCCAACGACTCGGCACGCGAGGCAGGGCAGAAGTTCGTCGAGGCCCTGCAGTTGCACAGCCACGTCGCCAACATCGGCGACGTGCGCAGCCTGGTGATCCACCCGGCCAGCACCACGCACAGCCAGCTCACCGAGGACGAGCAGGAGAGCACGGGCGTGCGTCCCGGCCTCGTGCGGCTCAGCGTCGGACTCGAGACCATCGACGACATCCTCGCCGACCTAGCGCTGGGCTTCGCCGCCGCCACGTGAGCCCAATCGTGCAGCAGGTGCGAGCGGATCTCGTGATGGCGCATCGCCGCTCGCTTGATCACGTCGTCAGTGCCGGGCCGCTCTTCACGGGCGCCGAGCGGCGACGGATCGCCGAGGTGGCTGCAGCGGCATACCTCGACGACTCGCCGCTGCCACCGTGGGAGCGGCCGCACGGCGACCCGGTGCTCGATGCAACACGTCGGCTGTCGCGGCACGCCGGCACCCTCACCCGCGAGTGGTACGACTCGCTGGTCGCTGAACTCGGCGACCCGCTCCGCTGGGTGGAAGCGGTGGGCATCGTGTGCGCCACGCTGCCGGTGGTGGCGTTCGCCCGGGCGGTTGGCCTCGCGCAGCCGGCACTTCCCGATGCCGTGCCGGGACGGCCGACGGGACTGCAGGCGCGCGTGGTGGAACAGGCGTCACTCAACTGGGTGCCCGTCGCTGCGCCAGCCGATCAGGTGGCGCCCGTCGTGCAGGCGCTCAGCGCGCTGCCCTCCGAGTGGGCCAACCTCTGGCAGCTGGCGGCGGCGCAGTACATGAGCGACCGTCAGATGGACGATCCGCGCTGGACCCGTGGCACGCTGCGCAGGGCGCAGATGGAACTCGTCGCATGGCGACTGGCGCTCGTGCGCGAGTGCCACTTTTGAACGACCGCCCATGAACGCATGCTCAGTTGGAGCAGCGCCGCAGAGGGACACCGTGAGGGAACGGGCCTCGAGTACGAGGCCGAGCTGCTGGCGTTCACCGATGCAATCGCCGGCTTCGACGACTCTGCGCTCGCCGCAGCGAGGTCGGCGCTCGAACTGGCTGCAGGCAGCGAGTTCATGATCGACGCTGCGGCAGTGGCCGCCAATTTCGAGATGATGACGCGTGTCGCCGACGGGACCGGCGCCTACTAGCTACTCGTCCTGCTCGCGCAGGAAGCGCTCGAACTCGGCGGCGAGGTCGTCGGCCGACGGCATCAGCGCCTCGAGCCGGCGGTCGTACTCGCGCTCGAGGCGGCCCACGTAGTCGGCAAGTTTCGGATCGTCGTCGACAGCCTCGTCGTGCACGCTGCGCCAGCTGGTCGCCTGGCTGTCGAGCTCGGACGACGATGTGGGCACGCCCAGCACGTGCTCGAGATGGCGCAGCAGCGCGGCGCTGCTCTGCGGGTGCTTGGCATTGCCCAGGTAGTGCGGCACCGCCACGCGCAGCGACACGGCGGGGATCCCCTCGGCGTCGAGCCGGGTCTGCAGCACGCCGACCAGGCCGGTGACGCCCTGATACTGCGGCCGGGAGAGTCCAAGGGCGCTCGCCAGGCGGGCATTGGTGGAACTGCCCACCACCGCTGGCGGGCGCGTGTGCGGCACGGGTTCGGCTGCGGCGCCGAGGGTGACCACGGCCTCGCAGCGAAGCTCGCGTGCCACCCGCACGACGCAGTCGGCGAAGGTGGCGTACCGGAGGTGCGGCTCGACGCCGGCGAGTACCACGAGATCGTGGGCCAGCCCGGGATGGCGGACCACGCGGAACTCGTTCTCGGGCCAGCGCACGAATCGCTCCTCGGCGTCGTCGAACTCGACGAGCGGCCGCTCCTGCGTGAAGTCGAAGAATGGGTCGGGGTCGATCTATGCCACGACCGGCGCGGCGCGCTCGGACATCAGTTCCTCGACGGCATCGGTGGCGACCTCGGCGATGTCGAACAGGCCGCGGAGGGCAAGCACCATGATCGGCCGGTGCAGCGGCACGAGCTGCTCGAAGGCGGTGGTGAGCGGCGTCATGCGAGGCGCTCGGCGACGTAGTCGATGCAGGCGGTGAGCGCCGCGATGTCGTCGGGGTCGACCGACGGGAACATGCCTACCCGCACCTGGTTGCGCTGCAGCGAACGGTAGCTCTCGGTGTCGACGATGCCATGGTCGCGCAGCACGTGGTTGATGGCCGATGCGTCGACGCCGTGCAGGTCGATGGTGCCGACGACCGCACTGCGCTGCGACGGGTCGCTCACGAAAGGGCTGGCGAACGGCGATGACCCGGCCCAACCGTACAGGCGCATCGCCGAGGTGCGGCACCGCTCGATGCACCAGTCGAGCCCGCCGTTGCCGAGCATCCACTCGAGCTGCTCGCGCAGGAGCACGAGGGTGCCGATCGCCGGCGTGTTGTACGTCTGGTCGGCGAGCGAGTTGTCGAGCGCGATCCTGAGGTCGAGCGACGCTGGGCACCACCGGCCACTGGCGCTGATCGACCGAATTCGCCCGACCGCCCGCGGCGAGCAGGCCGCCAGCCACAGTCCGCCGTCGGCAGCGAAGCACTTCTGCGGCGAGAAGTAGTACACGTCGACCTCGTGATGCAGCCACGGCAGTCCGCCGGCCGCCGAGGTGGCATCGACCACCACGAGTGCATCGGACTCGGGCCGTCGGAGGTGCATCGACACGCCGGTACTGGTCTCGTTGTGCGTGAGCGCGACGACATCGATGCCATCAGGCACGGTGTCGGCCAGTTGCGGATGCGAGCCGGGATCGCTGCGCACCACATCGGGCGTGCCGATGTGCGGCGCCGCGGCGCAGGTATCGGCGAACTTTTGCGAGAACTCGCCGAACACGTAGTGCTGGCTTCGCTGCTCGACAAGGCCGAACGATGCGGCATCCCAGAACGAGGTCGCGCCGCCGTTGCCGAGGATGATGGTCCAGTCGGCGGGAAGGCTGAACAGCTCGTGCAGTCCGCTGCGCACTGCGCCCACGAGCCGCTTCACCGGCGCCTGCCGATGCGACGTGCCGAGGATCGACTGGTTGGCGCGGCCGAGTGCCAGCACCTGCTCGGCTCGCACCTTCGACGGGCCGCAGCCGAACCGGCCGTCGACGGGCAGCATCGTGCCCGGGATCTCGATGCGGGCCGCTCGCTCGCTCATGTCGCGAGTCTCCCCGACGGTAGCCTCGACGGCGTGACACGACGCCCAGCCCGCACCTCCGCCCGTCTCGCCGCCATCGCCGAATCGGCCACGCTCGCCGTGGACGCGAAGGCCAAGGCGCTGAAGGCCAAGGGCGAGAACGTCATCGGGTTCGGAGCGGGCGAGCCCGACTTTCCGACGCCGGAGAACATCGTCGAGGCCGCGGTGCGCGCATGTCGCGACCCGAAGAGGCACAAGTACACGCCGGCGGCCGGCCTGCCCGAGCTGCGCGAGGCGGTGGCCGCCAAGACGCTGCGCGACAGCGGGCTGGAGGTGCAGGCATCGCAGGTGCTCGTGACCAGCGGCGGCAAGCACGCCGTGTTCACGGCCTTTGCCGCGCTGTGCGATCCGGGCGACGAGGTCATCTGCCCCGCACCGTACTGGACGACCTATCCGGAGGCCATCGTGCTGGCGGGCGGCGTGCCGGTGGTGATCGACACCGACGAGTCGACCGGATTCAAGGTCACCGTCGAGCAGCTCGACCGCGCACTCACGCCCCGCACCAAGGTGCTGCTGTTCGTCAGCCCCGACAATCCGTCAGGTGCGATCTACTCGCCCGAGGAGGTCGAGGCGATCGGCCGCTGGGCGGTCGATCGCGGCGTCTGGGTGCTCACCGACGAGATCTACGAGCACCTGGTGTACGGCGACAACCGCTTCGTGTCGATGCCCGCCGTGGTGCCCGGCCTGGCCGAGCAGTGCCTCATCGTCAACGGCGTCGCCAAGACCTATGCGATGACCGGCTGGCGGGTGGGCTGGCTGATCGGGCCCGCCGACGTGATGAAGGCGGCGATCAACTTCCAGTCGCACAGCACCTCGAACGTCAGCAACGTCGCGCAGATCGCGGCGCTCGAGGCGGTGAGCGGCGATCTGTCGGCGGTGGCGGCGATGCGCAGCGCGTTCCAGCGGCGGGCGATCACCATGCACCGCATGCTGAACGACATCCCCGGTGTCACGGCGATCGAGCCGCAGGGTGCCTTCTACTGCTATCCGAACGTGTCGTCCCTGCTGGGCCGGCCGCTCGGGCCGAACGGCACGGTGTGCGCCACCACGCTCGAATTGGCCGATGCCATCCTCGGCGAGGCCAAGGTGGCGTTCGTTCCGGGCGAGGCCTTCGGCACGCCCGGCTATGCGCGCTTCAGCTTCGCCATGGCCGACGCCGACATGGAGGAGGGCATCCGCCGCATCCACCAGTGGGTCATCGCGTGACCGGCGCACCCGACCTCGAGCAGCTCTCGGTCGAGTGGCTTCGGGCCAAGTCCGGTGCCAAGTGGGCGCGATTCGACAATCCGTTCGCCGCATGGGTGGCCGACATGGACTTCCGCCCGCCCCAGTGCGTCACCGACGCGATCACCGAGTACGTCGCCAAGGGTGATCTCGGCTATCCGAACTTCCGGCATCCCACCGGTGGATCGCCGGCCACCGACGCCTGGATCGAGCGCTGCGCCACCCGATACGGATGGCAGGTCGACGAGGCGCACGTGCGCGAGCTGGTCGACGTGGTGCAGGGCATCCAGGCGGTGCTCCACGTGTGCACGCAGCCCGGTGACGGCGTCGTCGTGCACACGCCTGCCTATCCGCCGTTCCTGCACAGCGTCGAGGACAGCGGCCGTCGCGTGGTGCGCCTTGCGGCCCAGGCCGACTCGGCGGGCTCGGCGGGCTGGCGATTCGACTACGACGACCTGGATCGGCGGCTTGCCGCCGAGCCGGCGCGGGTGCTGCTGCTGTGCCATCCACACAATCCGACAGGTCACGTGTTCTCCGACGCCGACCTCCGCCGCATGGCCGAGATCGCCGAGCGCCACGACCTGCTGGTGATCTCCGACGAGATCCACGCCGATCTCTCGTACGTCGGCGGGCACACGCCGATGGCGCGGCTGGCGCCAGATCGCACGGTCACGCTGCAGGCGGCATCCAAGGCGTTCAACCTCGCCGGCGTGCGCTTCGCCGTCGCCCATGTCGGCCCGCAGTGGGTTCGCGATCGCCTCGCTGCGCTTCCCGACCACCTGCTCGGCGCCACCAACGCCGTGGGCGCCATCGCCGCGGCAGCTGCCTGGCGCCACGGCGGCGACTGGCTCGATTCGGTGCGGGCCCGGCTCGACGGCAACCGCCATCTGCTTGCCGACCTGCTGGCCGAGCACCTACCCGAGGTTCGCTACACGGTGCCCGATGCCACCTATCTCGGCTGGCTCGACTGCCGCGCGCTCGGGTGGGGCGACGATCCGACCGAGGAGTTCGCCCGTCGCGGCGTGAAGCTCAGCGAGGGCCCGAACTTCGGCATCGATGGGCATGGGTTCGCAAGGTTGAATTTCGCGACATCGCCTGATGTGCTGCGCGCCATCGTGGCGAAAATGGCGACTCCCTGAGGATTGCGGCGAGTCAGGCGGCGACGGCGCGGCGCCGTCGAATGGTGGTGCCGACCGCCCCGAGGCCGATTGCGACAAGGCCCGCTGCGATGCCGAGGATCGGCATGATGTCCGACCCCGCCTCGGGGATCACGACGCCGATGAGCAGCGGAATCGCGAACGTCTGTCCATCGACCTGCACGATCATCTGGAAGTTGCCGGCGGGGAGCGCCGGAATCGTGACCTCGACCGCTCCGTCGGGCCCAACGATGAATGGTCCGATTCGAATGAGTTCCTGGGACGAGATGGCTGCAGTTCCGGTGTCGATCGTGGCGTAGAACTCCGACCCGGGCGTGAAACAGCAGAAGAAGACCTTGGACTCCTGTCCTGGCTCGATGAAACTCTGCCCGCTGTCGTTAGTCGGCCACTCGATATTGGTGCCCGGCGGCGGCGGCTGGTACCCACCAGCCAGACATGCGAGATAGCCGTCGAGATTGAATTCGCCATCGAAGGTGAAGTCGGCGCTGTCGCAAGTGGGTGCAGCCCCGGCTGTCGCCGGGGCAACTGCGCCGAAGGTCGCAGTCGCGGCCAGCAATAGTACGAGCAGAGCCGTCGAACGGCGCACTGCATTTGACGTCCGCATGATGTACCCCCTCGTCGTGCGCATGATGTGCGCTTGAGAAATCAGTCTAGGCGGAGTGC
>JBJTRF010000274.1:0-6985 GCA_046076025.1 Ilumatobacteraceae bacterium
TCCTCATCACCTGCGCGCTCGACTTCGCCGTCGATGGCCTGCGGCCGCTCTTCGACGAGATCGTCGCGGCGAAGATGACGGTGCGTCCCGACGGCACCTACAGCGGCAACCTCGGCACCGTGCCGCCCACGGGCGAGACCCGGGCCCAGATCCTCGCCGACTACTGCGCCGCCGAGGGCCTGCGCCTCGAGGAGAGCATCGCCTACGCCGACTCCTCCAGCGACCTACCGATGCTCGAGGCCGTGGGCTTCCCCGTGGCGGTGAATCCCGAGACCAGGCTGGCCGCCATCGCCCGCAAGCGCGGCTGGCTGGTCGAGCACTGGACCAAGGCATCCGGCGCTCCCACCCGGTTGCTGCCGATCGGCCCGCTCCTCAGCGAGCGCGAGCGCAGGCGGTCAGTCCGATGAGCCGGCTGGTGTTCTCGCGCAAGCCTGCCCGCTTCGCGGCGGCGCGTGTGGCGAGCTCGCTGATGCCGGGCCGCGGCGCGGCGGTCGGGCCGCTGTCGCTCGAGCCCGACGAGCAGCTGGCACTTCCCTCGCCCGACTGGGTACGCCTTCGCCCGCGCCTCGCCGGAATCTGCGGCAGCGACATCGCACTCGTCGACGGCACGGCCTCGGCCTACTTCGATCCGCTCGTCAGCTACCCCTTCGTGCCGGGCCACGAGGTCGTCGCCGATGTCGTCGGCGCCGACGACACGTCGGGCGGAGCGCGTCGTGTAGTGCTGATCCCCGTGCTGTCGTGCGAGGTGCGCGGCATCAGCCCGGTCTGCGCCGCATGCGCCGCAGGACACGTCAACCTGTGCGAGCGCGCTGCCTTCGGCCACCTCGAGCCAGGCCTGCAGTCGGGCTTCTGCACCGACACCGGCGGCGGCTGGTCGAGCGAGATGGTGGCGCATCCGCTGCAGCTCGTCGACGTGCCGGCCGACCTCAGCGACGAGGACGCCGTCGTCATCGAGCCCACCGCCTGCGCCGTGCACGCCGCCGAGCGCTACAGCGGCGGCCACACGGCCATCCTCGGCGCCGGCACGATGGGCCTGCTCACGCTCGCCGCCATCACCGAGCGAGCCGAGCGCGGCGAGGTCGAGCGCAGCGGGCCGATCATCGTCACGGCCCGCTACCCCGAGCAGCGCCGGCTCGCCAAGGAGTTCGGCGCCGACGTGGTGTGCGCGCCCGACGAACTGCCTCGTTGGGTCAGGTCGTCGTCGCAGTCGCTCGTCATGGGCGACCAGCTCACGGGCGGCGCCGCCGACGTCATCGACTGCGTCGGCTCGAGCGACTCGGTGCAGCAGGCACTCCGCGTCGTCGCCCCGGCCGGGTGCGTGCACCTCGTCGGGATGCCCGGCAACGTCTCGCTCGAGATGACCTCGCTGTGGCATCGCGAGACCTGCATCCGCGGGTGCTACGCGTACGCCCGCCCCGACTTCGCCCGCGCCATCGACGTCGTGCGCCGCTTCGCGCTCGGCCGCCTCGTCGGCGCCACGTATCCGCTGCGCGACTTCCACGACGCCATCGCCCACGCCGCCAACGCCGGCCGCCGCGGCACCGTGAAGGTCGCCTTCGACCTGCGCCCCAAGGAAGGGAAGTAGTCATGCCCCGCCCAGGTTTTGTCCTCGACGTCGACCGCTCGACGCCGCCCACGCTGTTCTGGCGCGGCGAGAACTTCTCGCTCGAGCGCCTCCCCGCCGGCCGCAGCAGGGTGATCTACCCGCCCGAGCCGCTGCCCGCCATCAAGGACATCGACGGCGCCATCCGCACCGCGCTCCTGCACCCGATCGACCAGGATCCGCTGCCGGCGCAGCTGTTCGCCGGCATGAAGCTCACCATCGCGTTCGACGACGTCAGCCTGCCGCTGCCGAAGATGCGCAGGCCCGACACTCGCCAGCGCGTCATCGAGGCGGTGCTCGACATGGCTGCCGAGGCCGGCGTCGACGACGTGCACCTCATCGCCGCCCTCGGCCTGCACCGCCGCATGCACGACTACGAGCTTCGCCACGCGCTCGGCGACCGCATCTTCGATGCCTTCCACCAGCGGGGCATGCTCTACCAGCACGACGCAGAGGACTACGACAACCTCGCCGTGCTCGGCACCACCGACCACGGCGAGGTGCTCGAGATCAACAAGCGCGCCGCCGAGAGCGACCTCATCGTCTACGTCAACATCAACTCGGTGCCGATGGACGGTGGCTGGAAGAGCATCACCACCGGTCTCGCCAGCTACCGCTGCCTCAGCGCCCACCACACCGGCGAGACACTGCAGAACACGCGCAGCCTGATGGGCCACCGCGAGCACTCGGCCCTGCACAAGAGCATCTGGCGCCTCGGCAAGATCCTCCGCGACAGCGGACCCAAGGTCTTCCAGGTCGAGACCACGCTGAACACCGACATGTTCCCCGAGCAGTTCAGCTTCATCTCGTCGCGCGAGTGGGAGTGGAGCGCACGCGAGCGCGCCACCTACGTGGCCACCACGAAGGCGCTCTCGAAGGTGCCGGTGAAGATGGCGCGGAAGATCTTCCACTCGATCCAGGGACCGCACCAGATGACCAGCGTGCAGGCCGGTGAGACGTCGGCCGTGCACGAGCGCACGCTCGCCAAGGTGTACGAGCAGCAGCTCGTCCATGTGGAGGGCCAGACCGACATCCTCACGCTCGGCATCCCGTTCGTGTGCCCGTACAACCCCGACGGCGTGATGAACCCCATCCTCGTGATGTGCATGGGACTCGGCTACCTGTTCAACATGTACCGCAACAAGCCGCTCGTGCGCGAGGGAGGCGTCATCATCATGACCCACCCCACGTACCGCGACTTCGACCCGGTGCACCACCCCAGCTACATCGACTTCTTCGAGCAGGTGCTGCCCGACACCACCGACCCCGTGGTGATGGGCCAGAAGTGGGAGAAGGCCTACGCCGAGGACGAGTGGTACCGCCACCTCTATCGCACCGGCAACGCGTACCACGGCGTGCACCCGTTCTATGCGTGGTACTGGGGCGCCCACGGCCAGCAGTGGGCGGGCAAGGTCATCATCGTCGGCGGCGACCCGTCGACGGTGCGCCGACTCGGCTTCACCCCCGCCACCACGCTCGACGACGCGTTCGAGATCGCGAGCGACGTCGTCGGCCGCACGCCCACGGTCACGCACCTGCACGTGCCAGCCCTCCTCGTCGCCGACGTGCACTGAGCGATTCGCACCAGCCCATGGCCGACCACCGCACCGTCCCGATCAGCCGGCTTCGCCAGATGGCCAAGCTCGGCGACATCGCCAGCACCACGCTGCAGGCCGCCCTCAAGCCCGTCCGCTCGCTCGGCTTTCCCTACCGGAAGCCGACCGTGCCGCGAGGCGTCACTGTGCCCGAACCGGCACCATCGCTGGGCGCCCACTTCGACACCGACTGGGCGCGCAGCGGCATCGCCCGCGTCGTGCGGCGGGCATTCGTCGGCGGCCCGATGCGCGCCGCCGTGCAGTGGCTCGCCAGCCCGGAGGTGTCGGGCACCGATCGCCTCGCCGACCTCGCCGACCAGGATCCGCCGCCGCCGCTCATCTTCGCCCCGAACCACCACAGCCATGTCGACACCCCGCTGGTGATCACCGCCGTGCCGGAGCCGTGGCGTTCGAAGCTCGTCGTTGCCGCCGCCGCCGACTACTTCTTCGACACCCGCGTCAAGGGTACGCTCGCCGCCCTCGCGCTGAATGCCATCCCGATCGAGCGCGAGGTCACCAGCCGCGCGTCGAGCGACCAGCTGCGCCGGCTCCTCGACGACGGGTGGAGCGTGGTCATCTATCCCGAGGGCGGCCGGTCACCCGACGGGTGGGGGCAGGACTTCAAGGGCGGTGCCGCCTACCTCTCATCGCGCACGGGCGCCGCCGTCGTGCCGGTGTTCATCGACGGCACCGGCACCATCTTCGGCAAGGGCATGAAGCGACCGCGCCGTGGACGCACCTCGGTGGTGTTCGGCGCCCCGCTGCACGCCGCCGACGACGAGAACACGCGCCGCTTCAACACCCGAATCGAGTCGTCAGTCACCGCACTCGGCGACGAGGCGCTGAGCGACTGGTGGACGGCACGCCGCCGAGCCGCCGCGGGCGCCAGCCCGCGTCTCACCGGTCCAGATCACCAGGGATGGCGTCGCAAGTGGGCGCTCGCCGATCGGCGAAAGCTCGGCCGAGCCGGCCAGCGGCGCCGCCAGAAGCGACGCTGGCCCGACCTCGGCTGAGGCCCGGCACCCGCCCCGTCAGCAGTCGTCGCTGTTCTTCGGGATGATGATCTCGGCACCGATGATGAAGTTCAGGTAGCCGGCCGTCTGCCCGTTTGCCTTGTTGAGGTCGTCGAGGGTGACGCCGAAGTCGCTCGCCACCCCGGAGGGGGTGTCGCCCTCCTTGATCACGTACTTGCCGGCGATACACAGCTTGTCGCCCGGCTCGAGCTGCGGCACCGTGGACGTGGGAATCGTCGCCCCCGGCGGGATCTTGATCTGGATGCCGACGAGGAACGCCGGGTACCCCGACGTGTCGATGTTGGCGGCATCGAGCGCCGCCAGCGTGATGCCGTAGCGAGCCGCCACGCCCGAGGGCGTGTCGCCGCCGACCACCGTGTAGAAGGTGATGTCGGAGGTCAGCATGCCCGGCAGCACCGGTCCCGGCAGCGTGGTGGTGGTGGCGATCGTGCTGGGGGTGGGCGGAATCGTGAAGTAGTTGGTGCTGTCGAGATTGACCACGGTGGACGTGCTCGCCGTCGAGGCCTCGCCGCACCCGCTCAGCACCACCGCGGCGCACAGTGCCAGCGCCAGCGGCGTGCCGAGCACGACGGATCGGGGGGTCCTGAGCACGCCCCGAGTGTAGGGCCGGCCCCTACTGCAGGGGACGCGCCGCCGGGCCGATCGGCGCCGGAAGGTTGCTCTCCCCCGTCAGGTAGGCATCCACCGCCGCCGCGCACGATCGGCCCTCGGCGATCGCCCACACGATGAGGCTCTGGCCGCGTCCCATGTCGCCGGCCACGAACACGCCCGGCACCGACGACATGTAGCGGTCGTCCCGGGCCACCGCTCCCCGCTCGTCAAAGCGGACGCCGAGCTGCTCGAGCCACGACCCGCGCTCGGGTCCGACGAAGCCCAGCGCCAGCAGCACCACGTCGGCGCGCAGTTCGCGTGCCGTGCCCTCGACCCGCTCGAATCGCCCGTCGACGACCCGCACATCGTGGATCTCGAGGGCCCGCACGCGCCCGGTGCCATCATCGACGAATCGGTCGGTGCTCACGCTGAACAGGCGCTCGCCGCCTTCCTCGTGTGCCGAGGTCACCTTGTACACCAGCGCGTACTGGGGCCACGGGTTGGCGTCGGCGCGCGTCGACGGCGGCTGGGGCATGATCTCGAGCTGCGTCACGGATGCCGCGCCCTGCCGGTGCGCCGTGCCGAGGCAGTCGGCGCCGGTGTCGCCGCCGCCGATGATCACCACATGCTGTCCGGCGACGTCGATGGACGGATGGTCGATGTCGCCGAGCTGCACCCGGTTGGCGGGCGGCAGGTACTCCATTGCCTGGTAGATGCCCGCCAGCTCGCGGCCGGGGACCGGCAGGTCGCGCCACTGGGTGGCACCGCACGCCAGCACGACTGCGTCGTAGGCGGCGAGCAGCACCTCGACATCGATGCCGTCGCCCACTGCCGCGTTGGTGCGGAACTCGGTGCCCTCGGCTTCCATCTGCTCGATGCGACGGTCGAGGTGCCGCTTCTCCATCTTGAACGCTGGAATGCCGTAGCGGAGGAGGCCGCCGACGCGATCGGCGCGCTCGAGGACGACGACGTCGTGTCCCGCACGCGTCAGCTGCTGCGCGGCAGCCAGGCCCGCCGGCCCCGAGCCGACGACAGCGACCCGCTTGCCAGTGCGCACTGAGGGCACCTGCGGCACCACCCAGCCCTCGTCCCACGCACGATCGATGATCTCCACCTCGACCTGCTTGATGGCCACCGGCGACCCGCTGATGCCGACCACGCATGCCGACTCGCACGGTGCCGGGCACAGCCTTCCGGTGAACTCGGGAAAGTTGTTCGTGGCGTGCAGTCGGTCGATGGCGTCTCGCCAGTGGTCGCGGTAGACAAGGTCGTTCCAGTCGGGAATGAGGTTCCCGAGCGGGCACCCGTTGTTGCAGAACGGAATGCCGCAGTCCATGCAGCGGCCGGCCTGCTCGCGGACTGCGTCGGCCGGGAAGTCCTCGTACACCTCCCTCCAGTCGCGCAGCCGCACCGGCACCGGCCGGTGCGGCGGCGTCGCCCGCTCCCACTGCAGGAATCCGGTTGTCTCACCCACGGCTGGCCTCCATCACTCGTTCGAGCGTCGCCTCGTCGTCGAGCCCCTCGGCCCTCGATGCCGCCATCACGCCGAGCACCCGCTCGTAGTCGAGGGGCATCACCTTCACGATGCCGGGCAGGGCATCGCCGTGCTCGAGCAGGCGGGCCGCAACCGCAGAGCCCGTCCAGCGGACGTGGTCGGCAAGGACGCGCCTCAGGAACGCACGGTCGTCGTCGTCGAGCGGTCGGAGCGACACCATCTCGGTGTTCAGCCGCGCAGCGAATCCGCCGTCGTCGAGCACGTAGGCGATGCCGCCGCTCATGCCGGCGCCGAAGTTGCGCCCCGTGCGGCCGAGCACCACCACCCGTCCGCCGGTCATGTACTCGCAGCCGTGGTCGCCGATGCCCTCGACGACGGCCGTGGCGCCCGAGTTGCGCACGCAGAAGCGCTCGCCGGCAACGCCGCGAATGAACATCTCGCCGCTCGTCGCGCCGTATCCGATCACGTTGCCGGCAATCACGTTGTCCTCGGCGGCAAAGCTCGCCGCGGCATCGGGGCACACGGCGATGCGGCCGCCCGACAGCCCCTTGCCGACGTAGTCGTTGGCGTCGCCGTCGAGCAGCAGGGTGATCCCCGCCGGCACGAAGGCGCCGAAGCTCTGCCCGGCCGAGCCGCGGAAGCGCAGCTCGATCGTCCCGTCGGGAAG
>JBJTRF010000275.1:0-8034 GCA_046076025.1 Ilumatobacteraceae bacterium
CTGACCCGGCCCCACCGTAGGAGCGGGCCATGCCCGCGATTTCTCCCGTAGGAGCGGGCCATGCCCGCGACGGATCCTGTCGTCCTGGATGAATCCGCTGAGGCGCGGATCACACCTTCACGAAACGGGTCGCCACGAAACCCAGCACCAGCAGCACCAGCGAACCGATCGCCCAGAGGGCAACCACCAGCCACTCGCCGACGCCGGTTCCCGCCGAGGCAAGCCACGCAGCCCACTCCGCGAGCACGGGATCCACGGGAATGATCCCGGTCGTGGACTCGATGACTCCGCCTGCCATGCCGACCAGCGCGTGCACCATCCATGCGATCAGCGACCAGATGGCGGCCAGCACGACGGTTCCGCACCAGATCAGCGTCTTCATCGGACGATCTCCTCCAGGTGACTACGCAGCAGCTTCGTGTTCCGCTCGTTCGCGCGAAACACGAGGTCGAAGAAAAAACCGAGCACCGGTATCGCCCCGAGCATCGTGTCGATCGCGATATTGAGCCCCATGCGTCCGAGCAGCCGCGCCGGCACGAGGCTCAGCACGGCATCGACGCCAATCGTGCAGCGCGTGCCCGGCACGGGAAGCGCCAGATCGGTCAGGTAGACGAAACGGTCGAGGCGCTGCAGCGTGCCCCGGGGCGAAGGGTCAACCGTGATGAACGAGGCATCCATCGGCAACTGCACCCGATAACGTCGTCTCTCATCTGTTACGCAGGAGATGGCGCATCGGCTCGGCGTTGCAGGAGCCGGCGTGGATTACATCTTCGTCAGGCAGCCTCCGCAGTGCCGATGACGACGCCACCCTCGATCACCGCGTGGACCAGCGGCACCCCCGGCCGATAGGCGAGGTGCGTGTAGGAGGGCGCATCGAGCAGCACGAGATCGGCTCGCGCCCCAGGCGCAAGGTGCCCCACATCGTGCCGGCGAAGGGCGCGCGCGCCACCCATCGTCGCGGACCACAGCGCCTCCCCGGGTGTCATGCGCATCTCGCGCACCGCGAGAGCGATGCAGAACGGCATCGAGGTGGTGTAGCTGCTGCCGGGATTGCAGTTGGTTGCGAGCGCGACCACCGCGCCCGCATCGATCACGCGCCGCGCATCCGGGTAGGGCTGGCGGGTGCAGAAGTCGGATGCGGGCAGGAAGGTGGCCACGGTATTGCTCGCGGCGAGCGCCTGCACGTCCTCCTCGCTCAGGTAGGTGCAGTGATCGGCAGAGGCACAGCCCATCTCCACGGCAAGCCGCACCCCGGGGCCGTGCCGCAACTGGTTGGCGTGCAGGCGCAGCCCCAGACCCGCCGCGCGCCCGGCCGCGAGCACGGCGCGGCACTGATCGACGTCGAAGGCTCCCTGCTCGCAGAAGGCGTCGATCCATCGGGCCTGCGGCGCCGCGGCCGCGAGCATCTCGCCACAGACCAGATCCACGTAGGCATCGCTGCGCCCCTCGTACGCAGGCGGGACGAGGTGCGCACCGAGGAAAGTGGTGTCTTCCGTGAATGCGCGGGCGACTCGCAGCAGCCGCGCCTCCCCGGCGGTCTCGAGCCCGTAGCCCGATTTGATCTCCACGGTCGTGGTGCCTGCGGCGCGGGCCTCGGCGCGTCGCCGTGCCGTCAGGCGCAGAAGCGTTTCCTCGCTCGCCGCGCGGGTGGCCGACATGGTGAGCCGGATACCGCCGGCCGCGTAGGGCTGGCCCGCCATGCGCGCGGTGAACTCCTCGCTGCGATCGCCCGCGAAGACGAGATGCGTATGACTGTCGACGAAGCCGGGGATGACGCAACGCCCGGCCGCATCGATGCGCCGGTCGGCCTTCTGCCCCGCAGGCCCCACGGCGAGCACGCGCGTGCCATCGAGCACGACGCTCGCATCGCGCAGGAGCCCCAGCGGCCCTTCCCCCAGCGAGGGATCGTTGGTGACGAGGAGCCCGATGCGGTCGACGACCAGACTGCCGGCGCTGTTCATGCGGCGGTCACCGCATCGCGGATCGCGGCCGCGAGCTCGCGCGGCACGTCGAGGGAGCAGTGCCGGCCCTCCGACACCACGAGCCGGCCACCGCAGAGCACGTGGCTCACGTCGGCAGCGGTCGCAGCGTAGACGGCGCCCGCGAGCAGGGAGTCCACGTCGAGGCCGGCGGTGCGCACGGAGTCGAGGCGCAGCGTCACGAGGTCGGCCAGGGCACCCACGGCAAGTCGTCCGGCCTCTGCCCAGCCGAGGCTCCGGTGCCCCGATGCGGTGGCCGCCTCGAGCAGCGCGGGCACCGCGTGCAGACCCCGCCGGCCGCTCAGCAAACGCTCGTCGAGTTCGACGGCGCGAGCCTCCTCGAGGAGGTCGATCATCGCGTGCGAGTCGGAGCCGAGCGCGAGCCGGGCGCCGGCTGCATGCAGCGCCGAAGCGCCACCGATGCCATCCGCGAGGTCACGCTCGGTGGTGGGGCACAGACACACCGTGCTGCCGGAGGCACCGAGCCGGTCGATGTCCGCGTCGTCCAGATGCGTGGCGTGTACCGCGGTGAAGGCCGGCCCGAGCGCGCCTCGCGCGGCCAGCAGCGCGACCGGCGAGAGACCGAAGGTCTCCCTGCACTGCGCGTTCTCGGCCGGCTGCTCCGAGACGTGCGCGTGCAGCACCCGCCCCTCCGCCGCCGCCCACGCGGCAACGAGGCCGATCGCCCCGGGATCGACCGCACGCACCGAGTGGATGGCAACACCGATGCGCAAGCCCGCGCCGGGTCGCAGCGCCGCCACGCGCGCCGCCCAGCGCTCGGCCGAGCCATCGCTGAAGCGCCGCTGCAGCGCATTCGGCGCGATCCCGATCCCGCCGTGCAGGTAGCAGGTGTCGAGCAGCGTGAGGCGCACCCCGGCTTCCGCGGCCGCCGCCGCGAGCGCGTGCCCCATCTCGTTCGGGTCGGCATATGGTGTGCCGCCCGGCTGGTGGTGCAGGTAGTGGAACTCGCCGACGCAGGTGATGCCAGCCATCGCCATCTCGGCGAACACCGCACGCGCCAGTCGCCCGTACAAGTCGGGCTGCAGGCTCGCCGCGGCGGCATACATCTGTTCGCGCCATGTCCAGAACGAGCCAGTGCCGGTCTGGGTCCTGCCGCGCAGCGCCCTATGGAATGCGTGGCTGTGCGCGTTGGCGAGGCCCGGCAGCACCACGCCGCGCAGCGCAACAGCATCGGCCGGGCGGTCGATCCTGGCCTCGACAGCGGTGATCCGCCCGCCGTCGACCGACACCAGCACGCTGTCGGCGGCCGAGTCGCCGCCGAGCCATGCCGACTCGCACCAGTAGCGGGCCGTCACGAGCCGACGCGCTCCACGAAGGCAGTGATCCGCTCGACGAACGCAGCACGGTGGTGCCGCTCGAACTGCTCCCAGGTGGTGAGGGTGCGCGAGTCGTGCACGCGGTCGAGAAACAGCAGTCCGTCGAGGTGGTCGATCTCGTGCTGGAACGTGCCGGCGGTGAGCCCGCGCTTCACCTCGTCGTGCTCGACGCCGTGGCGGTCGAGGTAGCGGACGCGGATGTTGACGTGTCGCATCACGTTGCCACGCATGTTGGGCACCGACAGGCAGCCCTCGTTCACCTCGACCAGCTCGTCGTCGAGGAACTCGATGACGGGATTCACCACCACGGTGAGCGGGATCGGCGGCTTGTAGGGGTACCGCGGGTTCTTGTTGACCTCGATGGTGGTGATCCTCACCAACTCGCCCACCTGCGGCGCAGCGATGCCGGCGCCATTCGCGGCGTGCATCGTGTCGATGAGATCGTCGATGAGCTCCTGCATCGCCGGTGACGCCAGCTCGTCGCGGCTTACCTCGCGCGAGACCTCGCGCAGCAGCGGATTGCCGACATGCAGGATCTCGCGGACGCTCATGCCGCCTCCCACAGTACGGGGAAGAGTTCATGGTCGAGGGGCGCGCCGTCGGCGAGTTCGTCGGCGAGCCCGGGGAAGGGCGGCGACGTGGTCCACGGCCGCACGGCGTGCACCATGTCGTCGCCGAGGAAGCGCACCGACAGCACCCGCCGCCGGTTGCCTCCGCTGACGCCGCCCGAGCCGTGCACGGTGAGCATGTGGAAGAACACCGCGTCGCCCGGCTCGAGCGCCCAGCCGATCACCGGGAATCGCGCAGGGTCGGCGTCGAAGTCGGGCGGCTCGGCGAGGGCGCCGTCGGGGAACCACTTCGCCTGGCCGTCGAGGAACGACCGCGGCATGAACCACGGCCCGAGGTGCGTGCCGGCGACGAACTCGAGCGTGCTCTCGCGCGCCACCGGGTCGACCGGGCACCACATGCTGATGTTCTGGCGACCGTCGACGTTGTAGTACGGGATGTCCTGGTGCCAGGGCGTTCGCTGGCGCGTGCCCGGCTCCTTCACCAGCACGTGGTCGTGATAGAGCCGCACGCGCCGTGCTCCCATCAGCTCGCCGGCGATCTGCGCGGCGGGCGACCTGCGGATGAACTGCTCCATCGCCGGAAGCCGTTGCCAGTTGCAGAAATCCTCGACGAACGCGCCGTCGTCGCTGCCACTGGCCCGCTTGGCGAGCGGCGAGAGCGAGGCGAGGTTCTCGTCGATGGCCGCCCGGGCCAGCGAGATCTCGGCGTCGCTGAAGGCGCCGCGCACGCAGACGGCGCCATCGCGCCAGAAGTCGCCCTCGACCGTCCAGTGTGCGGTCATCGTCACCCCTCCAGCATCGGCACGCGCACGCCGCGCTCGCCCGCGACGTCGACGGCCCGCTCGTAGCCGGCGTCGGCGTGGCGGATCACGCCCATGCCGGGATCCGTCAGCAGCACCCGCGACAGCTTCTCGCCGGCGAGGTCGGTGCCGTCGGCGAGGCACACCATGCCGGCGTGGATGCTGCGGCCGATGCCCACGCCGCCGCCGTGGTGGATGCTCACCCAGCTCGCACCGCTGCTGGCGTTGACGAGGGCATTCAGCAGCGGCCAGTCGGCAATGGCATCAGAGCCGTCGAGCATCGCCTCGGTCTCACGGTACGGCGAGGCCACCGAGCCCGAGTCGAGGTGGTCGCGGCCGATCACGATGGGCGCCTTGAGCTCGCCGCGTCGCACCATCTCGTTGAAGCGCATGCCGAGGCGGTGGCGCTCGCCGTAGCCGAGCCAGCAGATGCGCGCCGGCAGTCCCTGGAAGGCAACACGCTCGCCAGCCAGGGTGATCCAGCGCCGAAGCCCCTCGTCGTCGGGGAACTCCTCGAGCACGGCACGGTCGGTGGCGGCGATGTCGGCCGGGTCGCCGCTGAGGGCCACCCAGCGGAAGGGCCCCTTGCCCTCGCAGAACAGCGGCCGGATGTAGGCCGGAAGGAATCCCGGGTAGTCAAACGCCCGCTCGAAGCCGCCGAGCTTGGCCTCGGTGCGCAGGCTGTTGCCGTAGTCGAACACCTCGGCGCCCTTGTCGAGGAATCCCACCATCGCCCGGCAGTGCGTTGCCATGCTCACCCGGCTGCGGCGGATCAGTTCCTGCGGGTTGCTGCGAGCCATCTCGGCGGTGGCCTCGGGCGTCAGGTCGGCCGGCACGTAGCTGAGCGGGTCGTGGGCACTCGTCTGGTCGGTGACGATGTCGGCCGGGAAGTCCATCTCGAGCAGCTTCGGCACGAGCACGGCCGCATTGCCGACGAGGCCCACCGAGAGGGCGCGTCGCTCGTCTCGGGCGCGCACGCAGCGTGCGATCGCGTCGTCGAGCGAATCTGCGATCTCGTCGAGGTAGCGATGCTCGTGACGCCGCTCGACGCGCCACTGCTCGACATCGATGCACAGCGTCACGCCGCCGTTCATGGTGACGGCCAGCGGCTGGGCGCCACCCATGCCACCGAGCCCTGCGGTGAGGGTGATGGTGCCGGCGAGGGAGCCGCCGAACTTGCGCCGGGCGATCTCGGCGAAGCACTCGTAGGTGCCCTGCAGGATGCCCTGCGTGCCGATGTAGATCCACGAGCCAGCGGTCATCTGCCCGTACATCGTCAGCCCGAGCGCCTCGAGACGGCGGAACTCGTCCCAGTTGCCCCATTCGGGCACGAGGTTGCTGTTGGCCAGCAGCACCCGCGGCGCCCACTCGTGGGTGCGGAACACGCCGACGGGCTTGCCCGACTGCACCAGCATGGTCTCGTCGGCCTTCAGCGTGCGCAGCGTCCGCGCCATCGCGTCGAAGGCATCCCAGCTGCGCGCCGCCCGGCCGGTGCCGCCGTACACCACGAGGTCGTCGGGCCGCTCGGCCACCTCGGGGTCGAGGTTGTTGTGCAGCATC
The DNA here is from genome assembly GCA_046076025.1 of Ilumatobacteraceae bacterium. Classification (GTDB taxonomy): domain Bacteria; phylum Actinomycetota; class Acidimicrobiia; order Acidimicrobiales; family Ilumatobacteraceae; genus UBA668. The sequence continues at coordinate 6,246 of JBJTRF010000275.1, forward strand.
CGGTAGGCGGCCTCCTGCGGCCAGCCGAGCGTGTTGAGCTGCGTGCCACGCGGGGCGCGGACTTCGCGGGGACCGGACATGTCATACCTCCAGGGGACCGACGACGGATTCGGCCGCGCTCAGCACGCTGCCGTCGGCAAGCAGGCGCTCTGCGGTTCGGAGATCGGGCGACAGCCACCGGTCGGGACCCGGGCCGGCGACGTGCTGGCGCAGCACGCGCAGCACCGCCGCCGATGCGGGCGACGGCTGCAGCGGCGCGCGCAGGTCGATGGCGGCAGCGGCACACACCAGCTCGACGGCGAGGATGCGCCGGAGGTTGTCGACCGAGCGGCGCAGCTTGCGCGCCGCTGCCCAGCCGTTCGACACGTGGTCCTCCTGCATGGCGCTCGTCGGCAGCGACTGCGTCGAGGCCGGCACGGCGAGGCGCTGGTTCTCCATCGCCATCGCCGCCTGCGTGTAGTGGGCGATCATCATCCCGCTGTTGACGCCGGCGTCGGGCGACAGGAATGGCGGCAGGCCGTATGAGCGGGTGCGGTCGAGCATCCGGTCGGTGCGGCGCTCGGAGATGGCCGACAGCTCGCTGGTGGCGATGGCGAGGAAGTCGGCCACCATGCCGACCGGCGCCCCGTGGAAGTTGCCGCAGCTCTCCACCCGCCCGTCGGTGAGGATCATCGGGTTGTCGATGGCGGCGGCGAGCTCACGCTCGACGATGCTGCGGGCATGGCCGAGCGTGTCGAGCGCCGCGCCATGCACCTGCGGCGTGCACCGCAGCGAATAGGCGTCCTGCACGCGGTCGTCGCCCTCGCGGTGGCTGGCAACGATGCCCGAGCCGGCCATCACGCGCTGCAGGTTGCGGGCACTGGCCGCCTGTCCCACCTGCGGCCGCAGCGCCTGGAGGTCGGCGGCGAATGCCCGGTCGGTGCCGAGCAGGCCCTCGACCGTCATCGCGGCCACGACGTCGGCGAGGCGCGCCAGCGCCGCAAGGTCGTGCACCGCGAGGCACAGCATGCCGAGGATGCCGTCGGTGCCATTGATGAGGGCAAGGCCCTCCTTGGCGCGCAGCGTGACGGGCGACAGCCCAGCACCGGCGAGCGCGCTCGATGCGGGCACGTGCGCGCCGCCGCTCCCCCACACCACGCCCTCGCCGATGAGCGCCAGCGCGCAGTGACTGAGCGGGGCAAGGTCGCCGCTCGCGCCGAGCGAGCCGTGCTCGCGCACCACGGGCGTGATGCCTGCGTTCAGCATCGCGATCTGCAGGTCGACCAACTCGGGACGCACGCCGCTGTAGGCCATCGCCAGGCTTCGGGCGCGGAGCACCAGCAGGGCGCGCACCACTTCAGGCTCGACGGGCTCGCCCATGCCGGTGGCGTGCGACCGCACGAGCGCCACCTGCAGCTCGGCGGTGCGCTCGGGCGGGATCACCGTCGCCGCCAGCGACCCGAAGCCGGTGGTGACGCCGTACACGGGCGAGTCGCTCGCCACGTAGCCATCGACGAGGGCAGCGCTCGCTGCCATGTCGCGACGCGCCTGCTCGGCCAACTGCACCACGGCGCTGCCACGGGCCACTGCCACGACATCATCGACGCCCAGCGACGCGCGTCGCCCCTCGAGCGTCACCTGCTGTGCAGCAGCCCCGCTACCGACTGCTGCGTCGTTCGTTGCCCGTTCGCTCGCTGTCGGGTCAGGCATCCTCGTCCCTCCAGAGTATTTCACTCTGTGCAATACTCTGCCATACTACGCAATATGGCACGACGAGTCCAGCCCATCGCGGCCGACAGGGCCGAGAGCG
>JBJTRF010000276.1:0-8283 GCA_046076025.1 Ilumatobacteraceae bacterium
CCGTCACCGTCGTCGCCGACGATCCGGCCGCCGAGCTCGCTGCCGCCGTCGGCCGCGGCTGGCTGGCGCCGCGGCCTCGGCCGGCGCCACGAGCGCAGCAGTTCACCGTGCAGCCGCTCACCCCCGTCGACCGCTATCTCGCCGCGGTCACGGCAGCGCGGGATGCGGTGCGCAGCGGCGCGCTCACCAAGGCGGTCATCGCACGCGAGATCGAGGTACGCAGCGACGAGCCCATCGACATCCACGCCGTGCTCCTGCGACTGCGCGCCACGTTCGGGCGCAGCCACCGCTACAGCATCGACGGGTTCGTGGGGGCGTCGCCCGAGCTGCTCGTCGAGGTGCGCGGCCGTACCGTGCGCTCGCATCCCCTCGCCGGCACGACGCCGCGCACCGGCGATCCCGACACCGACCGGCGCGCCGCCGCCGAGCTGCTCGCCAGCGGGAAGAACCAGGTCGAGCACCGCGTCGTCATCGACATGATCCACGACACGCTGCTGCCGTGGTGCAGCTACCTCGACTGGGAGCCCGAGCCCAGCATCGTCACCGTGGCGAACGTGCAGCACCTCGGCACGGCGATGGAGGGCCAACTGAGCGATCCGCGGCCGGACGTCATCGAACTCGTCCGCGCCCTGTCGCCCACGCCAGCCCTCGGCGGATTCCCGCGTGACGGGGCCCTCGAGCTGATCGCCCGCACCGAGGGCTTCCGCCGAGGCCGCTATGGCGGCGCGGTCGGCTGGGTTGATGCCGCCGGCGACGGCACGTGGGCGGTGGCAATCCGGTGCGCCGAGTTCGCCGCCGACCGCCGCAGCGCCCGCCTCCTCGCGGGCGGCGGCATCGTCGCCGACAGCGAGCCGCTGGCCGAACTGGCCGAGACACAGGCCAAGTTCCAGGCGATGCTCTCGGCGATCGTGCGCCCCTGACGGCGACCGTCAGCCGATCGCCTCGGCAACGAGCCGGTAGAGCTCGTCGTGATCGGCCACGTTGCGCGCCCGGTCGGATGAGACCCGCACCACCTGCACTGCCGGATCAGCAAGCGCCGAGCGCAGCTCGCCCACCGTGGACGCATCCACCGCCACGAGCCCATGTGCGCGCGCCACGGCGACCACGTCGGTGCCGTGCGGCGTGCCGAACAGCTGCTCGAACCGCTCGGCCGCAAGCGTCGATGCCTGCGGCAGGAACGAGAAGATCCCGCCGCCGTCGTTGTCGACCACCACGATGGTGAGCGGCAGCCCGCGATGGGCGAGCGCCGTGAGCGACGACTGGTCGTGGCAGAACGCCACGTCGCCGATGAGCACGGCCGTGGCGTCGCGAGCCGCTGCGGCAGCGCCGATGGCCGTGGCCATGACACCGTCGATGCCGTTGGCGCCGCGGTTCGACAGCACGGCTACCGACGACGGGCCGCTGAACCACTCGACATCGCGCACCGGCATCGATGACGACACGACGAGCTGCGTGGCCCCTGTTGCGCCGTCGCGCCAGGGCGCTCCCGCCAGCACCCGCGCCACCGCTGGCTCCGAGAGCGGCTGGCCGGGTGCGTCGAGCTGCGCCGCCAGCGCCGACTGCGCCGCGCGCTCTGCATGGCGCCAGCGCGCCAGCCACGGGGTGCCCGTCGCGCCGCGCGCGCCGCCTGCCCGGTCGGCCTCGTCGAGCACCATCGCGATCCAGTCGCCCGGTGCCGCATGCACCCGATGGGCAACCATGCGCTGCGGATCGAGCACCCTGCGCTGCGCCAGCACCTGCACGTGCACGGCACCCGAGGCCTGCAACCACTGCGCCAGCACCTTCGACGCCGGCGGCTCGCCGAGGTGCACCACCACCTCGGGACGGTGGTCGGCGGCAAAGGGCGCATGGCGGAGAATCGGATCAAAGGCGCAGACCGCCTCGTCGAGCATCCGGCAGCCCGAGCGCGGATCGGCGAGCACCGGCCACCCGAGCCGCTGTGCGAGCGCCTGCACGGCCGCCGGATCGCCCGCCCCGCGGCCGGCAACGATGACGCCGCGCGCAGCGTCGACGGCCTCGAGCGTCGCCGCAGGCGTCAGCGGACTCAGCACGATGCCACTGGAGTCCGGCACATCGTCGGCCGGCACCGCCTGCAACTCGGGCAGGGTGCGCACTGTGCCCACCAGCGGCTCGCGGAACGGCAGGTTCACGTGCACCGGTCCCGGCTCGATGCCGGTTGCAGCCAGCCACCACGACGACGCCCAATGGCGCCACGACCCGGCATCGTGCTCGCTCGGCACGCCGGCGTCGACGAACAGCCGCACGACGCCGCCGTACAGATGCTGCTGGTCGATGGTCTGCGGCGCGCCGACACCGTGCAGTTCGGGCGGACGGTCGGCGGTGAGCACCAGCATCGGCACGCCGGCGAGGTCTGCCTCGACCACGGCAGCGTGGAAGTGGGTGGCCGCCGTGCCGCTGGTGCACAGCAGTGCTGCCGGCACGCCCGACACCAGTCCGATGCCGAGCGCAATGAAGGCAGCGGTCCGCTCGTCGTGCGCGACGTGCACCGACAGCCGCTCGTCGCCGGCGAGCGCGAGCGCCATGGGCGTGCTCCGCGAGCCCGGCGCCACGACTGCGTGGCGCAACCCGAGCGACACGAACTGGTCGACCACCGTGGCGCAGAACGTGGCCTGCACATCGGCCGGCGACACCGTCGATGCCTGCTCGCTCCCGGATGCCACGCCGTCACGATACGGGCCTATCCTCCGCCATATGCCACCCGCCGACGACCAGCACCCAGTGCATGGAGGCGATGCCCCGGCAGCACTGCCCACGGTGTCGGTCGAGGTGTGGTCCGACGTCGTGTGCCCGTGGTGCTACATCGGCAAGCGCCGACTCGAGGCGGCCATTGCGGCGCTCGACGGCGAGGTCGAGATTGCGCTCTCCTACCGCCCGTACCAGCTCGACCCCACGGCGCCGTCCGACTCGCCGCGGCCGGTGGCCGAGGCATACGCGGCGAAGTTCGGCGGTCCCGAGCGAGCCGCCCAGATCATGCAGCACGTCACCGGCATCGCCGCCGACGAGGGCATCGAGTTCCGCATGGACCGCGCCCTGCGCGCCAACACGCTGCGCGCCCATCGCCTGCTCTGGCTCGCCGGCGCCACCGGGCACCAGGCGGCGCTGAAGGAGCGGCTCCTGCGGGCCTATTTCTGCGACGGCCTCGACATCGGCGACGTCGACGCGCTCGCCTCATGCGCAGCCGATGTCGGCCTCGACCCCGACCGGGTGGGGGCCTTCCTTCGCAGCGACGACGGAGTCGACGAGGTGCGCGCCCAGCTGGCAATGGCAGCCGACGTCGGCATCAGCGCCGTGCCCACCTACGTGCTCGACGGCCGGTGGTCGGTGCCCGGCGCGCAGGACGCCGCCACGTTCGTCGCCGCCATCCGGCGGGTCGTCGCCCAGCGGCGCAGCGAGCACGCATGAGCCAGCCGAACGGCGCGCCGGCGCGCGTGGAGTGGGCGCCCATCTCGGGACCGCTCGCGGCCGTGCACGCCAGCGGGGTCGCCGCGCCGCCGCTGTCGCCGCGCGCCGACCACGCGCAGGGCACCCCCGCGCGGGCGGGCACCACCATCGTGTTCGTGCACGGATTCACCCAGACCGGACGCTCGTGGCAGCCGATCGCCGAGTACTTCGTGCGCGCCGGGCACCGATGCGTGCTGGTCGACCTTCCCGGGCACGGTGGCTCGGCACACGTGCGCGCCGACCTCCGGCGCGCCGCCGACATGCTCGGCACCGTCGGCGGTCCCGCCGTCTACGTCGGCTACAGCCTCGGCGGCCGCATCTGCCTGCATCTCGCGCTCATGTACCCGCACCTCGTCGAGCGACTGGCACTCATCGGCGCCCATCCCGGCATCGACGACGACGGCGACCGCGCAGCACGACGCGCCGCAGACGACGCGCTCGCATCGCGCATCCACGCTGTCGGCGTCCCCGCATTCCTCCGCGAGTGGGTTGCCCAGCCGCTCTTCGGCGGCATGTCGGCCACCGAGGCCGATCTCGCCGAGCGCGAGCGCAACACCGCCGACGGCCTCGCCAGCAGCCTGCGCATGATGGGCACCGGCACGCAGGTGCCGCTGTGGCCGCGTCTGCTCGAACTCACGATGCCCGTGCTCGCCATGGCCGGTGCCGACGACCACAGGTTTGCTGCGGTCGCAGCACAACTCGCCGACGCCGTGCCGCACGCCCGGTCGCTGCTGATCGACGGCGCCGCACACGCCGCGCACCTGCAGCGCCCCGACGCGGTGGTGTCCGCCCTCGAGCAGTTCCTGCACCAGTCCTGACGGCAGGGCCGGCGACGCACCATCGATCGTCACCACGTCCTGCCGGCGCGCGAGCCGACGACGACCGCTAGCCCGAGGCGGCGATGCCGACCGCTGCGAGCAGGCCCGTCAGCATCTGTGCCCGTCCCGTGGCACCGAGCACTGCCACGAGTGCCGCTCCCGACGCACCGTCGAGCACCTTGCCGATCGCGGGCCAGGCAGCGGCGATGCCGAGCAGTCCGATCGCGGCCAGCGGGCGTCCGGTGACGGCGATGGCCATCACCAGCGCGAACGACGCCGCCATCAGGCCCGAATAGAGCCGCCTCGTCCAGCGGTCGCCGATCCGCACGGCGAGCGTCCGCTTGCCCACCTCGCGGTCGGTGGGAATGTCGCGCAGGTTGTTCACCACCAGCAGGGCGCATGCGAGGCAGCCGGCCATGCATCCCGCCAGCCACCCCACCGCGGTGATCGACCCGCCGATCACATACGCCGTGCCGGCGGTTGCCACGAGGCCGAAGAAGACGAATACGAACACCTCGCCGAGGCCGAGATAGCCGTACGGGCGCGGCCCGCCCGTGTAGAACCAGCCGGCAGCGATGGCCGCCGCGCCCACGGCCAGCAGCCACAGCGACGTCGCCAGCGCCAGCGCTAGCCCAGCGACGGCCGCCACGGCGAAGGCGATCACCGCGGCTCGCTTCACTGCGCCGGGCGTCGCCAGTCCCGACGCCACGAGCCGAACCGGGCCCACCCGCTGGTCGTCGGTGCCGCGGACGCCGTCGCTGTAGTCGTTGGCGTAGTTCACCGCCACCTGCAGCGCCAGGCTCACCAGTAGCGCCAGCGACACCCGCCACCACGCCGACGCCGGCTCGCCCACCACCGACGCCGCGCCCAGCGCCACCGGCACGACCGCTGCGGGCAGCGTGCGCGGCCGGGCTCCCTGCACCCATCTGTTCATGGCGCCATCATCGCCCATAGCCTCGCACCGTGGCGGAACTCGTCGCCCTCGACCTTCCCGGCGGCAGCTCGTTCGTCGACGCCCTGCGCCGGGCGTGGGAAGACGGCGATGCCGTGCTGCCGGTCGACCGCCGACTGCCGCCGGCGGCGCGGGCGCGCCTTCTCGAGCGCCTGGCCCCGTCGGCGCTCGTCGACCCGGCCGGGCGCCACCGACTCGACGGCATCCCCGTCGAGGAGGGCGATGCGCTGGTCATGGCCACGAGCGGCTCGACCGGCGACCCGAAGGGAGTCGTGCTCACCCACGGCGCCCTGCGCGCTGCTTCGGACGCCACGTCGGCTCGGCTCGGCACCGGCGACGCCGACACGTGGCTGGCGTGCCTGCCGCTCAGCCACGTCGGCGGACTCGGCGTCGTCGTGCGCGCGCTGCACACCGGGGCGGGTCTCGTCGTGCACGACGGATTCGACGCGGGCAACGTCGAGGCCGCCGCCCGGAATGGGGCGACGGCGGTGTCGCTCGTCGCCACTGCGCTCGGGCGCATCGACCCGTCGCTGTTCCGAGTCATCCTCGTCGGCGGGGGCCGCCCGCCGGCACTGCTGCCAGCGCACGCCCACGTCACCTACGGCCTCACCGAGACCGGTGGCGGCATCGCCTACGACGGCCGCGCCCTCGACGGCGTCGACATCGAGGTGGTCGACGGCGAGGTGCTCGTCCGCGGACCGATGCTGCTGCGCTGCTACCGCGACGGCACCGACCCGCGAAGTCCGGACGGATGGCTGCGCACCGGCGACCTAGGCCGGTTCCTGCCCGACGGACGACTCCACGTCGACGGCCGCGCCGGCGACCTGATCATCACCGGCGGCGAGAACGTATGGCCCGACGCTGTCGAGGCGGCCATCACCGGCCATCCGTCCGTGCGCGAGGTCGCCGTCGCCGGACTCGACGATCCCGAATGGGGACACCGCGTCGTCGCGTGGATCGTGGCCGAGGGCGAGCCGCCCTCGCTGGCCGATCTGCGCGCCCGCGTCGCCGAGCACCTCCCGGCGTTCTGCGCGCCGAAGGAAGTGCGCGTCGTCGAACGCCTGCCGCGCACGGCGCTCGGCAAGGTGCAGCGGCACCACCTCCGCGATCTCCCCGCCCACTAGGGTTCGCCGCCATGGACCGCCGCCCGCTGCGGATGCCGCGCGCCTACTGGCGGCTGTTCTCGGCGAGTGCCGTCTCGAACATCGGCGACGGAGTGCTCGTGGGCGCGCTGCCGCTGCTGGCGGCGCGGGCCACCGACAGCGAACTCTCGGTGGGGCTCATGTCGGCGTTCTTCACGCTTCCCTGGCTGATGCTCAGCCTCCCCGCCGGTGCCGTGGTCGACCGCGCCGATCCGCGCCGGGTGATGCTGCTCACCGACGTCGGCCGAGCAGCGCTGGTGGCCGGACTGGCCATCGCTGCCGCCGTGTCAGATGTCGATATCTGGATGCTCTGGGTGCTGGCACTCGGCCTCGGCGTGGGCGAGGTGTTCTTCGACAGCGCGTCGCAGGCCATCGTGCCCTCGGTCGTCGACGCCGACCAGCTCGAGCGGGCGAACGGCTGGCGGTACTCGGCCGAGCTCGTCGGCAACACGTTCGTGGGCATGCCGATGGGCAGCGTCCTGTTCGCTACTGCCGTCTGGCTGCCGTTCGGCATCGACGCCGCATCGTTCGCGGTCGCGGCGGTTCTGGTTGCCACGCTGCCGTCGCGTCGCCGCGGCGCCACGACACGTCACGATACCGATGCCGATGCCTCTCCCCGTCCCTCGATCACGGCCGACATCGCCGACGGCCTCCGGTGGCTGCGCAGCCACGGACTGCTGCGCGATCTCGCCGTCGCCCTCGCGGTGGCCAACCTCGCCTTCGCGATGGTCGAGAGCACGTTCGTGCTCTACCTCACCCGCGAGATCGGCGTCGACGAGCGACTGTTCGGCGTCACCGTGGCGGCGATGGGAATCGGCGGCGCAGTGGCCGGCCTCGCCGCCGGCAGGCTGATCGACGTCGTCGGCCGGCGCTGGACGATCGCGTCAGTGGCGGCACTGCCGGTGCTGACCATGGCCCTGCTGGCCGGTGCCACCGACCCGTGGGCCGTCGTCGGGCTCGTCATGGCCCAGTCGGTGCTGGTGACGGTGTGGAGCGTCGCCGCCGTGTCGCTCCGGCAGCATCTCGTGCCCGAGCACCTCTTCGGTCGCGTCAACGGCGTGTTCCGCTGGCTCTCGTGGGGGGCAATGCCCGTCGGCGCAGCGGCAGGCGGCGCGATCGCCCAGGCAACCTCGCTGCGCGGCCCGTATGTCGCCGGCGCATGGCTACTGGCCGGGGCAGCGCTGCTGGTGCTCGCCCGAGTGGCCCCGTTCGTGCCCGACGGCAACGGCGCGCAGTCAGGCATGCAGTAGCACTGCAATCGACGGCGACGGTCGCCGCCTCGCAGCGTCAGCCGCCGCCGTTGCCCGCCGACTCGCCCTCGCCGTCCGGCGAGTGGTCGCCGGCCGGGATGTCGATGGTGACCTTCACGCGCCGCACCCGGCGGCCCTCCATCTCGGCCGCCGAGAACCGCCATCCGTCGCGCACCACCGACTCGCCCTCCTCGGGCACGTGCTCGAGGGTGCCGAAGAGGAACCCGCCGACCGTGTCCCAGTCGTCGTCGGGGATCTCGGTGCCGAGCAGCTCGTTGAGGTCGCCGATCGACATGCTGCCGTCTACGAGATAGTCGCCGTCGGCGAGGTGCTCGACCTCGGACTCGTCCTCGTCGTGCTCGTCGACGATCTCTCCGACGAGTTCCTCGAGGCAGTCCTCGAGCGTCACCAACCCGGCGATGGCGCCGTACTCGTCGGCCACCAGCGCGAGGTGGAACTTCTGCGCCTGCATCTCGCGCATCAGCCGGCTCACCGGCTTGTTCTCGGGCACGATGCTCACCGGGCGCACGTAGTCGCGCACCGGCCGACCGCCCTCGGCGCTCCGCTCGGCGCGCATGAGATCCTTCGCGTACGCGAGCCCCACTACGTCGCCGTCGGACTCGGACGCGGTCTCGAGCACCGGCAGTCGGCTGAAGCCG
>JBJTRF010000277.1:0-2149 GCA_046076025.1 Ilumatobacteraceae bacterium
CCGAACTCCTCGCCAGCGGACGCATCGCCGATGCGGCCAATGAGCTCGAGAGCGACGTTGTCGATGCCTATGAGTCGATGCTCTGGCCGGACCGCTCCCTTGCCGCGGTGCTCGAGGAGCCTGTCGTCGCCTCCGATCCGCAGCCGGTGCAGGCCGAGGCGAGCGCATCGGGCAGCGGGCGGGCCATGGCGACGGCGCGGTGGGTCTGGGGTGCCTACGCCGCCGCAGTCACCGAGACGGCGACGGACGTCGTGGCGGTGCACGCCGCCGCCGAGGGCGGTGACGACTGATGGCGGCCCGCAAGAAGCCGACCGGGTCGACCGACAGCACGCCGTCGTCTTCGCCGCCGCCTGCATCGCCGCCGCCCGTGCCGCCGGCTCCCGAACTGCAGCTCACCGACCCGCTGCCGAAGGGCCGACTCGTCGTCGAGGCCAGCGCAGGCACCGGAAAGACGTACTCGCTCACCGCATTCGTGGTGCGTCACTTGGCAGAGGGACCGCTCACCCCCTCCGACATCCTCGTCGTCACCTTCACGCGTGCGGCGGCTGCCGAGCTGCGCGACCGGATGCGACGCGGTCTGCTCGAGGCCCGTGCCGCGCTTGCTGCCGACACGCCACCGGCGAGTTCCGACTGGCTCTCCACCGTGTACTCCGACGATGCCGAGGTGCGGCAGGAGCGCCGGGACCGGCTCGACCTGGCCATCGCCAACTTCGACGAGGCGACCATCTCGACCATCCACGGCTTCTGCCAGCAGGCGCTCAGCCAGCTGGGCCTCCGCTCTGGGTCGCTGCTCGACAGCGAGCTCGCCGACTCGACTGCCGAGATCGTCGACGAGGTGTGCCGCGACCTGCTGGTGCGCGAGCTCTGGCAGCGGTGGGATGCCCTGAGCTGGAAGGAGTCGAAGACCTCGCGAGTCGATCCGGCTGCCGTGCTCTCGCGCCTCGCCGATGTAGTGAAGGCGCGCATCGGCAATCCGCTGATCGCCGTGCTGCCGTCGGATTCCGATCTGCAGCATCTGCAGCACGGCGACGAGGGGCTGCGGATCGCCGCGTGGGTGCACCTCGTCGACGAGGCCGTCGACGAGGTGCAGCAGCGTCGTCGCACCCGTCGCGAACTGGGCTACGACGACCTCGTCTCGACCCTGCACCGCGCCCTCACCGAGGGTCCGCAGGCGTCGGCCGTCGCCACGGCGCTGCGCGATCGGTACTCGCTGGTGCTCGTCGACGAGTTCCAGGACACCGACCCGCTGCAGTGGGCGATCTTCGAGACCGCCTTCACGGGCGACCTCGTGACGGTCGGCGACCCCAAGCAGGCCATCTACCGGTTCCGCGGCGCTGACATCCACGCCTATCTCGATGCAACGGCAACGGGTACCAAGCGAAGCCTGCGCACCAACTACCGAAGCGACGCCGATCTCGTCACGGCCACCAACGTGCTCGTCGAGGGCGTCCCGCTCGGCATGAGTGCGATCACGGCCGAGGCGGTGAAGGCGCCAGGCCACGCTCCGGCCCGGGCCCTCTCGGGCGGGACGCCGCTCTGGATCCGCCAGCTGCGCCTCGACCCGTCGATTGCGACGAACACGGGCGACAAGGTGTCGGCCCCGATGGCCCGCCGGGCAATCCTCGCCGACCTTGTGGCGGTGATCGTCGAGATGCTCGACAACCATCGACTCCATTCGGGAGAGGCGGCGGAACGGGCGCTCTCACCGGGCGACATCGCCGTACTCGTCCCGTCGCACAGCAATGCCGACGAGGTCGTCCGCGCGCTCGGCTCGGCGCGCATCCCCGCCGTTCGTGCCCGCACCGGCAGCGTGTTCGCCACGCCGGCAGCCGAGCAGTGGCGCCTGCTGCTGGCGGCGCTCGAGCGCCCCCCGCATGCGCCGAACGTCAGGGCGGCGGCCCTCGGCGTGTTCTTCCACCGCGACCCGGCGTCGATCGATCCCTCCGCCACGGTATCCGGAGAGACTGAAACCGAGGGCGACGCCGGCGATCTCGACGTCGTGACGAGCGAACTGCAGCGACAGTGCGCCGACTGGGCACAGCGGATGGTGGACCGGCCGTTCCTCGCATGGTTCGACGATGTGCGGTCGTCGAGCGGCGTCGTCGAGCACCTCCTCAGCAGGGCCGACGGCGAGCGGACGTTGACCGAT
>JBJTRF010000278.1:0-14727 GCA_046076025.1 Ilumatobacteraceae bacterium
CTGCTGCGCCAGCGCGCCCGCCGTCGACGTCCGGTGGCGGCGGCACCGCCGCGGCTCGAGGTGCTCGTGAGCAACGGTGAGTCGGATGCGACCACGCTGGTCGAGGTGCGGGCGCCCGATGCGCCGATGGTGCTGTACCGAGTTGCGCATGCGCTGTCGGCCTGCGGGCTCGACATCCGATCGGCGGTGATCGCCACGCTCGGTCACGAGGTGGTCGACTCGTTCTACGTGCGGTCGGTCGACGATGCCCGGGCGCCGGGCCAGCTGTCGCCATCGGAGTTCGACGGCATCCGATCGGCCGTCGTTGCCGCGCTCGCCGACTGAGCCCCCGACGGCCTGTCGAGCAGTGCCCGCGCAGCGCCAACAGCGTGAGGGGCCAGCATCCAGCCGCGGCCGCGCACGGTGACGATGCACTCGGGGCCGAGCGCGCGGCGGAGGCCGACGAGGATCCCGTCGCATCGCCGCAGGGCGACACCGTCGAGGCCGGCGAGTCGGACGAGGTCGCGGCGGCTCACAACCCGGCTCGACTGCGACACGAGCGCCGCCAGCACGGCGCGCTCACGTCCGTCGACCGTCATGCGGGCAGAGCGCTCGGCGACCATCCGCCGGACAGTAGAGATGCCGTGTGTCGCCCCCGTTCAGGGTGTGTGAACGGACCGTGAACGGGCTGGTCGGAGATAGACGAACCAGTAGACGAGACCGACCAGCAGCGCGCCGCCGATGATGTTGCCGACTGTCACGGGCAGCAGGTTGCCGATGATGAACGACGGCCACGACGCCGCCGCTCCCGGCTCGGTGCCGTGGAATAGGGCGACGGGGAAGAAGAACATGTTGGCGATGCTGTGCTCGAACCCGCACGCCACAAAGGCCGTGATCGGCGGGACGATGACCGCCACCCTGTCGACGAGCGAGCGTGCCGACAGCGTCATCCACACGGCGAGGCAGACGAGCGCATTGGCGAGGACGCCGCTGCTGACCGCCTCGACGACGCCGAGGCCCGACTTCGCCTCGGCGATGGCGAGGGCGCGTGCGCCGATCGCTCCGTCGCCCGCAGCGAGTCGGCCCGACGACACGACGAGCGCTGCAGTGGCGACGGCGCCGGCGAAGTTCGAGGCATAGACGACGGCCCAGTTGCGCAGCAGCGCTGCTGGCCGCACCTTCCGGCCGACAGCGGCGACGACAATCAGCGTGTTGCCGGTGAACAGCTCGGCGCCGCTGACCACCACCAGCACGAGCCCGAGCGAGAACACGAGGCCGCCGAGGAGCCGCGAGATCCCTGGCGACAGCGCCGCATCGGCGGTGATCACCATGCTGAACAACGCGCCGAGGCCGATGAACGCGCCGGCGAGCACGCCGAGGGGCACCACGCGCGCGAGCGGCAGCGAGGCCTTGGCGACGCCGACGGCCTCTGCCTTGGCGGCCATCTCGGCCGGCAGCAGCGCGTCGAACGACGGATCAGGCGTCATGGCCGGACGTTATCCCGACGGCTGTCCCGCACTCGTCGGCATCGTGCTCCGCCCGTCCCGCTCGACCCTGTCCGGTTATGGCCGGCGAAGGGCGGGCGGCCAGACTCTCGACATGGATCTCGCCTACACCGAAGCCGACGAGCAGTTCCGCGCCGAGATCAGGGCGTGGCTCGTGGCCAACCTGCCCGCCGGCTGGTTCGAGCCCGGGTTTGAGATGCCGGCCGGCGAGCGCAAGCGGTTCAACGAGGTGTGGCCGTCGCGGCTCTTCGAGGGCGGCTGGATCTGCGCCACCTGGCCAACCGAGTATGGCGGCAAGGGCCTCACCACGATGCAGGGCGTCGTGCTGTCCGAGGAGTTCGCCCGTGCAAAGGCACCGCTGCGCGCCGACTTCTTCGGCGACACGCTGGTGGGCCCGACGCTGCTGCAGTGGGGCACCGAGGAGCAAAAGCGCGAGTTCCTCCCGAAGATCCTCAGCGGCCAGATGCGCTGGTGCCAGGGGTTCAGCGAGCCCAACTCGGGTAGCGACCTCGCGGCGCTGAAGACCTCGGCCGTGCTCGACGGTGACGAGTGGGTGATCAACGGCCAGAATGTGTGGACCACTCAGGGTCACCACGCCGACTACTGCTTCCTGCTCACCCGTACCGATCCAGATGCGCCCAAGCACAAGGGCATCTCGTACCTGCTCGTGCCGATGAAGCAGCCGGGCGTCGAGGTGCGCGGCATCGTGCAGCCCGACGGCACCGCCGAGTTCTGCGAAGTGTTCTTCACCGATGCGCGCTGTCCGAAGGACAACGTCGTCGGCGGGGTGAACAACGGCTGGAAGGTGGCGAACAGCACGCTCGCATTCGAGCGCGGCATGAGTGCCACCACGGGCTACCGCCGCTTCGAGGACGAGTACAAGCTGATGGTCGCCACCGCCGAGCGCAACGGCGCCATCTGCCGCCACGACATCCGCCAGCGGCTGATGGAGTACTACACGAAGATCCAGATCCTGCGCATCAACGGCCTGTGCTCGCTGTCGGCCACGCTGAACGGCACCAAGGACATGGGTGTCGCCGCCCTCGGCGCCACCAACAAGATGTTCTGGAGCGAGATGCACAAGGCGGCGATGGAGCTGGCGCTCGACATCTACGGTGCCGAGGCGATGCTCGTCGATACGGGAGCGGGAAGCGGCTCGTGGCCCGGCACGGCCCGCGAGCGCCGTCGGCCCGGCTATCCCGTGAGCGCGATGATGAGCGCCTTCTTCTTCAGCCGCAGCGAGACCATCTGGGGCGGCACGAGCCAGATCCAGCGCAACATCGTCGGCGAGCGCGTGCTCGGCCTGCCGAAGGAGCCGTCCTGACCTGACGTGCTGCTAGCGGCGCGATGCCGCTGCTGCAGGCGTGCCGATGCGATAGGCGGCGCGCAGGCTGGCCGCCGCTGCGTCGGCATCGGCGGCGGTGCGCGCGTGCACCACGGCGATTGGACGGTCGGCGTCGACCCTGCTGCCGATCGGCGCCAGCCGCGTGAGGCCCACGGCGGGATCCACCGGATCGGTCGGCCGCGTGCGGCCGCCGCCAAGTGCCACCACGACGAGGCCGACGGCGCGGGTGTCGATCGATCGCACCGTGCCCGCCCGCTGCGGGGTGACGGCAATCTCCATCGCGGCGCGCGGCAGGTGCTGCCACGGGCGGTCGAGCAGTCGGCGCGGCCCGCCCAGCGCTGCCACCATGCGGGCGAATCGCTCGGCGGCCTCGCCGCTGTCGAGTGCCTGCTGGGCCCGGCGGCGTGCGGATGCGGCGGTGCGGGCGAGCCTGCCGAGCAGCAGCATCTCGGCGGCGAGCGAGAGCGTGACGTCGAGGAAGCGCTCGTCGCGCCGCACCCCGGTGAGGTGCTCGATCGCATAGGCGACCTCAAGGGCGTTGCCGGCGACATCGGCGAGCGGCTGATCCATGTCGGTGACCAGTGCCTCGGTGGGTATGCCAGCCCCGTTGGCCACCGACACGATGCTGCGCGCCAGCGCGCCGGCATCGCGGCGCGTGGCCATGAACGCGCCGTTGCCGGCCTTGACGTCCATCACGAGCGCATCGAGCCCGGCAGCGAGCTTCTTCGACAGGATCGACGCCGAGATGAGCGGGATGCTCTCGACGGTGGCGGTGACATCGCGCACGGCGTAGATGCGCCCGTCGGCGGGGGCGAGGTCGGCGGTCTGGCCGATGATCGCGCATCCCGCCGATCCGACGACGCGCCGGAATCGGGCGAGCGCCGGTGTCGCGTCGTAGCCGGGAATCGACGCCATCTTGTCGAGCGTGCCGCCGGTGTGGCCGAGGCCGCGGCCGCTGATCATCGGGACGAATCCGCCACACGCTGCCACTACTGGCGCGAGCACGAGGCTCACCGTGTCGCCGACACCGCCGGTGGAGTGCTTGTCGAGCACGGGCCCCGGCAGGCTCCAGCGCAGCACCGTGCCGCTGTCGCGCATGGCTGTGGTGAGGCCGACGACCTCGTCGGTGGACATCCCGCAAAGGAAGACAGCCATCGTGAACGCGGCGATGTGCGCGTCGGTGACGGATCCCTCGCCGACGCCGCGCACGAACGCGGCCAGCGAGTCGCGGTCGAGGGTGCCGCCATCGCGCTTGGCCCGGATGATCTCCTGGGGCAGCATCAGTAGTCGCCCGCCACCGAAGCCCGCTCGCCGCCGTCGAGCGCGGCCAGCAGCGCGTCGAGCAGTCCGCTGGCACCGAAGCGGAACGTGGCGGGTGTCGCCCATGACGGTCCCATCACCTGCTCGGCCTGGTCGAGGTAGGCGGCTGCATCGGCGACCGTGCGGACACCACCGCTGACCTTCAATCCGACGGGGCGCCCGGCAGCGGCGATGACGCGCAGCATTGCCGCGGTGGCCTCGAGCGTGGCGCCGACCGGCGTCTTGCCGGTGGATGTCTTCACGAAGTCGGCACCGTGGTCGACGGCGAGTCGTGCTGCGGCCTCGATGGCCGTCGCGTCGCCGAGTTCGCCGGTCTCGAGGATCACCTTCAGCGTGGCTCGGGCGGCGGTGGTAGCCGTGCGCGCCGCCGACAGCATGAGCGCGACATGCTCGATCGCCCCCTCCTGAAGGGCGCGGTAGGGCAGGACGAGGTCGATCTCGGTGGCGCCGTTGCGCAGGGCATCGGCCGTGGCCGTCATGACGTGGGGCACGGTCTCGTCGCCGGTGGGGAAGTTCACCACGGTGGCGATGCCGATCGGCTCGGTCATCAGCTCGAAGGCGGCCATGCCGACGTGACGCGGCCACACGCACACCGCTGCCACGTGGCCGTGGGGCGTGACGGCCCGGGCGCAGAGACGGGCCACGTCGTCGTCGGTGGCATGGTCGCCGAGCTCAGTGAGGTCGAGCAGGGTCAGCGCCCTCCTCGCGACGGCGGCCGGATCGCCAGTCGTGCGCTCGCCGGGCATGGCGTCACCATAGTGGCGGTGGTGCGCGCCCCGGCGGGGACGGCAGACTCTTCCTCCATGACCGACCTGCTGTATCTCCGCGACGCCTACGCCACGTCATTCACGGCAACCGTCACCGGTGTCCGCGACGATGCCATCGCCCTCGATGTCACGCTCTTCTATCCAACGGGTGGCGGGCAGCCGCATGATGTCGGGATGCTGGCCGGCCTGGCGGTGGTGGAGGTGCGCAAGGAGGGTGACGACGTGTGGCACCGCGTCGATGGCGGCCCGCTGCCGGCCGTGGGCGACTCGATAGCGGGCACGGTCGAGTGGGATCGCCGGCATCGACTCATGCGCACGCACACCGCGATGCACATCCTGTGCGGCGTCATCTGGAACGAGTGGAGGGTCCCCGTCACGGGCGGGAACATGGAGCCGCTGTCGGGCCGCATGGACTTCGAGTTCGATCCCGTGCCGGACGGGTTCGCGCAGCGCATCGAAGAGCTCGTCAACGCCGAGATCGCTGCCGACCGAGTGATCGAGGTGGGCTTCCTGCCGCGCGACACGGCCCTGCTCGACGAGGATCTCATTCGCACCAAGGTGTCGCTGATCCCGGAGTCGGTCCGCGAGATCCGGGTCGTCGACATCGTCGGTCTCGACAAGCAGGCCGACGGCGGCACACACGTGCGCTCCACCAGCGAGGTCGGAGGCGTGCGCGTGGTGAAGCTCGAGAACAAGGGCAAGGGCAACAAGCGCGTCCGCATCGAAGTCGTCGACGCCTGAGCCCCCGCCGACGTCTGGCTCGGCTGGGGGTGCGGCCGGCCTGATCGCCGGCACCGTGCTGGAGTCCAGAACCG
Organism: Ilumatobacteraceae bacterium; assembly: GCA_046076025.1. Classification (GTDB taxonomy): domain Bacteria; phylum Actinomycetota; class Acidimicrobiia; order Acidimicrobiales; family Ilumatobacteraceae; genus UBA668. The sequence goes on from JBJTRF010000278.1 coordinate 5,732, forward strand.
CTGCAATGTGGAGCCCAATACCGCTGCAGTATGTAGCCTGACGTCGTGGTCGCCTATCTCCCCCGTGTCGTCGATGCGCTGCTCGCCGCTCGACTCGCGTCGGCGGGCGCCGTGCTGATCGAAGGCCCGAAAGCCTGCGGGAAGACCTTCACCGCCGAGCAGCAGGCTGCGAGTCGGCTGTATCTCGACACCGACGACGGCGCCCGCGTGGCGCTCGGCGTCGACCCGTCCCTCGTGCTGTCCGGCGATCGTCCCCAGTTGATCGACGAGTGGCAACTCGACGCGACGCGTGTCTGGAACCACGTCCGTGCCGAGGTCGACCGCAGGCAGGGGTCGGGGCTGTACATCCTCACGGGTTCTGCGACACCGCCGGTCGACAGTCGCCGTCACAGCGGTGCCGGCCGGTTCGCCCGACTCACGATGCGGCCGATGAGCTTGTACGAGTCGGGCGACTCGACGGGTGAGATGTCCTTGACGGCGCTGCTCGACGGGCACCGGCCAACTGCACGGTCAACCGACGCCACCGTGTCCCGCTTCGCCGAGCTGGTGGTGCGCGGCGGGTGGCCGCTCAACCTGACACGGACGATCGCTGCCGCGGCGCAAGCGAATGTCGACTATCTCACGACGATTGCCGACGTCGACCTGCCGACGATCGACCCCGCGCGCCGGCACCCGCGGCTTGCGCTGCGAGTCCTGCAGTCGCTCGCTCGCAACACGGGAATGGAGTACGTGGTCAGCCGCGTGGCGCGCGATGCCAGCACCGACGACTCCGACATTGCGCGGTCGACGGTCTACGACTATCTCGCGCCGCTCGAGCGACTGATGCTGCTGGATCCGCTAGGGGCGTGGTCGTCGCATCTGCGATCACGCGCCAGGCTGCGCACCTCGCCCCGGGTGCAGTTCTGCGACCCCTCGTTGGCAGTCGCGGCACTGCGCGCCGCGCCAGGCCAGCTGCTCGCTGACATGCAGTTCTTCGGGCACCTCTTCGAGGCGCTGGTCGTTCGCGACCTGCGGGTGTACGCCAGCGTCGTCGACGGCACCGTGCAGCACTATCGCGACTCGGACGGCCTCGAGATTGACGCGGTGGTCACCGCCGGTGACGGGCGCTGGGCGGCACTCGAGGTGAAGGTCGGCAGCGGCGAGATCGACCGCGCTGCGGAGAACCTGCTGGCCTTCGCCCGCAAGGCAGATACCTCGAGGATCGGCGACCCTGCAGCACTTGCCGTGGTCACCGCGACGGGATTCGGCTACACGAGGCCTGACGGTGTGGTCGTCATCCCGCTGGCTGCGCTAGGCCCCTGACGACAGGGTCGGGTTGCCCCCCTGGCCGCCTCAGGTCAGCGAGCGGACGCTGCGCGAGGCGAGCGCAGCGAGGCACGCGACGATGGTGGCGGTGCCGATGACGACCAGCGTCTGCTCGGTGCCGAGCCACGTTGCGGCCGGTCCCGCGAGAAAGAGGCCGAGCGGCACCAGGAGGTTCGATCCGAAGGCCTCGAACGAGCCGACCCGCGAGAGCGCCTCGGCCGGTACGTGGCGCTGCGTGGTGGTCATCCACATCACGACGAAGACGTCGAGGGCGATGCCCGTGAGGAAGGCGATCGGCACGAGCAGCACGAGCGGGGCTGCGACGGCTGTGCCGAGCATCCACACGCCGATGAGCGGGATCACGGACATGGCGAGTCGGATTGGATGGCGCACGCGCAGCCGCATCGACACGGCGACACCCACGACGCTTCCTGCGCCCCAGCCGGCCATCATCAGGCCCATGTCTCGGGCACCGTCGAACTCCTCGCTCACCTGCAGCGGGGCGAGCACGCCGATGAACCCCTCGAGGCACATGTTGGCGATGGCGAATGCCGATACCACGGCAACAAGCCAGCGGCGCGAGCTGAACTCGCGCCACCCGTCACGCAGTTGCCGCCAGTTCGAGCCTGACCGGCCGAGCGAGTCGCTGGCGACGGGCGGGGTCTTCAGTTGCCACACGAGGACGCCGGCGACGAAGAATGTCATGGCGTCGATCAAGATCGCCCAGCCGGCTCCCGCAGTGCTGACGATCACCCCAGCGGCACTGGCACCGATCGTGAATCCGACGTTCGCGGCGAATCCGACCAGCGAGTTGGCGGACTGCAACTGGTCGGCCGACACTACTTCGGGCATGAGTCCGCTGAATGCCGGATACCAGAGCGCGTTCAGCACGCCCACCGCAACACCGGTGACGCACAGCAGCACGACGGATGCCTGACCGGTGAGGAAGAGCACTGCATTGAGGGCGACGACCGCAGCCCCGACCATGTCGGTGACGCCCACGAGTCGCGACCGGCTGGAGCGGTCGGCCAGGACGCCGCCGAGCAGCAGGAAGATCACGATCGGCACCATCTGGCTGGTGGTGACATAGCTGAGGTCGGTGGCGTCGCCGCCCGGTAGTCCGAGCACGCCGAACGCCAATGCGATCGGCGTCATGCCGTTGCCGATGTTGGAGATGAACCGGGCGGCGAACAGCAGCCGGAACCGCCGGTTCGGGAGCAGTCGCCGCAGGTCGTTGCGCAGGTTGATGCGCGCCGCGCTGGCACCTGGGCCAGTACCGGCAGCGTCCGTGGCCTGGCCGTCAGCGTCCATGGCGGAGGCACCATCGGGCGGCGGCATGTGGGCGGCTGCTCGCGGGTCAGTGATGGCGGATGCCGGGGGCTTGCTCAGCCGATGGCGGCGAGGACGACGCCCATGATGACGCCGACAGCGATGTCGGCTCCCACCTCGAGCGCCCAGACCGTGAAGCCCTGCCCTGCGAACAGTCGGTGGCCGAGCGACGACGTGGCCGCCACGCCGATGCCCACGACGAGCCCGAGGGCGGCACCCTGCCCGATCGATGCCGCATCGTGCAGGCCCCCGAGAACGGCGGCGATGGCGACGGCCTCGACGACCAACGCTGCGAGCGTCGAGCCGAAGACGACGGGCATGTTCATGCCTGCGCCCGGCACGTCGTCGTCGGTCTTCCCGATGGCGCGCCACCACATGCGGAACACGCCGATGGGACCGAAGTACACGAAGTTGAAGGCGAATGCGGCCAGCGTGGCCAGCACGACCCCGACAATGCTGATCGACGAGAAGCTCATGCGCCGACCGTACTGCGCGCCTGCCCTGCGGCGACGCGACACCCGGGCAGACTGCAGCGGTGACGACCCGACTGCCGACACCCGTGTTGCGTCCGGTGTCGGCACGCGTATCGGTTGCGCTGCCCTTCGCCGGTGGCCCGCTGTTCTCGTTTCTCGCTGCTCGGGCAGTCGCAGGCGTGGAGGCGGTCACGCGAGCCGACGATGCGGCGCTGACCTATCGCCGCGCGCTGCGGCTCGGCAACGGGGTTGGCGCCGTCGCCGTCACGTGGCGGCCGGGTGCCGACCGGCTCGAGTGCTCGTTCTGGCTTGGCAGCGACGACGATGCGGCCGGCGCCATGCACGCCGTGCGACGGCTGTTCGACGTCGATGCCGATCCGGAGCGCATCGATGGGCACCTGGACTCGGACCGCGTGCTGCGTCCCCTGGTGGCCCGTCGTCCCGGTCTTCGGTCGCCCGGTCATCCTGACGCTGCCGAGCTGGTGGTGCGGGCGATCGTCGGCCAGCAGGTGTCGGTCGCCGGCGCACGTACGGTGCTGTCACGGCTTGCCGAGCAGCATGGCGAGCCGTCTGCGGCTCCCGTCGCCGGCGTCACCCGGCTGTTCCCGTCGCCCTCGGCGCTCGCCGCCCTGGCGCCCTCCGACCTGCCGATGCCGGCAGTCCGCGGCCGGGCGCTGATCGAATGCTGCCGCCTGCTGGCCACCGGCGAACTGGTGCTGCAGCAGGGCGGCGACATCGCCGAGGCGACTCGCCGGCTGCAGCGCGTGCCCGGCATCGGCGCATGGACCGCCGGCTACGTGGCGATGCGCGTCCTCGGCGACCCCGATGTGTTCCTGCCTGCCGACGTCGGCGTACGCAACGCGCTGCATGCCATCGGAGCCGACGGGTCGCCGCGGGCGGCCGCCGTCCGCGCGATGGAGTGGCAGCCCTGGCGCAGCTATGCCATGCATCACCTGTGGGCAAGCCTGTGATCTCCTGCCGGTGCGCGAGACTCGGGCCATGATCCACACGCTGCATGCCGGAGCCTCGCCGGCCGCCATCTCTCCAGACGTCGCCGGTGGCGATGCGCTGGTCGTCGACACGGTCGACTCGCCGGTGGGCGCGCTCACCGTCATCGCCTCGGCCAGCGGCCTGCGCGCCGTGCTGTGGCCCGGCGAGCGCTACGACGATCGGGGCAGGGTCCGTGCGTCACACGCTGGCGGGTTGGCCACCGTCACGCACGATCCGGACGACGTGATGGCGATGACAGTCCGTCAGCTCGGCGAGTACTTCGATGGCAGGCGCCGTCAGTTCGACGTGCCGCTCGACCCGATCGGCACACCCTTCCAGCTCGATGCGTGGCGTGTGCTGCGCGAGATTCCCTTCGGGCAGACGATGACGTACGGCGAGCAGGCACGTGCGCTGGGCGATGCCAACAAGGCGCGGGCAGTCGGCGCCGCGAACGGAAAGAACCCGATCAGCATCATCGTGCCGTGCCACCGCGTGGTGGGCGGCAACGGGGCGCTCACCGGCTTCGCCGGGGGACTCGACGCCAAGTCGTGGCTGCTCGGCCACGAGCGGCGCATCGCCGACCGGAGCTAACGGCCCTCAGCGGCTGCGGGCGCGGAGCTGCTGCTCGCGGCGGGCGCGGGCCTCGGCCTGCTTGCGCTCCTTGGCGGCCTTGCGACGCGCCTTCACGTCGTCGTCGGCGCGGCGCGGCGGCAGGACCTCGAGGGCCGGCGCGGGCGCCGCGGCCGGCAGGGCGAGCGACTCGTGCGACTTCAGCAGGCGGGTGAGCATCACCGAGGCGGGCGCCTCGCCGGCGACGACGGCTGCCATCATCAGGCGCACCACGGGCACGCCGAACTGCTCGACCAGCGGGGGCACCACGGCGAGGAACTCGTCCTCGGACGGATTGTCGGCGTCGTCGCCCAGCAGCTCGATGCACCGGGCGAGGCACTCGTCGGAGACGACGGTGGCGACTCGCTCGAGGTCGCCGTTCAGGCGGCCGCGTGCGGCGGCGGCGCGCATCGACAGCACGCGGGCGGCGGGATCGGTGAAGCCGCCGGACGGCGCCTCGCACAGCACGTCGAGGGCCGACCGGTGATCGTCGTCGAGCCGGTCGACAGCATCACCCAGCTCGGCGTCGGTGATTGCGGCGAGCGCACGGTCGAGTTGCGTGAGGGCCTGGAGGCGGGTCTTCATCTGGCTCATGGGCCACGAACCTACCCGTCGGCACGCCGGAAACTGCCGGATGGGCGGCCGGTGATCAGCCCGTGGGTCGCCTGCGCTCGGCTGCCGCCGCTGTCGCCCGGCTCATGCAGCGTCGGGCGGCGGCAGCAGTTCGCGCAGGAAGCTGACGAGGAACGACGCCGCGTCCATGTCGCGTCGCAGTGGCACGACCAACTGCTGCTGGTCGGTCTTGTAGAGCGAGTCGCGGCTCAGGCGCCGCAGCCGTATCTCGGCGCTCGTCGGCAGCGTCACCGGCGCGAGCCGGGCCTGGTTGCCGACGATCTGCACGTCGAGCAGGCCGAGGCGCACGCACTCGGCCCGCAGCAGCCCGACCGTCAGCAGGGCCTCGGCCGGCGGCGGCACGGGGCCGTACCGGTCGACCCACTCGGCGCGGATGTCGTCGACCTCGTCGGCCGAGGTGACCGCGGCGAGGCGGCGGTAGGCCTCGAGTCGCATCTCTTCCTTCGACACGTAGTCGGCGGGCAGATGCGCGTCGACGGGCACGTCGAGCTTCAGCTCTGACGGCTCGCGCGCCGGCGTGCCCTTCATCTCGCCGACGGCCTCGGTGACCATCTGGCAGTAGAGGTCGTAGCCGACGGCGGCGATGTGGCCGCTCTGCGCCTCGCCGAGCAGGTTGCCCGCACCGCGGATCTCGAGGTCGCGCATCGCGATCTTGAACCCGCTGCCGAGCTCGGTGGCCTCGCCGATCGTGCGGAGGCGCTCGTAGGCCTCCTCGGTGAGTCGCGCCTCGGGCGGATGGAACAGGTAGGCGTAGGCGCGGGATCCGCTGCGGCCGACGCGTCCGCGCAGCTGATGCAGCTGGCCGAGGCCAAGCAGGTCGGCGCGCTCGACGACGAGGGTATTGACCGTGGGCATGTCGATGCCGCTCTCGATGATGGTGGTGCACACCAGCACGTCGAAGCGGCCCTCCCAGAAGTCGAGCACCACCTGCTCGAGTGAGCCCTCGTCCATCTGCCCGTGGGCGACGGCGATGCGTGCCTCGGGAACCAGCTCGCGCAGCCGTGCCGCAGCATGGTCGATGGTCTGCACTCGGTTGTGCACCCAGAACACCTGTCCTTCGCGCAGCAACTCGCGGCGGATGGCCTCGATGGCGACGCGCTCGTCGTAGCCGCCGACGTAGGTGAGAATCGGCTGCCGGTCGGCAGGCGGTGTCTGCAGCAGCGAGAGGTCGCGGATGCCGACGAGGCTCATCTCGAGGGTGCGCGGGATGGGGGTGGCCGACAGCGTCAGCACGTCGACGTTGTGCTTCAGCTTCTTCATGGCCTCCTTGGCCTGCACGCCGAAGCGCTGTTCCTCGTCGACGACGAGGAGGCCGAGGTCCTTGAACTTCACGCCGTCCTGCAGGAGCCGATGGGTGCCGATGATGCAGTCGATCTCACCCGACGCGAGCGCTGCGAGCACCTTCTTCGCGTCCTTGGCCGTCAGGAAGCGGCTGAGCACCTCGACGCGGATGGGGTAGCCGGCGAAGCGGTCGGCGAACGTGTTGCCGTGCTGCGACGCCAGCAGCGTCGTGGGTGCCAGCACGGCAACCTGCTTGCCGTCCTGGATGGCCTTGAACGCGGCGCGCACGGCCACCTCGGTCTTGCCGAACCCGACGTCGCCGCACAGCAGCCGGTCCATTGGGTACGGGCGCTCCATGTCGGCCTTCACGGCATCGATGGCAACGCGCTGGTCGGGTGTCTCGACGAACGGAAAGGCCTCTTCCATCTCGTGCTGCCACGGCGTGTCCATGCCGAAGGCATGGCCATGGGCATTGACGCGCTTCTGGTAGAGCACGACGAGCTCCTGGGCGATCTCGCGCACGGCGCTGCGCACCCGGCTCTTCGCCTTGGCGAAGTCGGCGCCGCCGAGGCGGTGCAGCGTGGGCGTCTCGCCGCCGACGTACTGGCGGAGCATGTCGATCTGGTCGCTCGGCACGTACAGCTTGTCGCCGCCCTTGTAGGCGAGCAGCAGGTAGTCGCGCTCGACGCCGCCGATGGTGCGCTTGACCATGCCCTCGTACTGGCCGACGCCGTGCTGGTGGTGGACGACGTAGAAGCCGGGCTTCAGGTCCTCGAAAAGCCGCGTGCCCTGGCGCGAGCGCGGGCGCGGCCGTCGGTGGGCACGGCGCCTGCCGGTGAGGTCGGCCTCGGCGACGATGGCCACCTTGGCGCTGGCGATGGTGCAGCCGCGGTGCAGCGGCGCCACTGCGACGTGGCCGCCCGGATAGAGCAGGTGCTCGCCGGTGCGGCCCACCGACACGCCGAGCCCCTGGTCGGTGAGGAGGTCGGCAAGGCGCTGCGCCGACCCGTTGCCGTCGGCGGCGACGATGACGCGGTAGCCCGACGTGGCGAGCTCGCGCAGTCTCGTGGTGAGACTCTCGCCGTCGCCGACCACCGGGCCCCAGCCAGTGCTCTCGACGATCGGCGAGTCGGGTGTCTCGGGAAGGCTGCTGATCGTCCAGGCCGACGACTGGGCGACGAGCAACTCGTCGCTGTCGGCATGCAGCCGGGGGAACGGCGTGGCGGCATCGCGGCCCCAGGTGCCGGCGAGGGCGCGGGCGAGGTCGTCCTCCTCGGCGAGCAGGTCGTCGGCGCGGTCGCGCATGCGGCGCGGCTCGACGAGCGCGATCTTGGCCGTGGCGGGTAGCAGGTCGGTGAGCAGTCGTCGGCCGTCGGCGGCATCGACCAGCCACGGCAGCCAGCTCTCCATGCCGTCGTAGAGCGCGCCGTCGGCGAGGCGCTCCCAGTGCTCTCGCCCCCATGGCTCGGCAGCGACGAGCGATGCGGCACGGGCGCGTACGGCATCGCTGGGCACCAGCTCGCGGGCGGGGAACACGAGCGCCTCGTCGAGATCGACGGCGCTGCGCTGGTCGTTGACCGAGAACTCAGTAAGCCGGTCGACCTCGTCGCCCCACAGGTCGATGCGGATCGGCGCGTCGGCGGTGCTGGGGTACACGTCGATGATGGCGCCGCGGCGGGCGACCTCGCCCCGGTGCTCGACGAGTTCCTCGCGGCGATAGCCGATGCGCACGAGTTCGGCGAGCAGCTGGTCGGCATCGAGCACGGCGCCCTTGGCGACGCGGATCGGCTCGACGAGGTGCGCCTCGGGCCCGAGGTACTGCAGCAGGGCGCGCACGCCCGCCACGATCACGGAGGGGCAGCGGCCGGCGTCGCCGAGCCGCCAGAGCAGCTCGAGGCGGCGGCCCATCGTCTCGACGCTCGGGCTGACGCGCTCGAACGGCAGGGTCTCCCACGCGGGGAACAGCGCCACCTCGCCGGGCGGCATGAACTGGACGAGGTCGTCGTACAGCTGCCCTGCGTCCGAGCCGGTGGGGCAGGCGACCACCAGCGGGCGCCGGCCGCGCAGCTGCGCGAGCGCCGCCACGGTGAACGCCCGCGCTGCCTCGCCCACGGCGACCACGGCGCTGTCGTCGTCGAGGGCACCGCGTATGGCGGGGTCGTCGCGCAGCAGCCGTGGCAGCGAGGCGAGCGTGCCGGCGGGTGCCGCCGCTGGCCGGGAGGTGGCGGTGGCCTGGCTCATGACGTGGTGCAGGGTACCGACCGGCTCACAGTCCGTTGAAGCGCGCCATGGCGGTGTCGATGCCGTCGGCGACGATGGCCTCGACGGCGTCGGCTGCCACCTTGACCGCGACGTCGAGCGTGCGGCGCTCGTCGG
>JBJTRF010000279.1:0-4177 GCA_046076025.1 Ilumatobacteraceae bacterium
CGGTGGACGTGGCGCTCGGCGACCTGCAGTACACCGAGCGCAGCGGCCGGCGTATCCCGCTGCACGGCGGGTTCGGCAGCGACGGCGTTACGAACATCCTGTCGTGGGCCTCGCTCAACGGCTCTACGGAGCCGCAGCCCGAGCGCGGCGCACGGCTGTTCGACGGCTCGCAGCTGACCGCCGACGGCTATCCGGTGAACTACGGCACCAGCTTCATCATGGTGGTCGACTTCTCGGCCGGCTTCCCGGTGGCATGGAGCATCCTCGTGTACGGCGGCACCGGCGACCGCGAGTCGCCGCTGTTCGAGTCGCAGACGCTGCGCTACAGCGACAAGGACTGGAAGCAGGTGCTGTTCGCTGCCGACGACATCGAGACCGATCCCGACTACACGTTCATCGATGTCTCGGGTGACGCCTGATGTCGATGCTCGAGCCGGTTCGCTCGCTCGTCGCTGACGCAGTGAGGTCGAGAGTGGTCGGCCCGAGCGCCGACAGCCGCGCCGAAGAACTGTTCGAGGCGCCTGGCGAGCGGTGGTTCGCCGAGGGATCGGCGATCCGCGTGGTGCACGGCGATACGTGCATGTTCATCGGGGGCCTGCGTGCGCTGCTGCTGCAGTCGCTGCATCCGCTGGCGATGGCGGGTGTCGCCCAGTTCAGCGACTACCGCAGCGATCCGTGGGGACGCCTGCAGCGAACCGCCGACTTCCTCGCCGCCACCACGTATGGGCCGGCCAGCGAGGCACAGCGCGCAGTCGACACGGTGCATCGGGTGCACACCCGGGTGGTCGGCACGGCCTCCGACGGTCGGTCGTTCTCGGCGAACGACCCGCACCTGCTCGAGTGGGTGCACATCGCCGAGGTCGACAGCTTCCTGTCGGCGTACCGCCGCTACGGGGCACAGCCGCTGGGCGAGGCCGAGGCCGACGAGTACGTGCGGCAGATGGCGGTGATCGCGTCGGCGCTGGGCGTCGTCTCACCGGCCACGAGCGTGGCCGAGCTGGGGCAGCGGATGTCGGCGTACCGGCGCGAGCTGCGCAGCACGCCCGAGGCTCGAGAGGCCGCCCGCTACCTGCTGGTGTCGGCCCCGCTGCCGTTGGTGGCGAAGCCCGCATATGGGGTGCTCGCCGCGGCCGCGGCGAGCCTGCTGCCGCTGTGGGCGCGGATTCCGCTGCGGCTGCCGTGGCTGCCGGTGAGCGAGCGCACGGTGGTGCGTCCTGCGGGCGAGGCTCTGACGCGTGTGCTGCGGTGGGCACTCGCACCCGACTCCCCTCATCGGTGACGAACGGCACCTGTGCCGCCCGGCGCGGTTTCGTACCGTGATCGTGTCGGCGGTGCGGGATCGAGTTCCCCCCGTGCGGTCCCGCCCGCCGACGCTCTCAGACCGGGCGGACACGATGGCGGACACGATGGAGGAGCCATGACCACCTCGATGACACCGCTGCACCGTGAGCATCGCAAGCTGCTGCCCTATATCGAGGCGCTGCGATCCACCGCCGACAGCGTCGGCGAGGCACCGCTCGAGGTGGTGATCGATGCCGTCGATTCCTCGAGAAGAGCCTGTCGACGGAGGAGGCCGATGAGATGTTCGCCAGCCTGACGGCGGCGGAACTGTCGCACCGGTAGTCGTCCGGAGACGCAAAGTGGGCGCCCCCGAAGGGACGCCCTCTGTCGTGTCCGGCCCAGGGAGGCGGGCCGCTGAAGGGGAGTGGATCAGACCGTCGCGCGGCGGCGGGCGCCGAGCACGATGACCGAGCCCATGGCCAGCAGGCCGAGGGCGATGAAGGTCATCGTCAGGTTCGAACCGGTGCCGGGCATGGTGACGTCCTCATCGGTGGGGGGCAACAGTACGGCGTCGATGACGTGGATGATGCCGTTGCAGGCCGGGATGTTGATCGTCCCTTCCGAGATGACGACGTTGACTGCGCGGCCCTGGCCGTCGGTGAGCGTGACCGACGGGCCGGCGCCGACAGTGACGAGGATGTCGTCGCCGTTGAGGGTGGTCACCATCTGGCCGTCGAGGCCGAGCACTGCGGTCGAGTCAACCGCGCCCGAGACGGCGTGGTAGAGCAGGACGTCGGTGAGCGCCGGGATGTCGGCGAGCAGAGCCTCGACGGTGCCCGCCGGCAGGGCGTCGAACGCAGCGTTGGTCGGGGCGAAGATCGTGTACTGCGGGGCGCCCTCCTCGCAGTTGTCGAGCGTGTCGGCGAGGCCGGCGGCGCCCACCGCAGCGGCGAGCGTCGAGAAGTCGGCGTTGGCGAGAGCGATGTCGGTGATGCTCTGCCCGACACCCGCAGATGCGGTGCCGGTGGTGAGGGTCAGGGCGGCGAGGGCAACGGCCCCAGCGGCGAGAAACTTCTTCATGGGATTCCTCCTGTTCAGTGACGGGGGAATCCCGCCGGAGTGGCACCATAAGGGGGCCGACGGCGACGTGCCAAGTTTAGCACTAAAGTTTCTGGGAATTCTCTGGAAACCGTGTGCTGCAAGGACCTTGGGGCGTGCTGGTCACGTTTCTGACCTAGGAAGAACGTCCTCGGCGGCCTGGCGAACCTGCCAGTCGCGGTCGTGGCGGGCCGCCTCGAGGGCGGCATCGACCTCGTGGCCGTCGAACGGGGCCAGGGCCAGCACCGCCCGGCGGCGGATGGCCGGCTTGTCGGCGCAGGCGACGAGGATCGCCGGCAGTCCCTCCGGGCTGCCGATGGCGCCAAGTGCGGCCACCGCCGCCTCGCGCACGAGGGCGTCGGCGGCAGTGGTGGCGAGTCGCACCAGGGTGGGCACGAGATGCAGCGCTGCCTGCTCGCCCGCTGCCCATGCCGCCGCTTCCACGACCACGTCGTCCTGGTCGGCCAAGGCACCCGTGAGATCGACCTGCGAGCACGCGGCACTCAGGATTGCCGCCCGGCGGCGCACCGAGGGAAGGGGATCGCGCAGTGCTGCCGCCACATCGCTGTCATCGAGCCGATGCATGCGTGCTAAGGCGCCGAGCGCCAGCTCGCGGCAGACGTGATCGTCGTCGCGCAGCGCAGTCCTGGCCACCTGCTCATCGCCACTGTGGCCGGCTTCGGCGATCGCCCGCCACCGATCGGCGATCTCGACGGGAGTCGCTGCGCCGCTGACAGAGTCGGTGGGCGGCGAGCCCGCTGGTGTACCCGAGGCACCCTCCTCGGACACGCCTGCCATCAGGTGCGAAGCAGGTCGGTGAGGCGGATGACGAGCCATGCCACGCCGAGGCCCGCCAGGGTGGCAACGACGGCGCCGACCCACACGGCCAGCGCGCTCGCCCAGACGAGGGCCCACACGCGCCGGTACCAGCGAGTGCGGCGGTGCATCGGCGTCGACTGCTCGTGCAGTTGCTGCAGCATGACGGGGCGACGCTGGCGGTTCCCGCGTGCCACGACCACCGCTGCTCTGGCAGGCTTGCGCCACCCCGTGGCCATGAGGGCCACGAGCGCAAGACCTGCGAGCCATGCCGCAGTGGTGGTGACCTCACTCATGCTCACGCAGCCCAGTACTGTACCCGAGCCCTCCGAGGGCAGCCTGTCGGGGACGTCCCCTGCGGCACCGAGCAGTCGCCTGCCGTCGGCGGCGGTTCGGCGCCTGGGCATCGTGGTGTACGCGCTCGGTGCCGTGCTGCTCGGCCTGGTCATCGCAGCGTCGATCGCGCCGTCGAGGTGGTTCATCGACAAGGAGCGCTGTGCCGAGCGCAACGAGGCCGGCGACTGCGTGTCGACCGTGACCGAACCGGCCGAGTTCGCGCTCGTGCCGGCGAATGCTGCGCCGGTGAACCCGCTGCTCGACATCGCCGGTACCGAGGTCTTCGACGACGAGGGCGGATTCCTCTTCGTCACCATTCGCGAGCCGCGTCTGTCGATGCTGGACTGGTTTGCTGCTCGCAGCGACCCCGCTGCCCGGCTGCGCAGCTACGTCGAGAAGTACGGCGATCGGTCACCCGAAGACGTGCGCCAGCAGGGACAGCGGCAGATGTCGGGTGCCAAGGAGTGGGCGATCTTCGTGGCACTGTCGCGCGCCGGACTGGATGCCGAGTTCGTGCCGGGGCCGGCAGTGGTGGACTACGTGCTGTGCCTCGAGGCAAACGAGGACGGCAGCGACTGCGTGGCGTATCCGCCGTCGGGTGACGTGCTGCAGCCGAACGACGTGATCGTCGAGGCCGACGGCGTGG
>JBJTRF010000280.1:0-13767 GCA_046076025.1 Ilumatobacteraceae bacterium
GCGCTGCTGCGCTGGCGCTCACCGGGATGTCGTCGGCGCAGGCGATGCCGCACGACAGTACGTGGGTGTGGGATGGCGGCGAGACGCGCTTCGCCGAGTTCGAGTCGCCTGCCGACGTCACGGCCACGCTCGAGGACGGTGATCCGTCGATGCAGAAGGTCTTCGAGCGCACCGAGGTGACGGTCGGCGACGGCGCCGAACTCGACGAGTCCGACCTCGTTGCCAACCCGGCCGACCTCGCCGGCGCGGTGGCAGTCGACATCGACGAGGAGGCGGCCACCATCACCGTGACCGTCGTCGAGGAGGGCTGCGTCACCGGCCTGCATGTCGGCATCTCCTACGACGGCTCGACGACGCTCATCACGCCCGTGGCCGACGGTCTCTTCGGCGGGTCGGCCGATGTCGAGCTGACTGCCCAGAGCGGTCTCGACACCTACGACATCACGTGGACCGCAACGGGCGAGACCTGCGTCGAGTTGGGCCCTGTGGGGTCGGCCTCGACGTTCGACTACGCGCTGTACATCCTCGTGTACGACACCTTCGGCCCGGATGATCCGATGCCGGTGGCGGGCAATGGCCTGTCGATCGCCGTGGCTGCCGCGGTGCTGCTGGTGGCAGGTGTCGTGCTTACGCGTGCTGCAGCGCGGCGAGCTGCTCGGCCTCGATGAGCTGAGCCAGTCGTCGCCGGAAGCGAACGCCGCCGGTGTCGGACCGCAGGTTGAGGTGCGAGGGATCCTCGTCCATGCCGCGCTGCACGGCCTCGAGCACCGCTTTGTCCTCGTCGAAGGCGGCGCGCACCGACGCGGCGAAGGTGGCTGACACCTCGGCATCACCGGGGAACACGTTGCGGGTCTGGAACCAGAAGTAGCGCGTCGTGCGTTCGTCGACCGGCGTGAGGAAGTTGTAGCTGTCCATCAGGAACGTGTCGGGGTGCATCGGCCGGCCCTCGCCGCCGGAGCCCGCCGGGGCGAAGACGGCCTTGATGAGCGCATGGCCGGGGTACCGCACCTCGTACTCCTGCTTGCGGTCGGTGTTGCCCGCGAACTTCAGGTACGGCGCGTAGAACGGCGCTGGCGGCGTGTCGGTCAACCAGCGCCAGGTGGTGACGCCGACATCGTCGATGGTGACCTGCATGGGCGTGTCGTCGGTGCCAGCCCCGGCGAACGAACTGCGGTGCACCCACGCCACGTGCGACGGGTCGAGCAGGTTGTCGCTGATGTAGAGGTAGTTGCAGCGCACCACCATGTCGTCGCCGTCGGTGCGGCCCCACTGCGGGTCGTCCCAGTGGCGCACATGGAAGATGGTGGACGGGTCGGCGAGCCCAGGATCGCCCATCCACACCCACAGAAGTCCGTAGCGGGCCTCGACTGGATAGGCGCGCACGGCGGTGTTGGGCGGCACCGTGCCGTTGGCGGGCGCCCGCAGGCAGGTGCCCTCGCAGTCGAGCACCATGCCGTGGTACCCGCATTCGATCGTGTCGCCGAGCACGCGGCCCATCGAGAGCGGCAGCTTGCGGTGCGGGCAGGCGTCGTGAAGGGCGCCGTAGGTGCCGTCGGAGCGGCGATAGAGGGCGATCCGCTCGCCGAGGAGGGTGGCTGCCACGGGGGCGTCGCCGATTGCGCGCTCCCACTCGGCGACGTACCAGGCATTGCGGAGGAACATACGGAAACTGTAGGACACCTGCACAGGGCACAGGGGAGGGTCCTTGGACCCGACTCGTATGATCGGCCCATGAGCCGCTCGCAGCGAAGGTGGATCCGTTCGGTGGTGGGACTGGTGCTCGCCGCCACGGCGATGGCGGCAGCGGGGGCGGTGCCGACGTCGGCCACCGATTCGGCGGTGGCACCCGCTGCGGTGGCGCCCACCGTCACCTTCTCGGGCCGCACGTGGACGGTGAAGACCAGCACCTCGGCGGTCGGGCCCGGTCCGAACGTGTTCAGCCAGGCCAACGCCGTCGTCGACGAGTCCGGCTACCTGCGGCTGCGCATCAGCAAGGCGGGGCGGCGTTGGACGTGCGGCGAGGTGGTGCTGCAGGAGTCGCTCGGCTTCGGCACCTACGAGTGGGAGCTCGGCAGCAACGTCGCGAGCCTCGACCCGTTCGCCGTGCTCGGGCTGTTCACGTGGAACAACGACGATGCGTCGTACTTCCACCGCGAGATCGACTTCGAAGCAGCCCGGTGGGGCAACAGCCGCGACCGCACCAACGCCCAGTGGGTGGTGCAGCCGTGGGATGTCAGCGGCAACCTGCGGCGCTTCGCCATCGGCTCGACAGTGCCCACCGTGATCAAGTTCACGTGGTCGGCGTCGCGGGTCGACTTCGCCACGCTGGTGGGCGGCAACGTGGTCGAGGCGTGGTCGTACACGGGCAGTTACGTGCCGCCCGCCGGCGGCGAGAACCCGCGGATGAACCTGTGGCTCTACAACGGCCGCTCGCCGAAGGCTGCGGTCGAGGTGATCATCCGCCGGTTCACCTTCACGCCGGCCTCCTGATCCTGCCGCTGATGGCGGGTGCTCCTGCCGCCGGCCCTACAGTGACCGCCGAAGGGAGCACCCAATGCCCACGCTCGCACTCGTTGTCGGCGCGCTTGTCGCCATCATCCTCCTCGTCACCAGCCTGCGGACGGTGAGCCAGGGCACCATGGCGGTGACGACCGTGTTCGGGAAGTACCGCCGCACCCTGCGGCCCGGCCTGAACCTGCTCATCCCGGTGGTCGAGCGGATCTACCGCCGCATCACCGTGCAGAACCGCGCCATTGAGCTGCAGTTCCAGGCCATTACCCAGGACCAGGCCAACGTGTACTTCACGGCGATGCTGCTGTACGCGGCGATCAACGAGGCCGAGGAGACGATCAAGAACATCGCCTTCAAGTTCGTGTCAGAGCAGGACTTCCTCACGGCGCTGATCCGCAGCGTCGAGGGCAGCACCCGCGGCTTCGTGGCGACAAAGAAGCAGGCCGAGATCCTGCTGCTGCGCGGCGAGATCGTCGCCGAGGTGAAGGACAACCTCGACCATGTCATCGAGGGCTGGGGCTACCACCTCATCGACCTCCAGCTGAACGACATCACCTTCGACCAGGCGATCACCACCTCGATGGCCCAGGTGGTGGCGAGCAACAACCTGAAGGCAGCCGCCACCAACGAGGGCGATGCGCTGCTGATCCGCCGCACCAAGGAGGCCGAGGCCGAGGGCACCGCCATCCGCATCGGTGCCGAGGCCGAGCGCACCGCCGCCCAACTGCGCGGCCAGGGCGTCGCGCTGTTCCGCGAGGAGGTGGCCCGCGGCCTCGCCCAGGCGGCGCGCGAACTCGAGGACCAGAACGTCGACTCGGCGCTCATCCTGTTCTCGATGTGGACCGAGAGCATCCGACACGTTGCTGAGAACGGGAAGGGCAACGTGCTGTTCCTCGACGGCTCGCCGGAGGGCATGCAGAAGCAGATCCGCGACCTGATGGCGATGCAGCAACTCGATACGTCGGTGCGCCCGCAGACCTGACGGCCCGCCGGCACTACGTCGGGGAGGCGGGATTTGAACCCGCGACCTCCTGCACCCAAAGCAGGAACGCTACCACTGCGCCACTCCCCGTGACCGGGGCCATCGTAGCGATGACGGTCGCAGCGGCGGCTCGCCAAGGTGCGGTGCAGCAGACCGGCGGCAGGCGATCTGGCAGCATGGAAGCCGAGCACGGCGTCAGCAGGTGCCGTGTCCGAAGGAGGACGCAATGTTCGTGCCCGACATCCACTCCGTGCCGCTGCTGGCGTCGGGCGCCTTCGGCGACATGATGCTCGTCGACGACGGCGGCGTGCAGGTGGGCGTGTGGTCGGCGCAGCCCGGCGAGCTCGTCGGCACCACCGGCGACTACGACGAGGTGATGCTGATGGTCGGCGGCCGCGCCACGGTTCGCCACGACGACGGCGAGTACGACCTGGCGCCCGGCGTGTTGTGGTCGACACCGCGGCACTGGCGCGGCGACTGGGCCGTGCACCGCGAGGTGCGCAAGATGTACGTCATCGACCATCGCGCCGTTGAGGCCAGCAGCCCGGCCTACCTGTCGAACGCGCATACGGCCGAGCTCGGCGCGGCGACACGGCGGCCGACGGTGCTCGACGGCGACCCGCACGAGCGCAGCCTCACCCTGTGGTCGCACAACCGGATCGAGACAGGGGTGTGGGACTGCACGCCCGGCACTTTCCCGTTCCGGCGCGACGGCTACGACGAGGTGTTCTGCGTGCTGGCCGGCCATGCCACGGTGGCATTCGACAGCGGGATGTCGTTCGACATGCGCTCGGGCTCGATGCTCGTCACCACATCGGGCAGCACCGGCACGTGGACAGTGCACGAGACGGTGCGCAAGGCCTTCGTCATCGTGCACGACCGCCAGCCGCGTCGCGCTCCGGCGGACTGAGGCGTTGCCGGTCAGTACGTGTCGTTGTCTCTCGCTGGCCTGGTGAGGGGCACGTGCCACGTCGCCACCGTGCCCTCGAGGTCGCCGGGCGCGATGCCGAAGGAGCCGCCCAGTTGTCGGGCCCGTCCGGCGAGGTTCAGCAGGCCGCGGCCCGCCGGATTGGAGTGCTCGAATCCGCCGCCGTCGTCGGCCACGGTGAGGGTGAGGCGGTTGGCGAACAGGTGGAGGCTGACGTCGACGCGCGTGGCGTGCGAATGCCGCGCCGCATTCGAGAGGATCTCGCGCAGTGAGTAGTCGAGGTGCTCGCCCACGATCTCGCCGACGGTGTCGAGGTCGCCGAGCACACTGAGACTCGGCTCGAATCCCAGTGCCGCGCCGGCCTCGGCGACGATGCCCCGGACCTCGCCGACGAGGCCGCGGGGCGCCGTCGCTCCGTCGGCGAGGTCCAGCATCATCGTCCGCAACTGGCGCACCTGCGCGTCGTGCAAGACGACAATCCTCTCGCCGACCTCAGCGGCCTCGGCACCGAGGAGGGGGAGCAGCGACGAGGCCAGCATGCCGCTGGCGAGGATCTGCTGCAGCAGTCCGTCGTGCAGGTCACGCGCGATGTGCCGTCGTTCCTCGGCTGCCGCCTCGGACGCGACGACAGTGGCGCGCAGGCTGAGCAGTTCCACCCGTGCCGACACGTTGCGCCACGTCGTGCTCACGGTGGTGGCGTCGACCCTGCTGATGCTGACGTCGAACTCGGCCGTGCCGGCTCCGCTGCCGGTCGTGGCCGTGACGCCCGACGAGAAGAAGGGCTCGCCGGTGGCGAGCACCCCCGCATAGACCGACAGCAGTCGCTCGAATCCGTCGGCGGGCAGCAGGCTCGAGGTCAGCGTCCCCACGAGCGTGCCCAGTGGCACGCCGAAGTGGGTCGTCGCTGCGCTGTTCGCCTCGGCGATCACGAAGTCGGTGATGCGGCCGTGCGGATCGCGGACCGCCTCGCAGCATGCGTACGGATCGACCATCGACTCGAGGGCGGCCGTGAGCCGGTGGATCCGGCGGTGGTGGAGATCTCGCGCCTCGACCTGCGCCTGGATGTCGTGCCACGAGGCAAGACGGCCCATCAACTCGCCGGTGTCGCTGATGATCGGCCGCACGCGGATCGACATCCACCGGTACGTGCCGTCGACGCGCCGCAGGCGAACGTCGAACGCTGCCTCCTGCCGGTCGCGGAGCCGCTCCTGCGCCCCTCGCACGGCGAGGGCGTCGGCCGGGTGCACCAGCTGGACGAATGGGGTGCCGATGAGGTCGTCAGGCGTCCAGCCAAGGAGGCGCTGCACCGAGTCGGTGGTCACTCGATGATGCCCGTGTTCGAGCCGCGCACCACGGCGTCGGCCGACTGCTCGAGCATGAGAAGCGCGTCGGGTTGACCCGGTGCCCCTCGGTCGCGGCGGCGTCCGAACACCGAATGAGTCCACCACGCCGGCGGGGCGCCGGACGACCTCGCGCTGGCTCCAGGCGAGCACTCGCGCGTGCGGTGGGGGGGGGGCTTACGCGGCGTGGCGAACGAGTGCCACCGGCACCGATGCATGCTGCAGCACGGCGCGGCTCGTCGAGCCGAGCAGGAGTGCTGCGAAGCCGCCGCGGCCGCGCGATCCGACGACGACCAAGTCGGCCGACCGTCCCGCATCGATGATCGCCTTGGCCGGGTTGTCCTCGCTGACGACCGAGTGCACGCGCACGTGCTGGCACCTGGTGCGCGCCTGGCACTCTGCGGCCTCGAGCATGCGCATCGCGTCGACGCGCATCTCGTGGCGCGGATCGCTGGCGCCGTGCCGACCGTTCGGGTACGGGTACGACCAGGCGTGCACGAGCTCGAGCTCGGCGCTGGTTCGCGCTGCCTCGTCGACCGCCCAGCGCAGCGCCTCGTCGCTGCACTCCGAGCCGTCGATGCCGACGACGATGCGGTCGATGTCGGGCGACGGGCGATCGGCGCCGTGCACCACCACGACCGGGCCGTGGGCGCGATACGCGACCACGGTGGCAACCGAGCCGAGCACGTCGGTGAGTCGGCCTGGGTGCGACGTCGCGCCCACCACCACGATGTCGTCCTCGCTGGCCGCGCTGGCAACGGCGTAGCCGGGGGCGCCCAGCACCGTCTCGCCCGACACCTCGACGCCGAGCCCGAACGATCGGGCGAGGTCGACGGCGCGTCGGTTCACCACTTCGCGCTGGTGGACCATGTCGTCCATCGACGAGCCGACGCCGTGGGCGCTGCCGACGATGCCTGCCTCGACCGACACCGGCAGTTCGACACAGGTCATCACGTGCAGCGGGCAGCGGCGGCGAGCCGCCTCGTGCGCGCCCCACCGCAGCGCCTCGATCGAGCCCTCGGTGCCATCGACACCGACGACGACGCGCGGGCTGCGGCCGCCCATGTCACCGCTCCACGATGAGGGCGGTCACCATGTAGCGCATGCCCTCCGGCGTCTCGGCGTGGGTGAGGATGTGGCAGTGCCATGCCCACACGCCGGGCTCGATGCCCATGTAGAGCACGGTGTAGCGCTCGCCGGGCGCCACGTTGACGGTGTCGGTGGGCCACGGTTCGTCGAGCGGGATGCCGTCCTTGGCGATCACCCAGCCCATCGGCTGGTGGAGGTGCATCGGATGCGACGTGAGGCCCTCGTTGAGATAGTGCACCATCATCGTCTGGCCGACGCGCAGCGTGTGCGGCTCGGTGGCCGGGAAGCTCTTGCCGTTGAGGCTGAGGCCGATCGTGCCTGCGTCGTTCAGCACCATGTTGACGACCTTGGTGGGCTGCTCGGGGTAGCCCTTGTCGATCAACTTCTGCGGCACGGGGATCTCGTCGACGAGGAGGGCGCCGAACATGCCGTTGGGAATCTGCTCCTGGGCGTTGTGGTGCGAGTGGTAGATGCCCACCGCCGGTCCGACAGCCGTGAAGTCGTAGGTCTTTTCGCCGCCGGGCGGCGTCGGGTGCTCGGTGTAGGGGTCGACGCCGTCCATCACGTTCGGCACCTGGATGCCGTGGAGGTGCAGCGATGTCGACTCGGGGAGGTTGTTCTTCAGGATGATTCGCACCCTGTCGCCCGTGTACACCTGGATCGTGGGTGCCGGCACCACGCCGTTGTACGTCCAGGCCCTCACCACCTTGCCGGGCTCGACCTCCCAGTCGACGATCGTGGCGTCGAGGACGAACACCTTGGTGCCGTCGGCGAGGATCTCGTCGGGCTCGCGCAGTGCGCCGCCGCCGGTACCCATCGTCGTCACCGGAAACAACTGCGCGCGGCTCAGCATGGCGGCATCCATCGCCGACCAGTCGATGTGTGCCGTCGGCGTGCCACCGTCGGTGCTGGCGCCGCCCGTGGATGCCGTCGGGGTGACCCGCAGCGTGCCCACCATGCCAGCGGCCTCGTGGCCCGGCTGGGCGCACAGGAAGGTGTAGTCGCCCTCGGCGACCGGGCCGATCTCCCAGTCGTACATCTGGCCACCCGGCACGTCGGGACTCTTCAGCCCGAGCTCGCGGATCTCCATGTTGTGGAGCGCGCTGCCCTCGTTGACGAGGTGGAAGATTGCGCCCTGCGGCGGGATCTCGATCTGGGTGGGCTTGAAGTACAGGTCGCCCATGTTCACGTCGATGGTCGGCTTCGAGCCGCCGCTGCCGGCGGTGCCCGCAGCGGCCTCCGAGCCGTTGTCGCGTACGCCCAGCACGGCCACCACGAGCGCGGCGAAGCCGGCGAAGAGCGCGAACCAGTTGAGCAGTGAACGATCGTCCTTGTTCATGCTGGCCATGCTGCGGTTCGATCCGCTGCCCCTGTAGGGCATGAGGGAGGTCGGGCTCGGGACCAAAGTCCCAGTTGCGGCGCGGACCCGTCGGCGGCCGACAGCTCGCCGTGCGGCTCAGGCAGCGGCCAGGCGCCGCACCACCGCCAGCAGGTGCTCGACGTCGGCGGGCTCGTTGTAGCGCGAGATGCCCACGCGCACCACGCCGCCCGACGCTGCGAGACCGAGCGTCTCGACGACCTCGACCGCGTAGTTGTGGCCATCCCATGCGGCGATGCGCTCGCGGCCGAGTTCCTTGCACACGTCGGCGGGCGAGTGGCCGGCCACGGTGAATGCTGCGGTGGGCGTGCGCCCGTCGAGGCCGTGGACGCCGTACACGGTGACGCCCGGCGTGGCGAGCAGTCCCTCGAGCAGCGGTGCGAACAACTCGCGCTCAGCGGCCTCGACGGCGTCCATGCCCTCCTCGAGCAGGAAGCGGGCGGTGGCCTCGATGCCAGCCAGCGCCTCATAGTTGGGCATGCCGGTCTCCCAGCGGCGCGGGCCGTGGTCGTAGGCAGGCTTCACCTTGAACGCGGGGAGTTCCTCGAGGATCTCGGGGCGCGCCCACAGCATCCCGGCGTGCGGCGCATACCACTTGTACGGCGACGACACGAGGGCATCGCAGCCGAGTGCGCCGATGTCGATCCGCCGGTGCGGTGCCAGCGCAACCGCATCGATGAACACCCGTGCGCCGACGGCGTGGGCGGCATCGATGATCGGCGCCAGGTCGGGGGCCGTGCCGAGCAGGTTCGAGGCACCGGGCAGGGTCACCCACCGGGTGCGCTCGTCAATCAGGTCGATCACGTTCGCCGGCGGCAGCGTGCACGTCGCCGCATCGAATGGTGCCAGCACGTGCTCGGCGCCGGCGCCCGCTGCGGCGAGCCGCCAGGTACTGACATTGGCCTCATGGTCGAGGCGCGTGCCGACGATCCGGTCGCCGGGGCGCAGCGTGGCGCCGACCGCCCGCGAGAACGAGAACGTCAGCGTGGTCATGTTGGCACCGAAGACGATGCCCTGCGGATCGGCGCCGAACAGCCGCCCCACCACCTCTCGGGTGCGCGCCTGCAGTGCATCGGCCTTCTCGGCCGCAGAGAAGTAGCCGCCACCGCAGCTGTTCGAGCCGTCGCGCAGCCAGTCGGTCATCGCCGTGATCGCCGAGTCGACAACCTGGGTGCCGGCCGGCCCGTCGAAGCGCGCCCAGCCGTCCTGGGCGCCTGGGAACCGGTGGCGGAGTGAGGTGAAGGTCATGGCACGACACTATGTGAGGAGCGCTCGACCCGAGCAGTGCCGGTCGACGTCGGCGGCGCCCGACGTGCAGCGTCGCTGGTGGCGGCATCGGGCAACCCCTCTCGCTGCAGCGAACCGGCGATCAGCCCTGCTTGGCCGCCTGCTTGGCGAGCCGCTTCGCCGTCCGGCCGGAGGGGCGGATCGTGCGGTGGTCGAGGTCGCCCACTTCGATGCCGTTGTCGAACAGCACCCGGTAGCGCTGCCAGTTGAAGCCGTTGGCGAGGATGACCTTGCCGGTGGTGCCAACGGGCACGTCGTAGATGTCGGCGATGCTCTCGACGCGATCGCCGATGCGCAGCGAGAGCTGGTCGGCGTGCGGCGTGGCGAGGGCGTGCGGCTTCCAGAACGTCATGCGCACAGTCTGCCCGATGGGCGCCGTGCGGGCCGCACTCCCGGGAGATGGAGGCAGCGGCCCGGGGCCGGCTCCATGCGAGGGGCACGGTGGCGCGGTCGCCGGGCCGCCCGGATTGGCGCTGCGGCCGCCGTCGCGCCCCGCAAGGTTCAGGGGAGCGACGGGTAGAGTCGTCGCCCTGTGAAGAGCTCCATCCAGACCATCGACGACCCTCGCACCGAGCAGGCCGACGACTCGGGCGAGCAGGCGGCGCCTCGGCAGCTGGTGAAGCTGTCGGTCGTCGTCGAGTCCGACGAGTTCGCCGCCGACATCGACCGTGCGTTCAAGAAGATCGCCCGCCAGGTGCGCTTGCCCGGCTTCCGCCCCGGCAAGGCGCCGCGCAAGGTGCTCGAGGCGCACGTCGGGATCGACGCAGCCCGCGGCGAGGCCATCAACGACGCGCTGCCCGTCTACCTGGCCAAGGCGGTGCGCGAGCACGACATCGACCTCATCGCCACCCCCGAGGTCGAGCTCACGTCTGGCATGGAGGGCGGCGACGTGCAGTTCGACGCCGTCTGCGAGGTGCGCCCGGTCATCACCGTTCCCGGCTACGGCGGTCTGCGCGTCGAACTGCCCACTCCGCACGCCACCGATGCCGAGGTCGACGAGGCCGTCGAAGCCGAGCGGCGCCGCAACGGCACGCTCGTGCTCGTCGGCCGCCCGGCCGGCATGGGCGACCACGTCACTCTCGACCTGTCGGCGTCGCGCGACGGCGAGCCGGTGCCCGGGCTCAACACCGAGGACTGGGTGTACGAGGTGGGCAAGGGCTGGGTCGCCGCGAGCTTCGACGGATTCCTCGTCGGCGCTTCGGCGGGTGCCGAACTGTCGTTCACCGACACGCCCTCGGGCACCGAGATCCCCGCCGACTTCACCGTGAAGGTGTCGGCCGTGCAGGAGATGGTGCTGCCCGAGGTCACCGACGAGTGGGTCGCCGAGCACGTCGCCGAGCACGACTCAGTGGCCGCGTGGCGCGACTCGATCGCCGCCCGACTGGGCGATGCACGCCTCAACCAGGCGCGCAACGTGTTCATCGAGCGGCTCACGTCGGCACTGGCCGACCTGGTCGACGCCCCGGTTCCCCAGAGCATGGTGAACGGCGACCTGCAGGCACGCGTGCAGAACACCGTCCGCCAGTTTCAGGTTCAGGGCATCTCGATCGAGCAACTGCTGCAGATCACCGGCCAGTCGGAGGCGCAGTTCGTCGGGCAACTCCGCGACCAGTCGGTGAAGGCGGTCAAGGTCGACCTCGCGCTGCGCGCCGTGGCACTGGCCGAGGGCATGCAGGTGTCCGACGACGACCTCGAGCGCGAGTACCGCCAGATCGGGCTCCGCTCGAACCAGAAGGCCAGTCAGGTGCAGCGCGCCTACGAGCAGAACGATGCCGTCACCGACCTGATCTCGATGCTGCTGAAGAACAAGGCGCTCGACTGGCTCGTCGAGCATGTCGAGATCGTCGACACCGAGGGTGCGCCCATCGAGCGCACGCTGCTGATCGGCGAGCGACCCGACGACGATCACGACCATCACGATCACGACCATCACGACCACGACGGTCACGACCACGAGCACTGAGGCACCATGTCCGGCTACCAGATTCCCAGCGTCGTCGAGCAGACCAGCCGCGGCGAGCGCGGCTACGACCTCTACAGCCGACTGCTGCGCGACAACATCATCTGGCTCGACACGCAGATCGACGACGCGTCGGCCAGCCTCACCTGCGCCAAGCTGGTGTACCTCGAGAGCGAGAATCCCGACAAGGACATCAGCATCTACATCAACAGCCCTGGCGGCGACATCTCGGCGATGTTCGCGATCTACGACACGATGCAGTTCATCAAGAACGACATCGCCACGATCTGCCTCGGCCAGGCGGCGTCGGCCGCCGCCGTGCTGCTGGCGGCCGGCACCAAGGGCAAGCGCCTGGCGCTCCCGCACAGCCGCATCCTCCTGCATCAGCCCTACGGCCAGGTCGGCTACGGCCAGGTCACCGATCTCGAGCTGGCAGCCAAGGAAATCCTGCGGATGCGCGACCTGCTCGAGGAAATCCTCGCCCGCCACACGGGCCAGCCCATCGACCGGATCCACACCGATACCGACCGCGACTTCGTGATGGAAGCATCCGAGGCCCTCGCGTATGGCATCATCGACGATGTCATCTCGTCGAGGCAGTCGGTGGACCGCACCGGTCCCATCCGCTGACCCTGTCGATCTGACGCTGTCTCGTACCGAAGGGGAGCACCGTGGCGAAATTCGGCGACACCGGCGAACTGCTGAAGTGCTCGTTCTGCGGCAAGTCGCAGAAGCAGGTCAAGAAGCTCATCGCCGGTCCCGGCGTCTACATCTGCGACGAGTGCATCGACCTCTGCAACGAGATCATCGAGGAGGAGCTCACCGAGTCGGGCGAGATGCGCTTCGACGAGCTGCCCACCCCGCGCGAGATCCGCACCTTCCTTGACGACTACGTGGTCGGCCAGGAGGAAGCCAAGAAGATCCTCTCGGTCGCCGTCTACAACCACTACCGCCGCATCCAGTACCAGCAGACCGCTGGCGTGGGGCGGCGTGACGAGGTCGAGCTGTCGAAGAGCAACATCCTGCTGCTCGGCCCCACCGGGTGCGGCAAGACGCACCTCGCCCAGACGCTGGCCCGACTGCTCAACGTGCCGTTCGCAGTGGCCGATGCCACGGCCCTCACCGAGGCCGGCTACGTCGGCGAGGATGTCGAGAACATCCTGCTGAAGCTCATCCAGGCCGCCGACTTCGACGTGAAGAAGGCCGAGACGGGCATCATCTACATCGACGAGATCGACAAGATCGCCCGCAAGAGCGAGAACCCCTCCATCACGCGCGACGTCTCGGGCGAGGGCGTGCAGCAGGCTCTGCTGAAGATCCTCGAGGGCACGGTGGCGTCAGTGCCACCCCAGGGCGGCCGCAAGCACCCGCACCAGGAATTCATTCAGATCGACACCACCAACGTGCTGTTCATCTGCGGTGGCGCATTCGCCGGCCTCGAGCAGATCATCGAGTCGCGCATCGGCCACAAGGGCGTCGGCTTCAACGGCGTGGTCCGCAGCAAGGTCGACCGCGATCCGGGCGAGCTGTTCGCGCAGGTGCAGCCCGAAGACCTGCTCAAGTTCGGCATGATCCCCGAGTTCATCGGCCGCCTGCCCATGGTGGGCGCCGTGCGCAGCCTCGACCGCGAGGCGCTGATGAAGATCCTCACCGAGCCGAAGAACTCGCTGGTGAAGCAGTTCCGCAAGATGTTCGAGTTCGAGGACGTCGACCTCGAGTTCACGCGCGAGGCGCTCGAGTCGATCGCCGACCTGGCACTGGTGCGCGGCACCGGCGCCCGCGGTCTGCGCGCTATCCTCGAGGACGTGTTGCTCGCCACCATGTACGAACTTCCGGGCCGCACCGACGTGGGCCGCGTCGTCATCGACGCCGAGACCGTCACCGCGAAGTCGCAGCCGGCGATGGTGCCGCGCGAGCCGGTCACCAAGCGTCCGCGCCGCCAGGCGAGCTGACAACCCGAACGCGGCCACGATGTCGTACGCCGACGCGCTCGCGTTCCTCGACGACCACTCGAACTACGACATCTCGGGCCGCATCGCGTCGCCAACGCTGGGCCGGATGCAGGCCCTGGTGCAGGCGATGGGCGACCCGCACCTGGCGCATCCGGTGGTGCACGTCACCGGCACGAACGGCAAGGGCTCGACCACGCAGATGATCAGCCGGCTGCTGATGGCGCAGGGACTGACGGTCGGCACCTACACCAGTCCGCACCTCGAGCGGCTCAACGAGCGCATCAGCCGCAACGGCGAGCCCATCACCGACGACGAGTTTGCCGAGCAGGTGGCGGCGGTG
>JBJTRF010000281.1:0-6678 GCA_046076025.1 Ilumatobacteraceae bacterium
ACCACTGGCACGTGCACCTGTTCCCGAAGCTCGTCACCACGGCCGGCTTCGAGCGCGGCACCGGCGTGATGATCAACATCGTCCCGCCGGAGGATGCCGCCGAGCACCTCCGCAAGGCGCGCATCGACGCCTGAGCGCGTCGATCGGTCAGAGCCCGCCCGACATGCCGGACAGCACCCAGCGCACCTCAGCCGACGGCCGGCTGCGCTCGCTCGGGCGGATCGTGGTGGGCATCGAGATCGATGCCACGCCGACACAGGTGTGGGCCGTGGTCGAGCCGGTCGAGCGCCACGTCGACTGGATGCACGACGCAGTGGCCATCCGCTTCACCGGCGAGCAGACCCGCGGCGTGGGCACCACCTTCCTGTGCGACACCAAGGTGGGGCCGATCACCCTCGTCGACCGCATGGAGATCACCGAGTGGGAACCCGCCCAGACGATGGGCGTGCGCCACACCGGCATCGTCACCGGCACCGGGCGCTTCACCCTCGAGGCCATCGACCTCGGCCGGCGCACGCGCTTCACGTGGGACGAGACGCTGGTGTTCCCGTGGTGGATGGGCGGCCCGCTGGGTGCGCTGGTTGGCGGCCGGGTGGTGCTGCGCGCCATCTGGAAGCGCAACCTGCGCCTCCTGCGCACGCTGGTCGAAGCGTCGACGCGCAGCTGAGCCCGGGCCGCTGCGGCGGTCTGCCGCACGACATCACGTCCGGCCGCACTCAACCAGCTGCACTCAACCGGCCGCACTTAGCCAGCAACGCGCACGAGTGCCGTGACGGCGGCGCCGAGCACGATGACCACCACCAGCGGCGCCCGACGCCACGCCGCGACGACTGCGACAGCAATGCCGGCGGCCCGCGCGTCGACCACGAGCGCCTGACCGGTGCCGAATGTGTCCTTCACGATGATCGCTGCCACCAGTGCCGCGGGGATCAGGGCCACGCAGCGGTCGACCACCGCCGGCACCTGCCGGCCCCCGAGCAGCACGAGGCCCACCACCTTGAAGCCGTAGGCGGTGGCCGCCAGCGCGAGCACGAAGCCCCACGTCATGGCGCCCGGTCCCCCACCGGCATGTCGGCGACGGGTGACGGCACGCCCGCCAGCACGCCGACGGCGGCACACAGGATGGGCACGCCCACCGGCGTGACCGGGATCGTGACGAGGCACACCAGGCCGCCCACTGCGGCGGCGATCGCTGCGCGTCGCTGGCGCAGCAGCGGCCACAGGATCGCCACGAACGCCGCCGGGAACGCGGCATCGAGACCCCAGTCGACCGGGTCGACGGCCGTGCCGAGCAGCGCGCCGAGCAGCGTGCACGAGTTCCAGAACAGGTAGACGCTGCCGCCGGTCACCCAGAACGCGATCCGGCGGTGCCGCGCATCGCCCTGCGCGACCGCCATGGCGGTCGACTCGTCGATGGTGAGCTGTGCGGCAACGAGACGCGTCGCCAGCCGGCCGCCGAGATGCGGTGCCATGGCGAGCCCGTAGACCGCGTTGCGCGCCGCCAGCAGCGCTGCGCCGCCGAATGCGGCGGCAGGCGAGCCGCCCGAGCCGAGCACCGAAACGGCCGAGAACTGCGATGCGCCGGTGAAGACCAGCAGCGACAGCGCACAGGTCTGGGCGACGGAGGCACCGGCCGCCACCGACGACACCCCGAACGAGATGGCGAACACCCCGACGGCGAAGCCAAGGGTGACGCTGGCCCCGATCACCTGCCGCACCGCCGGGTCGCTGCGCAGCGAGCGGCGCCCGTCCGTTTCGGGAGGCAGCGGCGCTGTCGTCACGGCCGTCGCCCGGCGACCCACACCACGCCGAGCGGCGGGACGTCGACCGCGGCCGACGCCGGCTGCCCCTGCCACGGGGTGGCGGCCGAGGCCTCCACCGCCACGGCGCCGGCGGTGTCGTAGCCGCCGAAGCCGCTGCCGCCCCACGCCGGCGAGTCGGTGTCGAGGACGACCTGCCACGTGCCGTCCCACGGGAGCCCGACCAGATAGCCGCGTCGCGGCACCGGCGTGAAGTTGGCGACGCAGGCCACGGCCGCGCCACCCGCATATCCCCAGCGCAGGAATGCATACACCGAGTGCTGCGCGTCGTCGGCGGCAAGCCACTGAAAGCCGGTGGGCTCGTGGTCGCGTTCGTAGAGCGCCGGCCACGACGTCGTCAGTCGATTCAGCTCGGCAAGGAGGTCGCGCACCCCGCGGTGCGACGCGTGGTCGAGCAGGTGCCACGGGAGGCCCGCCGCCTCGTTCCACTCGTTGAACGGCGCGAGCTCGGAGCCCATGAACAGCAGCGGCGCACCCGGCATCGCCCACATCCACGCCAGCAGCGATCGCAGCGTGGCGAAGCGCTGCCAGTCGTCGCCGGGCAGCTTGCCGAGCAGGCTCCCCTTGCCGTGCACCACCTCGTCGTGGCTGATCGGCAGCACGAATCGCTCGCTGAAGGCGTACAGCAGGCCGAAGGTGAGGTCGCGGTGATGCCACTGGCGGTGGACGGGATCGTGGCTGACATAGCAGAGGGTGTCGTGCATCCACCCCATGTTCCACTTGTGCGTGAAGCCGAGCCCGCCGTGCTCGACGGGATGGGTGACCTTCGGCCACGCCGTGCTCTCCTCGGCTATCAGCAGCGCGCTCGGGTGATGGCCGCGCACGACGGTGGTCGTCTCGCGCAGGAAGTCGATGGCCTCGAGGTTCTCGCGGCCGCCCTCGCGGTTCGGCACCCACCCGCCGGCAGGCCGCGAGTAGTCGAGGTACAGCATGCTTGCCACGGCGTCGACGCGCAGGCCGTCGACGTGGAACTCGTCGAGCCAGTAGAGGGCGTTGGCGACGAGGAAGTTGCGCACCTCGTTGCGCCCGTAGTTGAACACCAGCGTGCCCCAGTCGGGATGCTCGCCCTGACGCGGATCGGCGTGCTCGTAGAGGGCGCTGCCGTCGAAGCGTGCAAGGCTCCACTCGTCGCGGGGGAAGTGCGCCGGCACCCAGTCGAGGATCACGCCGATGCCGCGGCGGTGCAGGGTGTCGACGAATGCGCGGAAGTCGTCCGGGCTGCCGTAGCGCGACGTCGGCGAGTAGTAGCCGGTGACCTGATAGCCCCACGAGCCGCCGAAGGGATGCTCGGCGACCGGTAGCAGTTCGACATGGGTGAAGCCGAGGGCGCTGACGTGATCAGCGAGGCTCTCGGCGATGTCGCGGTACGACTGGAGGTCGTAGCGCCACGAGCCGAGGTGCACCTCGTAGATCCGCAGCGGTGCACCCGGGTCGGCACTGCGGCGCGACATCCACTGGTCGTCGCCCCAGCGGTGCGCGCTCGCTGCCGGCACGATGCTGGCGGTGGACGGCGGCCGCTCCGACCAGCGCGCCATCGGATCGGCCTTCAGCACAGTGCGGCCCGAGCGGTCGACGACGGCGAACTTGTAGGTGTGGCCCGGCCGCGCATCGGCGACGACCCCGCACCACACTCCCGAGCTGCCCTGCGGCTCGAGCGGCGTGCCGTCGGC
Source organism: Ilumatobacteraceae bacterium (assembly GCA_046076025.1). GTDB lineage: Bacteria > Actinomycetota > Acidimicrobiia > Acidimicrobiales > Ilumatobacteraceae > UBA668. Next base: position 3,491 of record JBJTRF010000281.1, read on the forward strand.
CCAGCCATTCCACTCGCCGCACGCGAACACCCGGTCGGCATTCGGCGCCCACACGGCGAAGCGAATGCCGGCATCATCGTCGGGGCCTGCCGGCTGGGGACCGAGCACCTCCCAGAGGCGGCGGTGGCTGCCCTCGCCGATGAGGTGGAGGTCGAGTTCGCCGAGCAGCACGGCGAGAGCGTAGTCACGGCCGCCACGGCGGCACCGGCCCGCGCTGCGCCCGCCGGCCGGTGGCGGCTGCGGCGGCAGTCACGGCGACGGCGATGGTGGACCTCAGGCGACTCGACGCTGGGACTACGTTGCCTGCGTGCGCGTGCTGATGCTCTCGTGGGAGTACCCGCCCCACCTCGTCGGCGGCATCGCCACCCATGTTGAGGGCCTCGCTGCAGCGCTCGCCCGTGCCGGCCACGATGTCGTCGTCTGCACGCCGGCGGCGCCCGGCAGCGACGATGCCGACGAGTCGGTCGGCAGCGTGCGCGTGCTGCGCGCCGATGTCGGCCTGCCGTGGCTTCCCGACGACGAGTTCGTCGCGCGGGCGATTGCCGTGAACCACCACCTCGTGCGCATCACCTCGATGCTCGGGAGTTGGACGCCCGATGTCGTCCACGCCCACGACTGGCTCACCGCGTGGGCCGCCGACACGCTGCGCGCGCTGCACCACGTGCCGATGGTCGCCACCGTGCACGCCACCGAGCGCGGCCGCCACGGCGGCCACCTGCCGGAAGGCCTCCCCGGCACGGTGAACTCGGCCGAGTGGTGGCTCACCTACCAGGCGCGCAGCGTCATCGCCTGTTCTCGGTACATGGTGCGCGAGGTGATCGACGGGTTCGACCTGCCGCCCGACAAGGTGCACCTCGTCCCGAACGGCATCGACGTCGCCCGCTGGACGACAGGCCGGGCCCGACCCCCAGCGCATGGGCCGCTCGTAGTGGCGTGGGGGCGAGTGCAGTACGAGAAGGGGTTCCAGGTGCTGGTGAGGGCCATCGCCGAGCTGCGACACCGGGTGCCCGGCCTGCGATGCGTCATCGCCGGTCGCGGCACGTACCTTCCCGAACTGCAGGGACAGATCGACCTCGACGGCGTCGGCGACATCGTGCACCTCGCCGGATTCATGCCCGACGCCGATCTGCGGACACTGCTCGCCGACGCTGCATGCGTCGTCATCCCGTCGCTCTACGAGCCCTTCGGCATCGTCGCCCTCGAGGGCATGGCGGCCGGTGCGCCGGTCGTGGTGGCCCGCACCGGTGGCCTGGCAGAGATCCTCGCCGGCACCGGCGCGGGCCAGCTGTTCGAGCCGGGCGACCCGCACGACCTCGCGGCAGCGATCGAGCGCGTCGTCGCCGATCCGGCGGCGGCCGAGCAGATGCGCACCGAGGCGGCCGCGCTCCTGCGCCGCACCTACTCGTGGGATGCCGTCGCCGCGGCCACGCTGCAGGTGTACGAGGCCGCAGCGCGCTGAGCGCTGAGCGCCGCCCGCCGGCAATCGGCGGCCTCGGGCCTCACGTGTACACAAGATGAACACCTGACGGCAGCGAAGCGGCGTGGACGGCGACCTGCGACCGACGGGAACTCGCTCTCCCGCGAGTCGTTCGTGCGGGCGGCCCGTGAGGTCATCGAACAGCACGGGGTGAAGGCGTACTCGGTTCGCACCCTCGCCGACCAGGTCGGTGCCGACCCCAGCGCGGTCTACCGCTACTTCCCGTCGCTCGACAGCGTGCTGTCGGCCGTCGTCGACGATCTGTTCATGGGGATTGAGTTCCCCGCCACCGGCACGCCGCGCGAGCGGGTAGAGGCGCTGCTCGTCAGCGTCCACGAGCGGTTCTATGCACACCCGAATCTCGTGCCACTGCTCCTCGCCGCAGGTGCCGACCGGCAGACCTCGGTGCCCATCGAGGCTGCCGGGCTCGCCCTGCTCGAGGAACTCGGCCTGCGCGGCGAGCAACTGGCGCTGTGCCAGCGGCTGCTCGAGTCGTACGTCATCGGCACCCACGCCTTCGATCTCGGCGGCGCTCCCTCGCACCTCGAGAGCCGGCGCATGCGCATGCGACAGGTCGACCATCCCGACATCGACGCCACACTTCGCGACCTCGCTGCCGTCGACGACATCAACCGCCGCGCCTTCCGCACCGGCCTGACGGTGCTCCTCGACTACTGCGAGACGCTCGCCGCCTCGGGCCGGTAGTCCGCCTGCCACCGACCGCCGACCGCCGGCTGCGACCTCGGTCACATCCCGCAGCGCTCGGGGCGCACGACGTCCCCGCCAACTAACGTCGCCGGGATGCGGGCCGTCCGACAGTTCAACGTGGTGCCGGCGATCCCTGCGCCGCTGCACGACCTCTACGAGCTTGCCGCCAACCTGCACTGGACCTGGGACAGCGAGACCCGATCGCTGTTCCGCAGCCTCGACCCGGCGGCCTGGAAGTCGACGGGCGAGGACCCGCTGCACGTCATCGCCGCCATCACCCCTGCCCGCTGGGCCGAGCTCGCCGCCGACGAGGCGATCGCGGGCGCTACTGCAGCAGCGGCCGAGCGGCTGCGCAACGCCATCGGCGCGCCGCGGTGGTTCCAGACCCGCGACGGGTCGCCGCTCGGGCTCGTGGCCTACTTCTCCCCCGAGTTCGGCATCAGCGAGACCGTGCCGCAGTACTCGGGAGGCCTCGGCGTGCTGGCGGGCGACCACCTCAAGGCCTCGAGCGATCTCGGCATCCCGCTCGTCGGCGTCGGACTGCTCTACGCCGAGGGCTATTTCCGCCAGCGCCTCAACGCCGACGGGTGGCAGGAGGAGCGCTACCCGCGACTCGAGCCGGCGCATCTCGCGGCACAGCACACCGGGGTGCAGATCGCCGTCGAACTCGGCACCGAGACCGTCTGCGCCAACGTGTGGCGGCTCGACGTGGGGCGCACGCCCCTTCTGCTCCTCGACACGATGGTCGACGGCAACAGCGAGGCCGGCACCGCCGTGACCAACCGGCTCTACGGCGGCGACCGCGAGCACCGGCTCCGGCAGGAGATCCTGCTCGGCATCGGCGGCGTACGCGCCCTGCGCGCCCTCGGCCACGACCCGCAGGTGTTCCACACCAACGAGGGCCACGCCGGCTTCCTCGCGTTCGAGCGCATTCGCGAGTTGGTTGCCGGCGGCCTCTCGTTCGCCGGGGCCGTCGAGGCCGCGCGCGCCGGCGGCGTGTTCA
>JBJTRF010000282.1:0-17371 GCA_046076025.1 Ilumatobacteraceae bacterium
GCCCCGTCTGCCCGCCGAGCGTGGGCAGCACCGCATCCGGCCGCTCGAGTTCGATGATGCGGGCGACGACATCAGGCGTGATGGGCTCGACATAGGTGGCATCGGCGAAGTCGGGATCGGTCATGATCGTCGCCGGGTTCGAGTTGACGAGGATGACGCGATAGCCCTCCTGGCGGAGGACGCGGCACGCCTGGGTGCCCGAGTAGTCGAACTCGCATGCCTGGCCGATCACGATCGGGCCCGAGCCGATGATGAGGATGCTGTGCAGGTCGTCGCGGCGCGGCATCAGACACCGCCCCCGGCGACTGCCGCACCGGCGTGCCGGTCGATGAGGTCGGCGAATGACGAGAAGAGATACTCGCTGTCGTGGGGACCGGGACCCGCCTCGGGGTGGTACTGCACGCTGAAGGCCGGCGCGCCGATGACTCTCATCCCCTCGTTGGTGCCGTCGAAGAGGTTGAGATGCGTGACCTCGACCTTGCCGGCGAGGCTGTCCGGGTCGACGCAGAAGTTGTGGTTCTGGCTGGTGATCTCGATCCGGCCCGTCGACTCGTGGCGCACCGGGTGGTTGCCGCCGTGGTGCCCGAACGGCAGCTTGAACGTCGAGCCCCCGAGTGCCCTGCCGAGCAGCTGGTGGCCGAGGCAGATCCCGAAGACGGGCACCTGTCCGAGCAGTGCCGCGATCGTCGCCACCGGCCCCGCGTTCATCGCCGGATCGCCGGGGCCGTTGCTGAGGAACACGCCGTGCGGCGAGCGGCCGAGGATCTCGGCGGCAGTCGTGGATGCCGGGACCACCTCCACCGTGCCCAGCCGCGACAAGTGGCGCAGGATCGTGGTCTTGATGCCGAAGTCGAGCGCGACGATGCGGCGCGGTCCCTCGCCCACCGTGTACGGCGAGGCAGTGGTGACCTCGCCGACCAGGTTGAGTCCGTCGGTTCCCCGCTCGGCCGCTGCCCGGGCGCGCAGCACCGACTCGGAGGCAGTGCCAAAGGCGCCCGGCATTGCGCCGGTGTCGCGGAGGAGCGTCGTCAGGCGCCGCGTGTCGATGCCGGCGATGCCGCTGATGCCGAACTGGCGAAGCATCGCGTCGAGTGAGCTCGACGCCCGCTGATTGCTGTGCCGCCGAGCCATCTCGCGCACGACCACGCCACGGCAGAACGGCCGGCGCGATTCGAAGTCGTGGTCGTTGGTGCCGTAGTTGCCGATGTGCGGGTAGGTGAAGGTGATGATCTGCCCGGCATAGCTCGGGTCGGTGATCACTTCCTGGTAGCCGCTGAGCACCGTGTTGAAGACGATCTCGCCAGTGGCGACGCCGTCGACGGGATCGGCGCCGATCAGCTCGCCCTCGAAGGTGCTGCCGTCGGCGAGCACGAGCGCTGCCTCACGCATCACCGGCTCCCCGCTGCCGGTTGGCGGCCGCCGGAAACGACGGCGCCCCCTGACGGGGGCGCGCACGCGGATGCGGAAACGTTCACTGGTGCTCCTCGCCGTACGAGCCTCACTGGACCCGTTTCACGGTCGGATGCGCAGGATAGCGTGCCGCCGTGCTCGTCACGGTGCTCCTCACGTCGCGGCACCGTCCGGCCGGGTTCGACCCGGTGCGCGCCGAACTCGAGGAGGCCCGCCGGGCCCTCGCTGCCGACGGCATCGACCTCGAGGGCCGGATGCTCGACGTCGCCGAGCACGGCGACACCGGTGCCGCGTCGCAGGCGGTGCTCGAGGGGTGTCGGGCGGCGCTGGCGGCGGGCGCCGCGGCGGTCGTCACCCTCGACGCCGACGGCCAGCACGATCCACGGCAGATTCCCGACCTCATCCGCCAGCACCTGGCCAGGGGCAGCGGGCTCACCATCGGCTCGCGCTGGTCGAGAGGCGGGTCGTCGCCGGGCACTGGCCTCGGCCGGATGCTGCTGAGCCGCGTCGGAAATGCAGCCGTGGCACTCGTCACCGGCGCCCGCGGCGCACGCGACTCGACGACGTCGTTTCGGGTCTGGTCGCCGCAGGTCGCCGAAATGCTGCTGGGCGAGCCACTGCCGGCTGGAACACATGGCTTCTGGACTGCAGCCGTCGCCCTCACGCAGGCGCACGGCTTTGCCGTCGACGAGGTGCCCATCGTGTTCCGGCCGCGAGTGGTCGGGATCGGCCGACTCGACCGGGACGACCTCCGCGAGTTCGCCGCCAGTCTCGTCCCGACTCGCCGGCGGGTACAGCAGATCCGGCGCCAGATGCGCTCGAACCAGGCCGTGTGGGCGCAGCGCAATCCCCGCCTGCGCGCCCAGGCTGGAGGGACGGGCTCGCTCTTCGGCGCCGTGGAGGAACTTGCCACGCTCTCGTCCTCCGACCGATTCCAGTCGTGGATCGCCGACTCGCTGCTCCCCCATCTCGGCCGACGCGTTCTCGAAGTGGGCGCCGGCGAGGGCGCCATCGCCACCCGTCTCGCCGCCGCGGGGCGCGAGGTCGTCGCCATCGAGCCCGCCGGCAACGTGTTTCCCCGCCTTGTCGAGCGGGTCGCGGCACAGCCGGGGGTGGCGGCTCGGTGCATCACGTCGCAGCAGTTGCTCGCCGAGGGCCCAGAGCCATTCGACGCTGCTGTCTACGTCAGCGTGCTCGAGCACATTCTTGACGACGTTGCAGAGCTGCGGACAGCGGCCCAGCTGGTGCGTCCCGGCGGCTCGATCGCCGTCTTCGTCCCGGCCATGCCCTCGCTGTACGGGAGCCTCGACTTCAAGTCGGGCCATTACCGCCGCTACGACCGGGCACTGCTCGAGAGCGCCATCCGCGAAGCGGGCCTCGAGGTCGAGCACATGGCCTACATGGACGCCCTCGGCATCGTCCCCTACTTCGTGATGTACCGGCTTCTCGACGTGCAGCGTCTCGACAGCGGGTCGTCGGCGCTGTACGACCGGGTGATCGTGCCGGTCAGTCGCCTGCTCGAGCGACTGCTCGGCGCTCCAGTTCGAGGCAAGAATCTCGTTGCGGTTGCTCGTCGAGCGCAGGCGTAGTGCCCACGCGCCTGGCAAGCATCACGTCGTCGTCCTCGAGCAGCACCTCGAATGCGCCGCCCTCCTGCACGATGAGTTCGTACAGCGGGAGGTTCGACTCGCCGATCTGCGTCTTGTCGAGCACCACGTACTCGACCACGGTTGGCGACGGCAGGTTCGCACAGGTGTCGTTGCCCCAGTAGTTGGGCAGAAACGGGTTCGGCCAGTCGTAGACCTGCGACCGCCGCGAGAGATGCGGGCCGAGTTGGTACGACGCAGCGACTGACGCGTCGTCGGGGATCAATGCGAGGGCGGCGCGCAGCGAGTCGTGCCGGGGCTGCGGCACCGCCCAGACGGCCTGGTTCTCGGGCTTGCCGATCGGCGAGGGCGACCACGCCACGTTGCTGACATAGGCGCATCCGAGCAGCCACAGCGGCAGGAGGATCCGCACCGTGCGACGCCGGGCGAGTGCGGCAGCGCCGCTGATCGATGCGATGACCACGGGCGCGATCATCACCGCCGTGTACTGGTAGCGGATCATGCGCGCATAGGGCGTGAGCGTGATGACGCTCGCCAGCAGCTGCGGCAGCGCCATCAGCAGGCCGATGGGACTGGCGAGGTACACCCAGCCCATGGGCCACGACATCTGCTTGTAGAACGTGAGGCGGTCGGGCTGGACGGCATCGCTGACCACCCGGTCGGGCCGCTGCACGATCTCGAGCAGTACCTCAGTGGCCGTGTCGCCGTAGTGGCCGTAGAAGTACGAGATGTAGAACGGCACCTCGCCGTCGTTGAAGTACGGGATCACGACGGCGGTCGCCACGAGATACCAGGCGATGCCGAGTGCGGACGTCGCGACTGCCATGCGCCTGACTCTCGCTGCGTCGGGAGCGTGCCGGAGGGCGACGCCGACGCAGAGGCCGAGGACGACCACTGCCAGGGCGACGTCTTCGCGGGTGCTGAGCGCGAGCAGCACCATGGCGAAGAACCAGCCCCACCGCTCGCTCATCGCGAACCACCACGCGAACAGGAACGGGGTGATAACGAGCGCCTCGGGATGGAACATCGCCCAGCTGATCCACTGCACCGGCGCGTACATCAGGTACACGACCGCGAACACGAGGCCCATCGCCGGCTGCTTGAACCGGTCGCGTGCGATGAGATACGTCGGCACGGCACCGAGGCCCAGCACGAAGGCCTGCACCACGTAGAGGAACGCCGGGCCGGCGCCCAGCCAGTAGGCGGGAACGAAGGCGAAGAAGATCAGGTTGAGGTGATGGCCCCAGACATCGAGCCCCCGGATGGTCATGAACGACTCGCCGCGGGACACGAGCCACATCGCCTGGTCGTAGATGGCCATGTCGTAGGCCCACGTGCCGAAGTTGCGATGGTTCTCGACGCCGAGCCGGCCGAACACGACGGTGAACACGACCACCCCGAGACCGGTGAGGATCGCCGCAGGATGCACCGCCACCAACCGGCCGAGCAACGAGGCGACCGCCGTCAAGGACGGCACGCCCGGTCGAGCGGCCTCCGCCCGGGGCGCCTCGGGAGCCGGCTCGCTGCTCATGCGGCGCGCAGCACGGGCACGACTGCCGCCAGCACGCCGTTCACGAATCGACCCGAATCGTCGGTGCTGAAGCGCTTGGCGAGCTCGATCGCCTCGTCGAGCACCACGGCCACCGGCACGTCAGGACGCCCGAGCAGCTCGAAGCCGGCGATGCGCAGCACCGTCCGGTCGACCACCGGCATGCGTTCGAGGGGCCAGCCACGGGCATGATCGGAGATCGCTGCGTCGATGCGGCTCAGGTGCTGCTCGACGCCGCTGACAAGCGCGGCGGTGAGCTCGTCGGGGGCGAGTACCTGCGCGGCGAGCACCTCGCTCGGCGTGATCCCCTTGGTCTCCGCCTCGTACAGCAGCAGCAGGGCGCGCTCGCGCGAATCGGAGCGCTCGTCGCCGTCGCGTCGAGGAGTGCGGGAGGAGCGTCGGGCCACGTGGTCAGACGCGGGTGATGTAGTCGCCCGTGCGCGTGTCGACCTTCACGCGGTCGCCGACGTTAATGAAGAGCGGCACCTGCACCACCTTGCCGGTTTCGAGGGTGGCAGGCTTGCGTGCGCCGCTGACACGGTCGCCCTGCACGCCGGGTTCGGTGTCGGCAACGGCAAGCTCGACTGCGGCAGGGATCTCGACGGTGACGATGTCGCCGTTGTGGAAGGCGATGATGGCAACCGAGTTCTCGACCATGTAGTCGGCTGCGTCGCCGAGCGCCACTGGCGCAACGGTCTGCTGGTCGAAGCTCTCGAGGTCCATGAACACGTAGTCGTCACCGTCGCGGTAGAGGAACTGCATGTCCTTCTTCTCGAGCATCGCCTGCTCGACGCGGACGCCGGCGTTGAACGTGCGGTCGAACACGTTGCCGGTCTTCAGGTTGCGCAGCTTCGTGCGGACGAACGCGCCACCCTTGCCGGGCTTGACGTGCTGGAACTCGACCACCTGGAACAGGCCGTTGTCGAGCTCGAGGGTGATGCCGTTCTTCAGGTCGTTGGTGGTGATGGCAGGCACAGTGAATCCTTGGGGCTGGCGGTGAGGCGACGGGAGCCGTCGGCGGTGACGAGCACCAGATCCTCGATCCGGACGCCACCGAAGCCCTCACGATAGACCCCGGGCTCGACAGTCACGACGTCCCCGGGCTGGAGAACGGCCTCGGAGACCCTGTTGAGGTAGGGCTCCTCGTGGATCAGCAGGCCCACGCCGTGGCCGGTGCCGTGAGAGAACCACTCGCCCCGACCTGCCCGCTCGATCACCGACCGGCACGCCTCGTCGACCTGCCGGGCGGGAACCCCGGGACCGACAGCGGCGAGTCCGGCCAGTTGCGACTCGAGCACCAGGCCGTAGGCGTCGACCTGCTCCTGTGTGGGCTCGCCGACGACGAAGGTGCGGGTCATGTCGCTGTGGTAGCCGTCGACGAGGGCACCGACGTCGATGATCACCGTGTCGCCGTCGGCCAGCGGACGTTGCGTCGGGCGGTGGTGCGGGAGCGCCGCATTGCGAGGTCCGGCGGCGACGATGGTCTCGTAGCTCGGCCCCGCCGCCCCGTAGTCGCGCATCGTTGCTTCGAGCATGTTGCGCACGTCGGCCTCGGTGACGCCGGCGGCAATGTGCGGCGCGATGTCGGCAAGAGCGCGATCGGCAATGCGGCACGCGGCCTCGATGCTCGCCACCTCGGCGTCGTGCTTCGAGCGACGCCCCACCTCGACGAGACCTCGCGTGGCCGTGAAGTCGACGGATGCGGCCGCCGTCCAGCGCTGGTGGAGGGCGACCGACACGTGCTCGGACTCGAATCCCACCGGCGACGCCGCGACGCGGCACCAGTCGGCGACCAGGTCGTGGAGGCCCGCGGCCGTCGCGGCGACGCGGATGTCGACCTCGACCCCGCACGCTGATGTCTGCTGGGCGGCCTGGCTGCCGTAGCGCCCGTCGGTGAAGAGCACCGCCGAGGTGCCGTCGACCCCCAGTACGCCGCTCGAGCCGGTGAAGCCGCTCAGCCAGCGGACATTGGTGAGGTCGCTGACCAGCAGCGAGCCGACACGGTCGGCCCCGGCGATCCGGCTGCGCAGGTCGTCGAGGCGCTGCCGATGCGCCGTCACCGACGTCCCTCATCCAGCCGGCGTGCCACGGCGGCGATCGCCAGCTCGTAGCCGTGCATGCCGAGCCCGGTGATCGATCCGCTGGCCACCGGCGCAACGACGCTGGTGTGCCGCCACGGCTCGCGGGCGTTGGGATTGGAGATGTGCACCTCGATCACCGGCCCCTCGAATGCGGCCAGCGCGTCGTGGATCGACCACGCGTAGTGCGTGAAGGCGCCGGGATTGATGACGATGGCCGCTGCCCGGCCGCGTGCGGCGTGGATGGCCTCCACGAGCGCACCTTCGTGGTTGGTCTGGAAGGCGTCGATCTGGTGACCGAGGGCTGCTGCAGCAGTCGTGGCGCAGGCCACATAGTCGTCGAGTGATGCCGTGCCGTAGACATGCGGCTCGCGCTGGCCAAGCAGGTTCAGGTTCGGCCCGTGGAGCAATGCGATCAGTGCCACTGCGACAGTCTCGCACCTCGACGGCGGCATCCGGTGCTGCAGTGGCAGTCGCCGGACGCCGCTGCCGCTGCCGGGACGCCTCGTGCGGCGGCGCCGGGCCGGCTCTACTGCGGGCCGGTGGCGATGAGGTCGTCGAGTGCTGCTCGCGCCACTGCCGGATCCACGCCGGGCACTATCTCGACGCCCGCCGGCCCGTCGAGCACGAAGGTGAGGCCACCCGACAGCACCTTCTTGTCGAGGCCCATCAGCCGCACGAGGTGCTCGGGATCCAGGCCGGGCGGCATCGAGGTGCCGAGGCCGTAGGCGTCGCCGACGACGCGGTAGTGATCGGCGACCCGCGCCTCGCTGATGCGGCCGAGCCGACATGCGAGGTGCGCCGCATACACCAGCCCGATCGCCACAGCCTCGCCGTGGGCCAGTGCATGGTCGGTGGCAGTCTCGAGTGCATGGGCGAGCGTGTGCCCGTAATTCAGCACCGCCCGACGGCCGCTCTCGCGCTCGTCGCCGGCCACGACGTCGGCCTTGATCTGCACGCACCGGGCGATGCGCGATGCCTCGTCCATCGAGAGCAGGTCGTCGCCGGTGAGGAAGTGGTACTTCGCCATCTCGCCCCTGCCGCACCGCACCTCGCGCGCCGGGAGCGTGGCAAGCGCGTCGAGATCGCAGATCACGCCGCTCGGCTGCCAGAAGGCGCCGATCAGGTTCTTGCCGCCGACGCCATCGCGGGCTGGCAGGTTCACCCCTGTCTTGCCGCCGATTGCGGCATCGACCATGCCGAGCAGCGTGGTGGCCACGTGCACCACCGGCACGCCGCGGTGCCACACCGAGGCGGCAAACCCGGCGACGTCGGTGACCATGCCGCCGCCGACGGCCACCACGGCGTCGGCCCGCGTGAGGCCGATTGCCGCGAAACGTCGGCAGAGCATCTCGACCGCCTCGAGGGTCTTGTGCTCCTCGCCCTCGCCGATGTCGATGCGCTCGAACGCCACGCCGGGATCGACCGCCAGCGGAATCGACGCCTGGCCGACCACGGCGACCCGTCGGGTGCCCGGCGGCAGCAGACGCCCGAGCTCGCTGCGCGCTCCATGGCCCACGACGACGTCGTAGGACCTCGTGCCGAGCGGCACGCGAACCGTGATCACCGCAGCACCGCCTCGACGACATCGGAGACCGAGCGCTGGTCGACGCGCACGATGGTATCGGCCACGCTGCGGTAGAGGGCCTCGCGCTCGGCGCACATGCGCTGCAACGTACCCTCTGCGTCGCCGTCGAGCAGCGGTCGGGCGGACGTCCCGCCTGCCGATGCGCGCAGCCGATCGACGAGCGTCGATGGCTCTGCGCTCAGCCACACCACCCGGGCCGCTGCGCCGTCGAGCAGTTGCCGATTGTGCTCGGCAAGCACGATGCCGCCACCCGTGGCAATCACCGCAGGGGTGGCGGCCGCGAGTGCCTCGGCGAGCGCTGCAGACTCCCGGGCACGGAAGCCTCCCTCGCCCTCGGCGGCGAAGATCTCGCGGACGGTCTGCCCGGCCCTCTGCTCGACCAGTGCGTCAGTGTCGACGAGCACCCGTCCGAGACGCTCGGCGGCAATGCGCCCGATGGTGCTCTTCCCCACCCCCATCATCCCGACGAGCACGAGGTGCTGGTCGGCGCGGATCACGGCAGCGTGGCGGCGAACGTCTCGGCGTTGCGGACGAACTCGCCCACGCTGTCGCCGCCGAACTTACGCTGCGCCTCGGCGGCCAGCACGAGCGCCACCATCGTCTCGGCTACGACGCCCGCCGCCGGCACGGCGGTGACGTCGGTGCGCTCCTTGAAGCTCACCGTCGACTCCTTGGTGACCACATCGACAGTCTTCAAGGTCGGCCGGTTCAGCGTCGCCAGCGGCTTCATGGCGGCGCGGACCACGAGAAGGCCCCCGGTGGTCATGCCCCCCTCGGTGCCGCCGGCCAGCGAGGTCTCGCGCACGTAGTCGCCTGCATCCGGGTCCCAGGAGATGGCGTCATGCGCAGCACTGCCGCGTCGGCCGGCGACATCGAAGCCGTCGCCGATCTCGACGCCCTTCACCGCCTGGATACTCATCACTGCCTGCGCAAGTGCTGCATCGATCTTCCGGTCCCAGTGCACGTGACTGCCGAGTCCGACCGGCACGCCATAGCCGAGCACCTCGACCACGCCGCCGAGCGAATCTCCGTCCTTTGCAGCGGCCTTTACCTCGTCGACCATCGCGGCCGACGCTGCCGCGTCGAAGCAGCGCACCTTGTCGGCATCGACGGCAGCGAGATCGCCCGGCTGGGGGCGCCGGCCGCTGCTGCGCGCCGAACCCATCTGCATCACATGGGACAGCACGGTGGTGCCCAGCGTTGCGAGCAGCAACTTCGCCAGCGCGCCGGCAGCAACGCGGGCCGCCGTCTCGCGGGCGCTGGCGCGCTCGAGGACGTCGCGGGCATCGCTGAATCCGTACTTCTGCATGCCCACCAGGTCGGCGTGTCCGGGGCGAACCTGCGTGAGCGGGTCCTTGGTGGCCCCGGGCGCCGGCGACATCTCCTCGTGCCACTTGTCGCTCCGGAACCACTCGGTGTTCTTGATCTCGATCGCCACCGGCGAGCCGAGGGTGCGCCCGTGACGAACGCCGCCAACGAGAGTGACCTCGTCCTGCTCGAAGCGCTGGCGCGGGCCGCGTCCGTAGCCCAGGCGCCGGCGGCCGAGCTCGGCCTGGATGTCGTCGACCGTGACCGCCAGTCCGGCCGGCAGCCCCTCGACCACGACCACGAGCGCCTGGCCATGCGACTCGCCGGCGGTCAGGTAACGCAGCATCCAAGCAGGCTACTGGCGGGGCGCGTCGAGTTCCCGCTGGCGCAGGTGGTGCTCGGCCGCTGCCGCCATGACTCGTTCGTCCGGGCGCCGGCCGTGCCAGCGCTCGTGCTGCAGGACGGCCTGGTGGACGAGCATGCCGAGGCCGTCGACCGTGGCGGCACCCGCCCGCTCGGCGGCCGCCAGCAGCACCGTGCGGCGCGGGTGGTAAACGATGTCGACGACCACGTGACCTCCGCGAAGCACCGCCGGGTCGACCGCCATCGCGGCCCGTTCCGCCTCGGAACCAGGTGGCGCGGCTGCGGTAGCCACGCCCATTCCGACCGACGTCGCATTGACGATGATGTCGGCGGCTGCAATGGCTGCGGTATCGCCGATTCCGACGACGCGGGCATCCACGCCGAGGGCCGCGGCGATGTCGGCCGTCGCCGCCGCAGCGGACTTCGTTCGATTGTGCACGAGGACCTGCGCCACGCCGCTGCGCGCCAGTGCGTCGGCGATCGCCCGCGCCGCTCCTCCGCCGCCCACCAGGCACACCGAGGCACCCGCGACCGCGACGCCAGATGCCTCGAGCGACGCCACCAGGCCGGCGCCGTCGGTGCTGTCGCCCTCGAGGACGCCATCGCTGCCGACCGCCACCGTGTTGACGCTGCGCAGTGCGGCGGCAGACGGGCTGAGGCGGCCACGAGCGGCGAGGTACTCGGCGACGGCCTCCTTGTGCGGCATGGTGACGCTGAGCCCGCGCACGCCGAGCGCCGCCATCCCGGCGAGGGCGTCGGGAACCCTTCCGGGTGCGACGTCGAACGCGACGTAGACCCAGTCGAGGCCGAGTTCGGCGAATGCTGCGTTGTGCAGTGCCGGAGAGAGACTGTGCGCCACCGGATGTCCGATCACCGCTGCCACGCCAGTGGTGCCGGAGATCACAGCAGGCCCTTCTCGCGGGCGATCACGATGTTCGCCTCATGCTGCTCGAGCGTGGCCGCGAACGCATGTCGGCCGTCATCGTCGATGAGCACGTAGAACAGGTACACGCAGGGCACGTCGTCGTCGAGATCGACGCAGAGCGGATCGCCGAGTGACGGATTCGGCGCTGGATTCAATGCCGCGGCGATGGAGGCGCGGCCGGGATTCGTGATGGGTGTCGGCGGCAGTCCCTTGTACAGGTAGGTGTTGTACGGCGAGTCGATCTCCTTCAGCGCGCCGAAGTCGAGCGACTCATCCTGCTGGTAGTAGAGCGAGGCGTCGATCTGGAGGAGCATGTCCATGGCGAGGCGGTTGTAGATCACGCGGGCGATCTTCGGGCGGTCTTCCTCGACTCGCGCCTCACGCTCGATCAGGCTCGCCACGATGAGCACCTGGTACGGCGTGAGTCCGAGGCGCGTTGCGCCAAGCTCGAGGTCCTCCTGTGCCCCGACGCGCTCCATCAGGCTCACCATGCGCTGCAGCACCTGGCGGATCGACTCGCCGTTCGACACCTGGTACGTGTCGGGGAACAGCATCCCCTCGAGCGAGTCCACCCCGTCCGGCTGGTACTTCGATCGCACCGTGCCGTCGGATGCGGCGGCTCCGAATGCCGACGCACGCAGCCGGGGCACGCGCTCCTCGAGTCGCTCGGCCATCCGATCGAGGGTGTAGCCCTCGGGAAAGGTGACATTGGTGAAGGTCTGCTCAGGTGGCGTGCCGAGCGCAGCCATCACGTTGCCCATGTGGTCGAGCGGCCGGATCCGGTAGTACCCGGGCGTGAGTTCGAGGCCGCCCTTCCAGTCGACGTACCACTCGAATGTCGCAGCGTCGCTGACCAGTCGCTGTTCCTCGAGCCGCGCCGCGACCGTTGCCAGCGTGTCGTCGGCCAGCACGGTGAAGTTCTCGTACGGCCCCGGGTCGCCCGCCGGATTGAGCCGCTCGGTGAGCCGGTACCACGTGAGGCCCGTCGACACGATGGCCGCAAGGCCGACGAGCAGCGCGATCCAGACGACCCACTTCACCGGCCGGAACGATCGCCGGGAGGGTTCGACGGCGATGCCCCCGGTGGCGTCGGGGTCGTCCCACGGGTCGGCATGCCAGGGCGACTCGTCGACGTGCGTCACGGCAGGTCCCCTGTCGACTCGAGGCCGGGACGGCCGGCATCAAGCCATTGCTGCAGCATCACCGCTGCGGCCACCTTGTCGACTGCGCCGCGCTGGTCGCGGGCCTTCGTGCCGGCAGCGCGCATCGCCTGCTGCGCAGTGACCGTCGTACGGCGCTCGTCGAAGCTGAGCACGGGCACGCCGACCACGGTAGCCAACGCCTTCGCCTCGGCAACGGCAGCGCGGGCTGCCGGACCCGACGATCCGTCCATGTTGAGCGGAAGGCCGACGACCACCCCCTGGGCCTCCTCCTCGGCCACCAGTGCGGCGATCGCCCGGTGGTCGCGGGCCTGCGAGCCCGTGCGCTCGAGCACCACGAGCGGCGACGCGAGCGTGCCGCTGCGGTCGCTGACGGCCACGCCGACGCGACGGGTGCCGAGATCGATGCCGAGGGCTCTCATCGTGCGGGCTCCTCGCACGCTGCCGCATCCCGGCCCGGCATGTCAGGACCTGGCCGCTGCCTCCGCGATGCGCAGCGCCTCGTCAAGGCCGTCGGGGTTCTTGCCGCCCGCAGTGGCGATGTCGCCCTTGCCGCCGCCACCACCACCGACCGCCTTGGCTGCATCGCGGATGAGATCGCCGGCAACCCGCCCTGACGCAGGCGCCACGGCGGCGACGAGCGACACACCGCCCGAGTCGGAGATACCACCGAGCACGACGATGTCGCTGCCGCGCTGGCGTACGGCAACGGCGAGATCGCGCATGTCGCCGGGCGCGAGGCCGTCGACTCGGGTGACCACGACGCCCGACACCGCCTCGGCCGCGAGTTCCTCGGCGCGGCCCGCTGCCAGCCGGGCGCGCAGCGCCTTCAGCTCGTCCTGCAGCGACTTGATCTCGTCCAGGCGGCGCTGCACGCCGCCGACGAGGTCGTCGGCCGGCGCGCCGACCAACCGCGCTGCCTCGGCGACCTGGGCGCTCTCGCGCTGAAGCAGGCGAACCGTGTTGACGCCGGTGGTGGCCTCGACGCGGCGCAGGTTGCTGCCGATGCTGCTCTCGGACACCACCTTGACGGTGCCGATGTCGCCTGCGGCGCGGACGTGCGTGCCGCCGCAGAGTTCGATCGAGTTGCCGACCTCGAGAACACGGACGATGTCGCCGTACTTGTCGCCGAAGAAGGCGATGGCTCCAAGAGCCGCCGCCTCGTCCTTGGTGGTCTCGAACACCCTCGCCGTGGCGTTGGCGAGCACCTCGGCATTGGCAATGTCCTCGATGCGCCGCACCTCGTCGTCGGTGACCGCGGAGAAGTGGCTGAAGTCGAACCGGAGCCGATCGGGCCCGACCAGCGAGCCCGCCTGCTTGACGTGCTCGCCCAGCACCTTGCGCAGCGCGTAGTGGAGGATGTGCGTGCCCGTGTGCTTGCGGCGGATCGCGGCGCGTCGTCCGGCGTCGATCGATGCCACCACTCGCGATCCGACCTCGATCTCGCCGTTCACCCGGGCGACATGGCGCCGCAGACCCGGCAGCGCGTAGGTGGTGTCGAGCACCTCGGCCACTCCGCCCTCGGCGCGGATCGTGCCGGTGTCGCCCACTTGGCCGCCGGCCTCGGCGTAGAAGGGCGTGCGGTCGAGGAAGATCTCGACGGTTCCCTCGTCGCTACCCGGCAGCACGGCCATGACGGTCGCCTCGCACGCGTCGTCGGCGTAGCCGACGAACTCGGCGATCCCGTGTGCCTCGACGACCTCTCGGTATGCATCGAGCCGCTCGTCGTCAGTTGCGCCGCCCTTGCGCGCCGCCTTGGCGCGCTCGCGCTGCGCCCTCATCTCGGCGTCGAATCCCGCGCTGTCGACGGCCACGCCCCGTTCGCCGGCGATCTCCTCGGTGAGCTCGAGGGGGAAGCCGTACGTGTCGTGCAGCAGGAAGGCCGTGCGGCCGGGCAGCGACGATGCACCGCCCTCGAGCTCGCCCTCGAGGATCGACAGGCCGTTCTTCAGCGTCTGGCGGAACCGCTCTTCCTCGCGCGTCAGCACGCCCAGCACGAAGTCGCGGTTCTTGACGACGTCGGGATAGGCGTTGCCCATCACGCTGATGGCCGTCTCGGCGAGGGTGGGCATGACCAGCTTGTCGGTGCCGAGCAGGTAGGCGTAGCGCACGGCGCGGCGGATGATACGCCGCAGCACGTAGCCGCGGCCCTCGTTGCTGGGGTAGACGCCGTCGCTGACCAGCATCGTGCTGCTGCGGGCGTGCTCGGCCAGCACGCGCATCGCGAAGCTCTCGCGGTGGTCATAGTCGCCGGCGACGTAGCGCTTGCCGGTGAGGCGGCACGCCGACTCGATGAGCGGCAGCATCAGGTCGGTCTCCCAGACCGCGTCGACGCCCTGCACGAGGCAGAGAATGCGCTCGAGGCCGGCGCCGGTGTCGATCGACGGCTTCGGCAGCGGCGTGCGCGTGCCGTCGGGCCCCTGGTTGAACTGCATGAAGACCAGGTTCCAGAACTCCATGAACCGGTCGCCGTGGGGATCGCCGAGGGGGCCGCCCTCAGGCCCGAATGCCGGCCCGCGGTCGATATGGATCTCGCTGCACGGCCCGCACGGGCCGGTGTCGCCCATCTGCCAGAAGTTGTCCTTGTCGCCGAGTCGCTGGATGCGGCTCATCGGCACCCCGACTTCCTCGTGCCAGATCGCCTCGGCCTCGTCGTCGCTCTCGTGCACCGTGATCCAGAGGCGATCCCCGTCGAATCCAAAGCCCTCGGTGACAAGTTCCCAGCTCCACGTGATGGCGTCGCGCTTGAAGTAGTCGCCGAACGAGAAGTTGCCGAGCATCTCGAAGAACACGAGGTGGCGCTTCGTGCGGCCGACGTCGTCGAGGTCGTTGTGCTTGCCGCCGGCCCGGGCGCACTTCTGGCTGCTGACTGCCCGCGAGTACGGCGGCACCTCGTCGCCGAGGAAGTACGGCTTGAACGGCACCATCCCCGCGACCGTGAACAGCACCGTCGGGTCGTGCGGGATGAGGCTTGCCGACGGGACGGCGGTGTGGCCCTTGCCGACGAAATAGTCGACGAACGTGGAGCGGAGCTGGTCGGCGGTCGTCGGCGTCGTGGCCATAGGGGCACGATGCTACCGACCGCCGCCGCACCGGAGCCGACTGGCAACGTCCCGCAGCGCCGCTGGGCCGCGAGGACTGTGTCCTTTGCCGACATGCGCCGTCCCGCTAGGTTGCCGCTCCATGGCTGTCGACATTCACGAGTGGATCTCCTTCGAGGAGGACAAGTACCAGCGGACCTGGGTGTTCGACGCGACGTTCCTCCGCAGCAAGTGGCGCTGCATCTACGGGGACGGCTGCAAGGGCATTCTCGACGCAGATGCCACCGACATGGTGCAGGGCTGCTGCAGTTACGGGGCGCACTTCATCGACGACGAGGACGTGCAGACCGTCGTCGTCGCGTCCGCACGGCTCAAGCCGCACCAGTGGCAGTTCATCAAGCAGGGCCGGGCCAAGGGCATCCTCGGCAGCGAGGACGGTGTCACCACCACCCGCGTTTACAAGGACGCCTGCATCTTCCTGAACCGGCCCGACTTCGAGGGCGGCGCCGGGTGCGCGCTGCACGTGGCTGCGCTCGAGGCTGGCGAGCGGCCGATGGACTGGAAGCCCGACGTGTGCTGGCAGGTGCCGCTTCGCTTCGACGAGACCACCGACGACAACGGCTACATCACCAGCACGCTTCGCGAGTGGAAGCGACGCGACTGGGGCGCCGGCGGCGAGGACTTCCACTGGTGGTGCACCGAGACCGACGAGGCATTCGACGGACGGCAGCCGGTGTACAAGTACCTGCGCGACGAAATTGTCGAGATCGTCGGCAAGAAGATCTACGACCAGCTCGTCGAACTGCTCGAGCGTCCCCGCTGGACGCCGCTTCCCCACCCGGCCGTCCGGCGCTGACCGCCGAACGTGCCGGTCAGCGGCCCGCTGAGGCCGTCATCCGCTTGTAAGCGAGCCGCCGCTCCTCGAGGCCGAGGTAGCGCTTGCGGATGCGGATCGCCTTCGGGGTGACCTCGACGAGCTCGTCGTCGGCGATCCACTCGATGGCCGTTTCGAGCGTGTGGATGCGAGGGGCCGCCAACTTGACTCCTTCGTCGTGGCTGTGGGTCCGGATGTTGGTCTTTTCCTTGGCCCGAACGGCGTTCACGACCATCTCGTCGCCACGAGACGTCTCCCCGACGACCATCCCTTCGTAGGTCTTGTCGCCGGGCTGGACGAAGAGCTCTCCGCGCAACTGCAAGTTGTCGAGAGCGTAGGCGGTCACCATCCCCTCGCGGTCGGCGATCATGGCGCCCCCGAGGCTGTGCGGGAGATCACCGCACCACGGCGTCCAGCCGGCGTGGTGCTGATGCAGCATGGCGGTGCCGCGCGTCGTGGTCATCAACAGTGATCGGAATCCGATGAGACCCCGACTCGGACACTCGAAGGTCACCACGGTCCGACCCGGATCACCCGAGCGCAGGTCCACCACTCGTCCCTTGCGGGGAGCGAGGGCCTGGGTGACGGCACCGACGTATTCATCGGGCACATCGCAGACGCCCCGCTCCAGTGGTTCGAACTTCTTGCCGTTCACTTCCTTGGTGATGACCTCGGGTCTGCTCACCTGCAATTCGTAGCCCTCCCGGCGCATGGACTCGATGAGAACCGCCAACTGCAGTTCGCCGCGGCCGGCGACTTCCATGACATCGGCCGATTCGGTCTCGTGCAATTTGATCGAGACGTTCCCCAACTCTTCACGGCGGAGTCGGTCGATCAGATGGCGACTGGTGAGGAACTTTCCATCGCGTCCGGCGAACGGTGACGTGTTGACGCCGAAAGTCATGCGCAGCACCGGCTCGTCCACCGTCAGTCGGGGCAGGGCACGGGGATCGTCGACCGCGGCGATGGTGTCACCGATCTCCACCTCCGGAAATCCCGCCACCACGAACAGATCACCTGCCGACAGCTCGTCCACCTCGACGCGCCCGACTCCTTCGAAGGCCATCAATTGCGTCAGACGGCGCTTCAGTGGAGGCTGACCCTCGCCGAACTCCTCTTCGAGCAGTGCCACCATGTCGTTCTTGCGCAATGCACCTTGGTAGACGCGACCGACCGCCAGGCGACCCAGATACTCGGACGCGTCGAGGTTGGTGACGAGGGCTTGCAAGGGTGCCTGCGGATCACCGCCGGGAGACGGGATCCGGCTGAGGATGGTGTCGAGAAGGGCGGACAGATCGGCGTCGGCAGGTGGCATGCCGAGTCCGACCATGGCTCGACCTTCGCGGGCCACTGCTGAAATCACTTCGAATTCGATGTGGCGGTCGGCGGCCTCCAGGTCGATGAACAACTGGTACACCTCGTCGAGCACTTCGTCGGCACGGGCATCGGATCGATCGACCTTGTTGAT
>JBJTRF010000283.1:0-8032 GCA_046076025.1 Ilumatobacteraceae bacterium
CGCCGGAAAACGGCGAACGCCCCGGGCCGAAGCCCGGGGCGTCCGTTAAAGGGTTGCCGTGACGGCTGATCCCGAGGGATCAGGCGGCGTCGAAGGCCTCGCCGAGGGCATTGCCCATGTTGCCGTCGCAGCCGTAGATCATCTTGGCCGACGGGCCGATGCCCAGCTCGACCATGGTCTTCAGGATGCGGGCGCCCTCGTCGAAGGTGATGAGGACCACGGCGTCCGGATCGGCAGCGGCGATCTCGCCCACCTCGGTGTCGAAGCTGGCAGCGGCCGGGTCGTAGATGGTCTTGCCGAGCACCTCGATGCCGGCCTCGGTGAGGGCGGCCTCGATGACGTCAGCCAGGCCGTTGCCGTAGGCATCGTCGAGACCCATGATCCACACGCTCTGGTTGCCGTCGCCGACGACGAGGTCGGCGATGACGACACCCTGCAGGGTGTCGGGCGGAGCGTTGCGGAAGTACAGGCCCTTGTCGGCGTAGGTCGACAGCACCGGCGAGGTGTTGGCGGGCGAGAAGAGCACCACGCCAGCCGCCGCGATCTTGTCGATCACGGTGAGCGCCACGCCCGACGAGGCCGGGCCGACGATGCCGTCGACGTTCTCGGCCAGGAAGCGGTCGGTGGTCTGGTTGGCGAGGTCGGTGCTGGTGTCGCCCGAGTCACCGGCCGAATACACCATCTCCGCGCCGAGCACGCCGCCAGCGGCGTTGATCTCGGCCACGGCCAGCTCGGCGCCGGCGAACATCGGGTTGCCGAGGAACGCGAGCGACCCGGTCTGGGGCAGCAGGCCGCCGATGGTGAACGTGCCGTCACCGGCGCGGGCACCCTCGACTGCCGACTCCGGCAGCACCGCCGACTCCGGCGACTCGGCCGACACGTTGGTGGTCAGCGAGTCGTCGAGGCGGTTGTCGGCGCCGAACTGCAGGACGCCGTAGGTGCCGGCGAGCGGCTCGCCGTTGCCGTTGAGGTCGTTCGGGCCCGAGACGCCGTCATAGTCGATGTCGGTGCCGGCGGCCAGCAGGTCGCGGCACGACACGAAGTCGGTGCACTTCTCGCCACCGGTCGACACGTCGACGATGAAGCTGGCGTACTCGATGCCGTCGGTCTTGGCGGCCTCGGCAGCGAGGGCCATGATGACGACCGCGTCGAACGTCTCGGCGGCGTAGTTGAAGTCGGTCAGGCCTGCGCCCGACGGTGTGGTCAGGATGCGGTCCTTGAACTCCTGGGCCAGCTCGGGCGGGAGGGGCGTGGTGCCCTTCATGCCGGCCAGCTCGCCGCCGCCAGCGGGAGCCGTGGTGTCGGCGCCGACGGTGGTGTCGGGCGCTGCCGTCGAGGCGGGTGCCGTGGTGTCGGATGCTTCCTTGTTGTCGCCGCAGGCGGCCGCGAAGAGCGACAGGCCTACGAGCAGCGCGCCTGCCCGGCGCACACGGGTTCTCTGCATGGGATTCTCCCCCTAGGAGCCAAGGCGGCGGGATGCCGCCCTGATGTTGTCGAAGCCCTGAGTCTAGGGAGCACGGGGCCCGAAGGGGCAGTCGGGTGGGATGAAAACCGGGCGGTCGAAGTAGGGTCGACAGGGTGGAAGCAGAGGCCGACCCCCCTGGCCACGGCGGTTCGACGGCGGCTCCTGCGGAGGTCCGCCTCGATCTCGAGGGTCATGTGGCAACGGTCACGCTGAATGCCCCTGAGCGCCTGAACACCATCTCCGCGGCGATGCTCGACCAGCTGTCCGACGCCCTGCTCGTCGCCGACCGTGATCCCGACGTGCGCTGCATCGTGCTCACCGGCGCCGGGCGGGCCTTCTGCGCCGGCCTCGACATGACGGCGCAGGTGGGTGCCGCCCCGGGCGAGCTGGGCGGCCTCTCCGGCGGGGGCGGGGTACCCGGCGAGATCGACCTGCGCGCAGCCCCGCCCATCGTGCTGCACCACCTCGACACGCCCACGATCTGCGCCCTCAACGGCGGGGCGGCCGGCTACGGGCTCGATCTCGCCCTCGGCTGCGACATCCGCATCGCCGCAGCCTCGGCGAAGCTGAACCCGGGCTTCGCCCGCCGCGGCATCGTGCCCGAGAGCGGCGGCACCTGGCTGCTGCCGCGCATGGTGGGCTATGCCCGGGCCGCAGAGGTCGCCTTCACGGGCAGGGTGCTCACCGCCGACGATGCGCTCGGCCTCGGCCTCGTCAACCACGTCTATCCCGACGCCGACTTCGCCGACGGCGTGCGGTCGATGGCCGCCGAGATCAGTGCCAACGCCCCGCTGGCGGTACGCGCCATCAAGCGGATGATGCGCGCGGCCGAGAGCGAGACGTTCGACCAGAACGTGCACCACGTCTTCCTGCAACTCCTCACCCTGCTGCGCACGGCCGACTTCCGCGAGGGTGTCGCCGCCTACCTCGAGAAGCGCCCGCCCGAGTTCCGCGGCCGCTGACCCGACGCGCTGGCCTGCTGCGACGCGCAGCCGATGTCAGCGGCCGGCGGCGGCCTTCGCCAGCCGGTCGCGGATGGCGTGCCCGAGCCCCGCAGCAGGCGGCACCACGGCGATGACGGTGTCGGCGCCCGCGTCGTCGGCGGCGCGCAGCTCGGCATACAGCAGGCGCGCATAGGCCACCAGGTCGTCACCGTGGTCGATCACGGCGGCGCCGGGGTGCGCGTCCCGCATCCTCCGCAGGTCGTCGGCGGATGACGCCAGTTCCACCCGGGCTCGCGGCGCATAGTGCGACGCGAGCATCCCCGGGGCGCGACTCGGCCCGCTCGGTGCCGTCGCCGGGCCGAAGCCCGCGTCGGCCAGCAGTCGGTCGACGTGTTCGACGGGAATGCCGCCGGGCCGCAGCACCTGGGGAGGATCGACGGTGCAGTCGACGATCGTGCTCTCGACGCCTACCGGGCACGGGCCGCCGTCGAGCACGACGTCGACGACATCGCCCAGGTCGTCGACCACGTGCGCCGCCGTGGTGGGGCTGACATGGCCGAAGCGGTTCGCCGACGGTGCCGCCAGGCCGCCGCCGAAGCGCCGCAGCAACTCGGCGGTGAGCGGATGGGCCGGCACGCGGACTCCCACCGACGGTCGGCCGCCCGTGACGGCATCGATCACCCGGCGGGCTCGGGGCACGAGCAGCGTGAGCGGGCCCGGCCAGCACGCGTCGGCGAGCACGGCTGCCGCCGGCGGCACCTCGGCGGCCCACTCGCCGAGCAGCGATGCGTCGGCCACGTGCACGATCAGCGGATGATTGGCCGGGCGGCGCTTGGCGGCGAAGATCCGGCGCACTGCCCCGGCATTGTCGGCATCGGCCGCAAGTCCGTAGACGGTCTCGGTGGGGATCGCCACGAGTCCGCCGGCACGCAGGGCGGCAAGTGCCGTCTCGATGTCGTCGGTGACACGAGCCCCGGTCATCGGCTCACGGCTCGTCGATGAACTGCAGGGCGGCATCGACGAACGCGAACGACTCCGGCGTGGCGAAGTGGTCGGTGCGGCGCAGGACTGCCAGCCGGGCGTTGCCGAGGGCAGCCGCCAGGGCATCGCCCGGCCCGGCGAAGTCGGCGTCGCCGATGGCGACGAGCGTGCGGCAGGTAACCCTGGCGAGTTCTGCCGGTTCGACGGGCTGGCGCGGTCGGCGCATCACTGCCGCCAGAGCCGCCGGATCGTTGCCCGGCTGCGATGCGTACCGTGCGAACGCCTGGGCCGGCGTGTCGTCATCGTCGGCGCGTCCCTCGACGGCGAGCGCGATGCGCTCGCCCGACCCGTCGTCGGGTTCGAGCACGTTGCGGCCGATGCCGGCCAGCACGAGGCGCTCGAAGCGGTGGGGGGCATCGACGGCGATGCGCAGCAGGGTCATCGCCCCGAGCGAGAACCCGATGGCATCGACTCGGCCGGCGTCCGGGCCGGTGCCCACGGCGGTGTCGATGGCCGCGACAACGCGGTCGCCGAGATCGGCGTAGGCGCCGGGGTCGTGGGGCTTGGGCGCGTCGCCGTGGCCGAGCAGGTCGACGCCGATGACGGGCCGGCCCATGTCGGCCAGCAGGTCGGCGACGCCGCTGCGCCGCCAGGTGGCATCGAACGACCCGCCCCAGCCGTGCACGAGGACGACAGGACGGGCCGATGACACGGCCGTCACCGTACCGCTGCCGCCAGTCGTCGACCGGCCCATCCCCGCCGGGGGCACGGTCGCCAGCGGTAGATTTGTTCGGCCGTTCCGGCGTCCGCCCGCTCGGGGCGGCGCCCGGCGGCGAACAGGACGACCGATGCGATTCCTCACCGGCAATCCCCCCTACGACCTCACCTACAACGACGTGTTCATGGTGCCCTCGCTCAGCGCCGTGCCGTCGCGGCTCGACGTCGACCTTTCCACCCCCGATGGCCTCGGCACCACCATTCCCGTCGTCGTCGCCAACATGACGGCGGTGGCGGGCCGGCGCATGGCCGAGACTGTGGCCCGCCGCGGTGGCCTCACCGTGCTGCCCCAGGACATCCCGCTCGACGTCATCGAGACGGTCGTGTCGTACGTGAAGAGCCGCCACCTCGTGTACGACACGCCCATCACGCTGAGCGCCTCGAACACCGTGGGCGACGCGCTGTCACTCATCTACAAGCGTGCCCACGGCGCCATCGTGGTGGTCGACGACGACGGCCGACCCGAGGGCATCTTCACCGAGCACGACGCAGCCGGCTTCGACCGCTTCACGCAGTTGAAGAACGTCATGAGCCGCGAGCTCGTGGTGATCTCCGACGGCGCCTCGCCGAGCGACATCTACGAGCGGCTCAGCGAACTGCGGCTCTCCGTCGCTCCTGTCGTCGACGCCGACGGCCGGCTCATCGGCTGCGCCACCCGCAAGGGCGCGCTGCGCAGCACCATCTATAGCCCGGCTGTCGACGCATCGGGTCGGCTGCTCATCGCCGCCGCCGTGGGCATCAACGGCGATCCCGCCACCAAGGCCAAGGCGCTCCTCTCGTTCGGCGCCGATGCACTCGTCATCGACACTGCCCACGGGCATCAGGTGCGCACCCTGCGGGCGATCGAGGAAGTGCGCGCCGTGGCACCGGGCGTGCCGATCGTCGCCGGCAACGTCGTCACGGCACAGGGAACGAAAGATCTCATCGCTGCCGGAGCCGACATCGTGAAGGTCGGCGTCGGCCCCGGCGCCATGTGCACCACCCGCATGATGACCGGCGTCGGCAGGCCGCAGTTCAGCGCCGTGCTCGAGTGCGCCGAAGAAGCCCGCCGTCACGGGCGCACCATCTGGGCCGACGGCGGCGTGCGGCATCCGTGCGACGTCGCGTTGGCACTGGCTGCTGGCGCCGGCAGCGTGATGTTCGGGTCGTGGCTGGCCGGCACCTACGAGTCGGCCGCCGACACCCTGCGCGATCCCGACGGCCGTCTCTATAAGGAGAGCTTCGGCATGGCCTCCAACCGGGCCGTGAAGAACCGCAGCCGCAGCGAGACGCCGTTCGAGCGGGCGCGCAAGGAACTGTTCGAGGAGGGCATCAGCACGTCGCGCATGTACCTCGATGCCGACCGGCCCGGCGTCGAGGACATCATCGACGACATCGTCGCCGGGGTGCGCTCGGCGTGCACCTATGCCGGGGCGCGCACGATCGACGAGTTCCACGAGCGGGCTGTGGTGGGCGTGCATAGCGCCGCCGGCTACAGCGAGGGCATGCCCGTCGGCACGAGCTGGTAGCAGGTCGGCGGAGGAGACGGCAGCGGTGAGAGTGATCGCGATCGACGGGCCGGCAGGGGCCGGGAAGAGCACCATCGCCCGGGCGCTGGCTGCCCGACTCGGCCTGCACTACCTCGACACCGGTGCCATGTACCGCGCCGTCACGGTGGCCGCCGCACGACGCGGCGTCGAGCCGACCGATGCCGAGCGCGTTGCACAGGTGGCCCGCGAGGTCGACATCGACCTCGTCGACGGGCGGGTCTGCGTCGACGGCGTGGATGCGACCGAGGCGATTCGCTCGCCGGCCACCACTGCGGCGGTCAGCGCCGTGGCGGCCAACAGCGGCGTTCGCACCGAGTTGCGCGCCCGCCAGCGCGAGTGGGCAGTGGCCCGTGGCGGCGGCGTCATCGAGGGCCGCGACATCGGCTCGGTGGTGTTCCCCGATGCCGACCTGAAACTGTTCCTCACCGCGTCGCCGCGCACGCGTGCCGAGCGGCGGGTCGCCGAGGCGGGCGGCAACGTCGACGAGATCGAGCAGGCCATCGCCCGGCGCGATCACCTCGACAGCATACGCGACGACAGCCCGCTCACCGAGGCCAGTGGCTCCGTCGTGGTCGACACCACGGGGCTCGGCATCGACGAGGTGCTCGAGCGCATTCTCCGGCTAATGGGCGAGCGATGACCAAGGTCGCCACTCGTCTTGCTGGCTCGTCGATCCCCGACAGGATCGTCTACCGCACCGTGCGCAACCTGGTGACGGCCTTCTGCCGCACATGGTGCCGCATGACCGTCGAGGGCGGTGGCAACGTGCCGGCGTCGGGCGTATTCATTCTCGCCCCCACGCACCGCAGCATCATCGACACGCCCGTGTCGTCGGGCATCACCCGCCGGCGGATGCGGTTCATGGGCGCCGACAAGTGGTGGACCAATGCCGCGCTCGGGCGCGTGCTCACTGCCTGCGGCGGCTTCCCCGTGACGCGCGGCAGCGCCGACCGCGAGGCACTGCGGCGGTGCATCGCGCTGCTCGAGGGCGGCGAGCCGCTCGTGCTGTTCCCCGAGGGCGAGCGCAAGAGCGGTCCCGTGGTGCAGCCGCTCTTCGACGGTGCCGCCTACATCGCCGCCAAGACAGGGGCGCCCATCGTGCCGGTCGGCATCGGCGGCAGCGAGCGGGCAATGCGCAAGGGAGCCAAGGGCATCAGGCCGCACAAGATCCACGTCGTCGTCGGCCGACCGCTCGCCGCGCCCGTTGGCTCGACGCCCGCCGAGCAACGCGCCGATGTGCGCCGGGTCACCGCCGACCTGCATGCCGAGATGCAGCGCCTGCTCGACGCCGCCGAGGCAGCGGCGGCGGGCCGTCGTCAGCGACGCGCCGCGAAGTAGGCAGCCAGGCCCGTCGCCAGCCAGCACGGATCGTGCGTGCCGCAGAGCTCGCGTGCCGAGTGCATGCTCAGCTGCGGCACGCCGACATCGACGGTGTCGATGCCGAGCCGGGTGGCGGTGATCGGGCCGATTGTCGAGCCGCACGGCATGTTGTTGCGGCTGACGAAGAGCTGCCACGGCACGCCGGCGGCGTCGAAGCAGCCCTGCAGCAGCGCCGAGGTACTCGGCGACGTGGCGTAGCGCTGATTGTGGTTGAGCTTGATGGCGGGGCCGCGGTTGACGAGCGGCCGGTGTCCCGGCTCGTGGCGGTCGACGTAGTTGGGATGGACGCTGTGCGCGTTGTCGGCCGACACGCAGGTGCTCGATGCCAGTTGGGCGAGGAATGCCCGCCGGTCGGCGCCGGCAGCGAGGGCCAGCCGCTCGACGACGTGCTCGAGCAGCGGGCCGGCCGCGCCGGTGGCGCTCTCCGAGCCGACCTCTTCGTGGTCGAACAGGGCGATGAGGGCGATGCCGGGCGCGGCATCACCGCTGTGCGCGGCGGCCGCCACGATGGCCGACGTCGCCGCCCAGCACGACACCTGGTTGTCGAGCCGGCCGGACGCCAGCAGGTCGCCGGCCGGGCCGATGACGGCTGACGGGGTGACGTCGAATAGCGACAGGTCCCATGCGGCAATGTCACCGGCCTCGACGCCGAGGTCCGCCGCGAGCCACGCAGCGAAGTCGGCAGGTGCCGTTCCCGCTCCCCACACCGGGGTCATGTGCTGCTGCGGGTCGAGGACGAGCCCGCGGTCGTTGACGCCGCGGTCGAGGTGGATCGCGAGCTGCGGCACCCGGGCCACGGGCCCGTCGATGCGGACGAGATGCGATGAGCGATCGCGCAGCACGACGGTGCCGGCGAGCCCGAGGTCGCGGTCGAGCCACGAGTTCAGCAGCACGCCGCCGTACACCTCGATCGCGAGCTGCTGCCAGCCGGCTGACGACGTGTCGGGCCGCGGCTT
>JBJTRF010000284.1:0-2007 GCA_046076025.1 Ilumatobacteraceae bacterium
GGCGGCACGCCAGCTTGGCTGCGACGACGTCCGCCAGGTCGCCAGCGTCGAGGACGCCATCGACGCATCCCTCGACGGGGCGGCGGCCGAGGACGCCATCGTCGTCACCGGCTCGCTGTACATCGTCGGGGCAGCCCGGCCGCACCTGCGCCAGGTGCTGCGCTGAGCGCTGGCCGGTAGCCTCACCGGCCATGTCTGATCGCACCCTTGTCCTGCTGAAGCCCGATGCTGTCGAGCGCGGCCTCGTCGGCCAGATCCTCGCCCGTTTCGAGGCCAAGGGCCTGAAGGTCGTGGCGCTCGACCTGCGCACGCTCGATGCCGACACCCTGGCCCGCCACTACGAGGAGCACGTGGGTAAGGGCTTCTATGCCGATCTGGTGTCGTTCATGAGCCGCGGCCCGGTCGTCGCCCTCGCCCTCGAGGGCCCGGAGGACACCTGGGAGGTCGTGCGCCAGATGATGGGCGCCACCAATCCCCGCAAGGCGGCCCCGGGCACGATCCGCGGCGATCTGGGCATCCTCTTCACCGAGAACCTGGTGCATGGCAGCGACTCGCTGGCCTCGGCCGAGCGCGAACTGGGGATCTTCTTCCCGAATCTGTAACAAACCGGGAGGCCGCTAGGCTGACCGGATGCCCGGCCCGGGGCCGGCGCGACGCCCAGGAGGTAGGTGATGGCGAGAAGCAACCCACTGGCCCTCGGCCGTGACCTGGCCATCGATCTCGGCACCGCCAACACCCTGATCTACGCCCGGGGCGAGGGGATCGTCCTCAACGAACCCTCGGTCGTGGCGATGGACATGCTCGACAACCGCCCCGTGGCCGTCGGCCACGAGGCGAAGCGGATGATGGGCCGCACGCCGGGACGCATCAAGACCATCCGGCCCCTGAAGGACGGCGTCATCGCCGACTTCGAGGTCTGCGAGAAGATGCTCCGCTACTTCATCCAGAAGGTGCACGCCAGTCGCTGGAGCAAGCCTCGGATGGTCATCTGCGTGCCGTCGGGCATCACCGGCGTCGAGCAGCGCGCCGTGCAGGACGCCGCCGAGTACGCCGGCGCCCGCAAGCCGGTGCACATCATCGAAGAGCCCATGGCCGCGGCCATCGGCTCCGACATGCCCGTGCACGAGCCGAGCGGCAACATGATCGTCGACATCGGCGGCGGCACCACCGAGGTGGCCGTCATCTCGCTCGGCGGCATCGTCACCGCCCAGTCAGTGCGCGTCGCCGGGGACGAGCTCGACGAGGCGGTCATCCAGTACGTCAAGAAGGAGTGCTCGCTCGCCATCGGCGATCGCACGGCTGAGGACGTCAAGATCCAGATGGGGTCGGCCTGGCCGCTCGAGGAAGAGCTCACCGCCGACATCCGCGGCCGCGACCTCATCAGCGGGTTGCCGCGCACGGTCGAGCTCACCACCGAGCAGACCCGCGAGGCCCTCGCCGAGCCGGTCTCGGCCATCGTCGACGCAGTGAAGACCACGCTCGACCGCACGCCGCCCGAGCTGGCTGCCGACATCATGCGCAACGGCATCATGCTCGCCGGCGGCGGCGCACTGCTCCTCGGTCTCGATCGGCGCCTGTCGCACGAGACCGGCATGCCCATCAACATCGCCCCGGAGCCGCTGTACAGCGTGGTCATCGGCTCGGGACGCGCGCTCGAGAACATCGACGCGATGCGCGGGCTGATGAGCATGGGCAGCGACGAGTGATCGCACCGGAGGGCTGAGGTGTTCCAGCTCAGTCGCAAGCGCGTCATCGTCATCGTCGTCCTCACGTGCCTGCTGCTCATCTCGCTCGAGCAGCGCGGCAGCGGCACGCTCGGCGGCGTGCGCAGCGCCTTCGCCCTGCTGCTGCGGCCATTCGAGACTGCGGTCCGCGTGGTGGCAATGCCGGTCGAGCGAGCCTGGAACGGCATCGTCAACTACGACGACGTGGCCGCCGAGAACGAGGTGCTGCGCGACCAGGTCGAGCGGATGAAGGGCGCCGACATCGAGGCGCGGTCCGCGATCC
>JBJTRF010000285.1:0-6748 GCA_046076025.1 Ilumatobacteraceae bacterium
TCGTCGCCGGCGACGAGCCGGTGACGCCCGCCTCGTCGACGGCAGTTCGACACGCCGCCAGCAGCGCTGCGCCGGCCACCACGCAGGCCGTCGACCCGTCGCGCCCGTGGTGGCTGCAGGGCAACTTCGCGCCCGTCGACGACGAGCTCGATGTCGCCGCACTCGAGGTACGCGGCAGCCTGCCGTCCGACCTGGTCGGCCACTACGTCAAGAACGGCTCGAACCCGCCGCGGAACGACTCGCCGCACTGGTTCTTCGGCGACGGGATGGTGCACGCCGTCACCCTCGACAGCGGCGCAGCCACCTCGTACCGGAATCGCTGGGTGCGCACCGACCTGTTCGTCGCCGGCGCCGGCGTCGGAGAGGGCGTCCCCGGCGGCGGCAACAGCCAGTCGAATGTCTCGGCCATCTGGCACGGCGGGCAGCTGCTCACCAGCGGCGAGGTGGGCCTTCCCTATCGCGTCGATCCCGTCACGCTCGCGACGGCGGGCACGCACGACTTCGGCGGCGTGCTGTCGCAGAGCTTCACCGCGCACCCCAAGATCGACCCCGCCACCGGCCGCATGCACGCCTTCGGCTACGGATTCGCCGCGCCGTACCTCTGGTACTACGTGATCGAGCCCGACGGCACCATGTCGTCGGTGCAGGAGGTCGCCCTGCCGGCTGGCACCATGATCCACGACTTCGCCATCACCGAGTCAGACGTCGTGTTCTGGGACATGCCGGTCGTGTTCGACCTCGAACTCGCCGCCACGTTCATCAGCGAGCCCGGCTCGGGGACGATGCCGTTCGTCTGGCGCCCCGAGCACGGTTCGCGTCTCGGCGTGATGCCCCTCGGCGGGCCGACCTCGGCGATCTCGTGGTTCGACATCGACCCCTGCTACGTGTTCCACGGGGTCAACGCATTCCGCCGCGGCGACGAGGTGATCCTCTATGCCTGCCGCCTGCCATCGATGTTCGAGGAGGGATCGAACGGGCTCGGCGGGAACGACTCGCTGTGCCGGTGGACGATCGACACCGTCGCCCAGACCGTCACCGAGGACATCCTCGAAGGCGACGACCCCGGCGACCTGCCCGGCCGCGACCCGCGGCTCGTCGGCCGCGAGCACCGCTATGGCTACCTGGTCGGCGAGCGGCCGAACCCCGACACGTTCGAGCTCGGCGACATCATCAAGCACGACTTCGCCACCGGCACGCGCGAGCGGTGGAATCCGGGACCCACTCGCCACGCCGCCGAGCCGCTGTTCGTGCCCGCCGATCCCGGCACCGAGGACGGCGGCTGGGTGCTCACGTTCGTGCACGATGACGCCGCCGACGAGTCGGTGCTCGCCGTGCTCGACGCCACCGCCATCGCCGCCGGACCGGTGGCCGAAGTGGTGATGCCACGGCGCGTGCCATACGGCTTCCACGCCACGTGGGTGGCGTCGACCGGCGCCTGACTGACGTGCGCCTGGCTGACGGGCAACGAGCGGCGCGTCAGGCGCTGACCGACAGGCGCGACACGGCCTCGACCACGATGTCGTCGACGGTGGCGGTGCCGGCGTCGATGGCCGCCGCGAGGTCGGCGCGCATGTCGTGCTCCCAGAAGGTGTCGAGGTGCTTGGCGGTCGCCGCAACCGCGTCGAGGGTGGGATCGGCTGCCTGCTGGCGGGCGATCTGGTTGGCCATGCGCACGAGTGCCGCGAGGCGATGCTCGGGATGGTCGATCTCGACGCTGGCGGCGGTGCGGCCTGGCGCCACCTGCACTGCGGTCACCTTGTACTCGGGACAGTTGGTGGCCCAGTCGCTGTGCTCGGTGGTGACCACGTTGGCCCCGCTGACCGGGTAGTGGAACGTGGTGTACACCACGCCCTGGGGCATGCGGTCGGTGATCGCGGCGCGCATCGTGGTGGTGCCCACGCGGCTGGCGAGGGTGATCTCGTCGCCGTCGCGGATGCCGCGCTCGTCGGCGTCGTGCGGGTGGATCTCAAGGAGGTCCTCGCCGTGCCACTCGACGTTGCGCGTGCGCCGGGTCTGGGCGCCGACGTTGTACTGGCTGAGGATGCGTCCCGTGGTGAGCAGCAGCGGGAAGCGGCGGGTGGCCCGCTCCTCGGTGGCGACGTAGGGGGTGACGGTGAACTTGCCGAGGCCGCGCACGAACTTCTGCTGGTGCATGATCGGCGTGCCCTCGGGCGACTGCTCGTTGCACGGCCACTGCACGCTGCCCACGCGGTCGAGCTTCTCGAAGCTGACGCCGGCGAAGGTGGGGGTGAGCGCGGCGATCTCGTCCATGATCTGGGCGGCGTCGTCGTAGTGCATCGGCGCCCCCATGGCCGTTGCCACGTCGCACAGCGCCTGCCACTCCTGCTTGCCCTGCTTGGGGCGCATCGCCGGGCGCACGCGGTTGATGCGGCGCTCGGCATTGGTGAACGTGCCGTCCTTCTCGAGGAATGACGTGCCGGGCAGGAACACATGGGCGAGCTTCGCCGTCTCGTTGACGAACAGGTCCTGCACGATGACGAGCTCCATCGAGCGGAGTGCCGCCATCACGTGGATGGTGTTCGGATCGCTCTGGGCGATGTCCTCGCCCTGCACGAAGATGCCCTTGAAGTGGCCGTCGATGGCGGCGTCGAGCATGTTGGGAATGCGCAGGCCGGGCTCGGCCTGGATGGTCGCGCCCCA
Organism: Ilumatobacteraceae bacterium; assembly: GCA_046076025.1. Classification (GTDB taxonomy): domain Bacteria; phylum Actinomycetota; class Acidimicrobiia; order Acidimicrobiales; family Ilumatobacteraceae; genus UBA668. Next base: position 2,662 of record JBJTRF010000285.1, read on the forward strand.
CAGCTGCTCGAACATCGCACGAGTGGCGTCGTCGCTGACGTGGCGGTAGCCGGCCAGTTCGTGCGGGAACGAGCCCATGTCGCAGCTGCCCTGCACGTTGTTCTGGCCGCGCAGCGGGTTGACGCCCACGCCGTCTCGGCCGAGGTTGCCTGTGGCCATGGCCAGGTTGGCCATGCCCATCACCATCGTGCTGCCCTGGCTGTGCTCGGTGACGCCGAGGCCGTAATAGATGGCGCCGTTGCCGCCGGTGGCGTAGAGGCGGGCGGCGCCCCGCACCTCTGCGGCCGGCACGCCGGTGTGGGCCTCCATCGCCTCGGGGCTGTTCTCGGGCCGGCTGACGAACTCGGCCCATGCGGCGAAGTCGGCCGGTTCGCAGCGCTCGTGCACGAAGCGCTCGTCTACGAGGCCCTCGGTGACCACGACGTGTGCCAGCGAGTTGATGACGGCCACGTTGGTACCGGGCGTGAGCTGCAGGAAGTGCGCGGCCTCGACGTGCGGCGTGCGCACCAGGTCAATGCGGCGGGGGTCGACGACGATGAGCTTCGCCCCGTCGCGGAGGCGGCGCTTCATGCGCGAGGCGAACACCGGGTGGGCATCGGTGGGGTTGGCGCCGATGAGCAGGATGACATCGGCATGCTCGACCGACTTGAAGTCCTGCGTGCCGGCCGACGTGCCGAACGCATTCTTCAGCCCGAAGCCGGTGGGCGAATGGCACACGCGGGCGCAGGTGTCGACGTTGTTGTTGCCGAACGCCGTGCGGATCATCTTCTGCATCACGAAGACCTCTTCGTTGGTGCAGCGCGACGAGGTGATGCCGCCGATGGCATTGCGGCCGTGGCGGGCCTGGATGTCCTGCAGGCGCGTGGCCGTGTAGGAGATGGCCTCCTCCCACGACACGGTGCGCCACTCGTCGTCGATCGACTCGCGGATCATCGGCTCGAGGATGCGGTCGGGATGCGTGGCGTAGCCCCACGCGAACCGTCCCTTCACGCACGAGTGCCCCTCGTTGGCGCCGCCGCCCTTGTAGGGGGCCATGCGCACGACCTGCTCGCCCTGCATCTCGGCCTTGAACGAGCAGCCGACGCCGCAGTAGGCGCACGTGGTGAGCACCTCGCGGCGCGGCTGGCCGTGCTCGATGACCGAGTTCTCGGTGAGCGTGGCGGTGGGGCACGCCTGCACGCAGGCACCGCAGCTGACGCAGGCGCTGTCGAAGAACGAGCCCTTGAAGCCCGCCGCGACGCGGGAGCCGAAGCCTCGGCCCTCAATGGTGAGGGCGAAGGTTCCCTGCGTCTCCTCGCAGGCGCGCACGCACCGCGAGCACACGATGCACTTCGACGAGTCGAAGGTGAAGTACGGGTTGGAGGTGTCCTTCTGCATGCCGAGGTGGTTCTCGCCCTCGTAGCCGTAGCGAACCTCGCGCAGGCCCACCTCGCCGGCCATGTCCTGCAGCTCGCAGTCGCCGTTGGCGGCGCACGTGAGGCAGTCGAGCGGGTGGTCGCTGATGTACAGCTCCATCACGCCGCGGCGCAGTCGCTCGAGCTTGGGCGACTGGGTGGTGACCGACATGCCCGGCGCGCACGGCGTGGTGCACGAGGCCGGGGTGCCGCGGCGGCCGTCGATCTCGACGAGGCACAGCCGGCACGAGCCAAACGGATCGAGCGAGTCGGTGGCGCAGAGCTTGGGGATGTCGACTCCGGCGAGCGCCGCGGCGCGCATCACCGAGGTGCCCTCGGCCACTGCGATGCGGCGGCCGTCGATGGTGAGCTCGACGGTGGCCGGCGACGGCGTGCGCTGCGCACGATCGGGGGCAGGCGTGCCGAGGTCCTTGTCGAAGAACGAGAGACTGAGTGTCATTGGCGTGCTCCTTGCATCGCGTGGGGCTGCCCCTGGAAGTCGTCGGCGAAATGGGTGAGCGCACTGCGCACCGGCATCGGCGTGAGGCCGCCCATGGCGCACAGCGAGCCGTCGGCCATCACCTCGCACAGGTCGAGCAGCGTGGAGATGTCGGCGCTGGCGTCGTCGCCCGACGCCCGGGCGGCAGAGATGCGGTCGATCAGTTCGACGCCGCGGGTGCTGCCGATGCGGCAGGGCGTGCACTTGCCGCAGCTCTCGGCAGCGCAGAACTCCATGGCGAAGCGTGCCTGCTGCAGCATGTCGACCGAGTCGTCGAACACGACGATGCCGCCGTGGCCCACCATGGCGTCGGCGGCGGCGAAGGCCTCGTAGTCCATCGGCAGGTCGAGCCGGTCGGCCGGCACGTAGGCGCCCAGCGGGCCGCCCACCTGCACGGCGCGCAGCGTGCCGCGGCGGGCGCCGCCGCCGAGATCCGCAACGAGCTCGCCGAGCGAGATGCCGAATGCGGTCTCGACGATGCCGCCCTGCGTGATGTTGCCGGCGAGCTGGAATACCTGCGTGCCGCGGCTGCGGCCGGTGCCGAGCGCCGCGTAGGCCGCTGCGCCGTCGGCGAGGATGGCGGGCACGCTGCCGAGGCTGAGCACGTTGTTGACCACGGTGGGCTTGCCCCACAGGCCCTCGAGCGCCGGCAGCGGCGGCTTGGCCCGCACGACGCCGCGACGACCCTCGAGGCTCTCGAGCAGCGCCGTCTCCTCGCCGCAGATGTAGGCGCCGGCACCCACGCGCACGTGCACCCTGAACGCGAATCCGCTGCCGAGCACGCTGTCGCCCAGCCATCCACGCGTCTCGGCCACGGCAACGGCCTGGTGGAGTGTCGTGATGGCATCGGGGTATTCGCTGCGCACGTAGATGTAGCCGTCGTGCGCGCCGACCGCCCAGCCGGCGATGGCCATGCCCTCGATGAGGGTGAGCGGGTCGCCCTCCATCAGCATCCGGTCGGCGAAGGTGCCGCTGTCGCCCTCGTCGGCGTTGCAGACGATGTACTTCTCGTCGCCGGGCGCGTCGAGCACCGTGCGCCACTTGATGCCGGTGGGGAACGCTGCGCCGCCGCGGCCGCGCAGGCCGCTGTCGGTGACCTCAGCGACCACCTCGGACGGCGACATCGACAGGGCGCGGCGGAGGCCGGCGATGCCGCCATGCGCCGCATAGTCGTCGGCGTCGATCGGGTCGATGACGCCGACGCGGCGGAAGGTGACGCGCTGCTGGCGCCGCATCCACGGCAGTTGCTCGGTGAGCCCAAGCCGCAGGGGATGCTCGCCGGCATTGCGCAGGTCGGCAGCGACCAGCGAGTCGACATCGTCGACGTGCACCGGCCCGTAGGCAACACGGCCCTCGGGCGTGACGACCTCGATCATCGGCTCGAGCCACAGCATGCCGCGCGAGCCGTTGCGCACCACCCGGATGCCGGGCTTCACGGCGAGCGCCGCTGCCACCTCGTCGGCACCGGCGGCGCGCGCCGCCGCGTCGCGCGGCACGAAGACGACGGTGTCGTCGGGGGCCGGGCCCTCGGTGGGGATGCTCTCGGCGATCACGGCATTGCGACGCGCCGTGACGCTGACGAGGCCGACGATGTCGGCGGCATCGACATTCGAGTGCAGGTGGCCGTCGATGAGCACGGCGGGGCCGTTGGCGCAGTTGCCGAGGCAGAACACCTCGAGCACCTCGATGCCCTCGCCCTCGGCAGCCACCTGCGCCGACTCCCATACCGCGCGGCCGCCGCGCGCCTGGCATGCCTCGGCGCGGCACACCTGCATCACCTTGCCCTTCGGCGGTGCCGTGCGGAAGTCGTGGTAGAAGCTGATGACGCCGTGCACCTCGGCGACGCCGATGTTGAACGCCTCGGCGAGCGCAGGGATCAGCGACTGCGGCACGTAGCCGGCCCGGTGCTGCACGGCGTGCAGGGCCGGCAGGAGGCCGCCGCGGATGCGGGCGTGCTCGGCGACGATCGAGACGAGTTCGGCAGCGAGATCGGCGGGCAGCGCGGCGTCGGGGTGGTGCCCGTTCGATGACGCGTCAGGGGAGGTCGAGGATGCGCTCAAGGCTCCTCATGTTAGGACGGCACCCCCTGCCAGTCGACCGCATTGCGGCCCCTTTTCCGGCACGACCGTCCCGTGAATTCCGCAGTGCGGAACAGGTCAGCCCGGGCTGCGGCGGTGGCCGCGCCGCCGCGGCG
>JBJTRF010000286.1:0-5275 GCA_046076025.1 Ilumatobacteraceae bacterium
GCCGCGCATTCGCTGGAATCGGGCGATGGTGTCGGTGTGCGTGTAGCTGAACACATGGCCGATGTGCAGCGAGCCGACGGTGGGCGGCGGCGTGTCGATGGCGAAGATGTCGCCGCGCGCCGCGCTGCGGTCGAAGCGGTAGATGCCGTCGGTCTCCCAGCGGGGAATCCACCTGGCCTCGAGCCCGTCGATGGTGGGCTTGTCGGGGATCATCGTCACAGGGGCAGGAGGCTACCGAACACCCGCCATGTGCCCCTGCCCGTAGGCTGGCGAAATGCTCCGGCTCTTCGATACGGCAACCCGCGAGGTCCGCCAGCTCGCGATGCGCGAGCCCGGCACGGTGAGCATCTACCTCTGCGGGCCCACCGTCTACGGCCCGCCCCACCTCGGCCACGGCCGGGCCACGCTGGTCTACGACGTGCTGCGCCGCTATCTCACCTGGTCGGGCATCCGGGTGCGGCTTGCCAGCAACATCACCGACATCGACGACAAGATCATCGACCGCGCCAACCGCGAGGGCCGGCCGTGGCAGGAGATCACGCATCGCTGCGAGAGCGTCTGGTTCAGCGCCATGGAGCGCCTCGGCGTCGAGCGCCCCACCGACGTGCCCCACGCCACCGAGTTCGTCGACCGCATGGTGGCGATGATCGGCGAGCTGGTCGACGGCAGCAAGGCCTACACCACTGCCGACGGGGTGTACCTCAGCGTCGAGTCGGTGCCCGACTACGGCCTGCTCGCCAACCAGTCGCTCGACGACCTACTGGCAGGCGGCGGCGAGCGCGAGGTGTTCGGCGCAGGCCAGAAGCGCCATCCCGCCGACTTCGCGCTGTGGAAGCTGTCGAAGCCGGGCGAGCCCTCGTGGCCCTCGCCGTGGGGCGATGGCCGACCCGGGTGGCACAGCGAGTGCGTCGTCATGAGCCTCGACCTGCTGGGCGAGGGGTTCGACCTGCACTGCGGCGGGATGGACCTGAAGTTCCCGCACCACGAGAACGAGCGCGCCCAGGCGGTGGCACTCGGCAAGCGGTTCGCGAACCACTGGATGCACAACGGCTTCGTCGTCGATGCCGAGGGCGAGAAGATGTCGAAGAGCCTCGGCAACGTGCACAACCTCCTCGACCTGATGGAGCACTACGACCCCCGCGCCTACCGCATGGTGCTGCTGCAGTCGCACTACCGGGGACCCGTCAGCGTGGGTCAGGACAACATCGACGCGGCGGTGAAGGCACTCGCCGGACTCGATGCCTTCGCGGCGCGAACGGCTGCCCTGCCGTTGGCCGATCCCGATCCGGCCGTGATGTCGCGCTTCCGCGAGCGGATGGACGACGACCTCGACACCCCAGCCTCCACGGCGCTGCTGTTCGACACGGTACGGCGCGCCAATGCAGCGCTCGATGCGGGCACCGACGACGCACCGGCACTGGTGTCGGCAGCACGCGAGATCTGCCGCGCCGTGGGTCTCGAGCTGCGAGGCGCAGCCGACGTGCCCGCCGACGCACTGGCCAAGGCGGCGGCACTCGACGCCGCGCGCGCGGCGCGCGACTTCGCAGCGGCGGACGCACTTCGCGTCGAGTTGCAGGCCGACGGCTGGACGGTCGAGACCGGCAAGTCGGGTACCACGCTGCGCCGATGATCCGCGGCTACTGGACGGTGTGGACCACCGTCGCCCTCGATCTCGTCGGCTTCGGCATCGTCGTGCCGATCCTCGGGCTCTACGCAGAGCGGTTTGGCGCATCCGGCTTCGAGGTCGGCGCGCTGTTCGCCACGTTCTCGGTCGCGCAGTTGCTGTTCTCGCCGCTGCTGGGCCGGCTGAGCGACCGCATCGGCCGCAAGCCGGTGATCATCATCTCGCTTGTCGGCACGGCGCTCGGCAGCCTGGTCACCGGCCTCGCCAACTCGATGTGGCTGCTGTTCGTCGGACGGGCGATCGACGGCGCGAGCGGGGCGAGCCTTGCGGTGGCCCAGGCGGCCGTCGCCGACATGGCCCCGCCCGACCGCCGCCCGCAGCTGGTGGGAATGCTCGGCGCGGCGTTCGGCGTGGGATTCGTCATCGGTCCTGCCATCGGCGGGCTCGCCGCACTCGGCGGGCCACACGTGCCCTTCTTCGTCGCGGCAGGGCTGGCGGGTGCCAACGCCATCGCCGCTGCGATCCGCCTTCCCGAGACGCGTCCGGCGACGTCCGCGTCGCCCGCCCCCGACCACCATGGCCGGCACCGCATCGGGCGGCGGGCGGCGACGCCGCGCCTCGCCCAACTCGCCGTGGTGGGCGTGCTCACCACGCTTGCCTTCGTTGGCTTCGAGGCAACCTTCTCGCTGTTCGGCCGGGCGCGCTTCGACCTCACCGAGGGCTCGGCTGCCTTCGTGTTCCTCGGCATCGGCGTGGTGCTCGTGCTCGTGCAGGGTGTCGCCTTCGGGCGAATCGTCGGGGCCCTCGGCGTGCACCGCGTGTACCCGGTGGCACTATCGCTCGTCGCCGCCGGCCTGGCGCTCGTCGGGCTGGCCGGCTCGTGGCCCGTGCTCGTGATCGCGCTGCTGGTGCTGGCGGTGGGACAGGGCATCGCCGCGCCGTCAGTCACCGAACTCGTAAATCGCGCCTCGCCGCCCTCTCGTGGCGGCGAGGCAATGGGCTTCCAGCAGTCGGCCGCGGCCATGGCGCGCGTGATCGGCCCGCCGGCCGCCGGTGCCGCATTCGACAGCGTGGGCGTGTGGAGCCCGATGGCGGCGGGCTCGGCGCTCACGGTGATGGCGCTGGTGCTCGTTGTCGGGTGGAAGGTGCACAGCACGCACGAGTTCGATCTGTCCGGTGCGCCGGCCTGACGGCCTGCGAGAATCGCGCCTGATGTCTGCCGACCACCCCGCGCTCGACCGGTTGGCGCGCCTCGATAGGCCGCGTCAGGCGGCGTCGGGGCGGATGGGGTACCAGTCGGCGCTCGACGGCGTACGTGCCCTGTCGGTGATCGCCGTGATCCTCTACCACGCCGGCTTCGACTGGATGCACGGTGGGTTCTTCGGCGTCGAGGTGTTCTTCGTCGTGTCGGGCTTCCTCATCACCTCGCTGCTCATCGAGGAGCGCGACCGCCACGGACGAGTCGACCTGCGGCAGTTCTGGATCCGGCGGTGGCGGCGTCTGCTGCCGGCGCTGTTCGCCATGATGACGGCGGTCGGGGTGTGGGCGGTGTTCTTCGGCTCTGCCGAGCAGCACACCCAGTTGCGACGCGACTTCCCATGGGCGCTCGGGTACGTCGCCAACTGGGGAACGGTCCTGTCGCAGCAGCTCTACTTCTCGGGAACACCCACGCTGTTCCGGCACCTCTGGAGCCTGGCGGTCGAGGAGCAGTGGTACCTGCTGTGGCCGCTCGTGTTCATCGGGCTCGCCGGCCGCCGGGCCGGCCATCGCGGCGACGACCGCAGCCTCGGCCGCGCGCTGGCGCTTGCTGCGGCCGGCGTGATGGCGGCGACGGCCGTGGCTTACGCGGCATCGTGGCCAACTCGCTGGTTCAACCCGTTCAGCCTCCGATGGCAGGACGTCGACACGACGAACTTCCTCTACCTGTCGACGATCACCCGCTCGAGCGGGCTCCTGCTCGGCGCGGCGATGGCGTTCCTCTGGCGGCCGTGGCAGGTGCGCCCGCGTTCGCACGCTGGAGCCGGTCGTGCCCTCGACCTCGCTGCGGCGACGGCGGTGCTGGTGCTGCTCGCAGCGTTCCTGCTGGGTGACGTCTCGTCGGGCAGCACCTATCTGTTCGTGCTGCCAGCGGTCACGGTGGCGTCGACGGTGCTGGTGTGCGCGGTGGTGCATCCGTGGGCTGCGGGCGCGCGGCTGGTGTTCGGCGCCCGCCCTCTGGTCGGGCTCGGCAAGCGCTCCTATGGCGTGTACCTCTGGAGTTGGCCGGTGAGCCGGGTCGTCGGCGCCTACGAGGGATCGGCTGCTCGATTCGTGCTGGCGATGGCCGTGACGGCGGTGCTGAGCGAGGCGTGCTACCGGTTCATCGAGACGCCGATTCGAACCGGCGCGCTGCAGCAGTGGTTCGGGCGCAAGTCGGTGCCCGGCTGGCGGCTCACCACGCTGTCGGTGGCCGGCAGCACGACGTTCATCGTCATCGCGCTCTCGCTGTTCTTCTCCTCCGCTGCTGCGGTGTACGACCCGTCGCGCGACACCTCGGGTGATGACGTGGTGTTCGATGCCGACGCGATCGCCAGCACCACCACCACGGCACCGCAGGTGCCGGTCACCTCTGCGACCCTGCCGCGGCGTCTCGTCATCGTCGGTGACTCGACGGCGCACTCGCTCGCCATCAACCTCCCGGCGGGTATTGAATCGACCTTCACGGTCAGCAATGGCGCCCTGCAGGGATGCAGCGTGTACTCGGGTGGCATCGCCGAGTCGTCGCGCGACGGATTCCGCAGGTCGTTCGACGAGTGCGCCGACTGGGCGCAGCGCTGGGTCGACGCCGCGGTTGCGTCAAATGCGGAGGTTGCGCTCGTGGCCATCGGCGCATGGGACGTGTTCGATGCCGAGGTGGACGGAGTGGCCCTGCCCTTTGCGAGCGAGTCCGGCGACGCCCGGTTCCTCGCCGGCCTGCAGCGGGGTATCGACGCGCTGGCGGCTGCCGGCGTGAAGGTGGCACTGCTCGAGGTGCCGTGCATGCGACCCGCCGACGTCGAGGGTGCTGGCGTGCCCGCCCTGCCCGAGCGAGGCGACGACACGCGCGTGGCGCACGTGAACGACCTGCTGCGACGTGCGGCGGCCGAGAACGCTGGCACCGCCACATTCGTCGCCGGCCCGGCCGAGTACTGCGCCGACGCGGCGATTGCCACCGATCTTGCCTACCGGTGGGACGGGGTGCACCCGTTCACCCTCGGCGCCAATCTGACGTTCACGGCCATCGCACCCGCGCTGCTCGCGATCCCCGTGTAGCGGTCGCTCGGATTGCTGCGGGGAGCGCAACCTCGCTATGGTTACCGGCGGGTAACAAACGAGGTGCACATGGCCGACTTCTCGCTCAACGACGACCAGCTCCAGATCAAGGACTGGGTCCATACCTTCGCCGAGGACGTGGTGCGGCCTGCCGCCCACGAGTGGGACGAGCGCGAGGAGTTTCCGTGGCCCATCGTCGAGCAGGCGGCGCAGATCGGCCTGTACGGATGGGAGTTCATGTCGAGCGCCTTCGCCGACCCCACCGGCCTCACGCTGCCGGTGGCGGTGGAAGAACTGTTCTGGGGCGACGCCGGCATCGGCATGGCCATCATGGGCTCGAGCCTCGCCGCTGCGGGCATC
>JBJTRF010000287.1:0-3136 GCA_046076025.1 Ilumatobacteraceae bacterium
GAGGTGCCGGTGCCGGTGATCGCCGCCGTCCACGGCCACGCGCTGGGCGGCGGGCTGCAGGTGGCCCTCGGCGCCGATATCCGCATCGTGCACCCCGACACGCAGCTCAGCGTGCGCGAGGTGCACTGGGGGCTGGTGCCCGACATGACCGGCACGTTCTTCCTGGCGCAGCTCGTCGGCGCCGCCGTCGCCAAGGAACTGGTGTTCCCGGCGCGGATCTTCGCCGGCCGAGCGGCAAAGGAGCTCGGCATCGCCACCCACGTGAGCGACGACCCGTACGCCCACGCACTGTCGCTCGCCGGTGAGATCGCCGGGCGCAGCCCCGACGCAGTGCGCGCCTCGAAGCGCCTGCTCAACGAACTGCTGCACCAGGGCGCTGCGGCGCAGTTCGCAGCCGAGCGCCAGCACATCGGGTCGCTCATCGGGAAGCCGAATCAGGCCGAGGCTGTGATGTCGAACTTCGAGAAGCGCGTCCCTCGCTGGGCGATCCCCTCGTAGGCCGACATGGGCGACGCGCTCGACGACGACCGGCTGAAGCTCTTCTCGTTTCTGCTCTTCTCGAAGCTCGAGGGAGCCGTCACTGCAGGCATGGTGCACCTCGGCGACCGGCTCGGTCTCTACCGCGCGCTGCGCGAGGCCGGCCGTCCGATGTCGACCGCCGAGCTGGCTGCTGCCACGGGCACCGTCGAGCGATGGGTGCGCGAGTGGGCGCACAACCAGGCCGCGGCCAGGCTCGTCGACTCGCACGGCGGCGACGTGTTCTCGCTCTCGCCGGAGGCATCGGCCGTCCTCGCCGATGCCGACCACCCGGCATTCGGCATGGGGATGTTCCATCGGCTCCCGCAGACCATGCAGGCCCTCGAGCACGTGAGCGAGAGCTTCCGCACCGGGATCGGCCACGACTACGACAGCCATGGGCCAGAGGGAGCTGTCGGCATCGAGCGCAGCTTCGAGCCGTGGAATCGGGCCCATCTCCTTCCCACGGTGCTGCCAGCCCTCGACGGCATGGTCGCGCGGCTGCAGTCGGGCGCCAGCGTGGCCGACGTGGGCTGCGGCGCAGGGGGTGCCGTGCTGCTGATGGCGGGCGCCTTTCCGTCGAGCACGGTGACCGGCTACGACATCAGCCAGCACGCGCTCGCTCGCGCCCGGGAGCGGCTCGAGGCGTCGGGTGCGTCGAATGCGCGGTTCCTCGATCCTCGCCAGCAGCCACTGCCGGCCGACGAGTCGCTGGATCTGGTGTGCACCTTCGACTGCATCCACGACATGGCGCACCCGCAGGACGTCATCGCGTCGATACGCGAGTCGCTCCGCCCTGACGGCACGTGGCTGCTCGTCGACATCAAGGCACTCGACACGTTCGAGGACAACGCTCGCAGGAATCCGATGGCATCGCTGATGTATGGCATCAGCGTGCTGTCGTGCATGTCGTCGGCGCTCAGCGAGCCTGATGGCGCCGGCCTCGGCACGCTGGGGCTCAGCGAGTCGACGGCGCGGCGCATGGCCGAGACGGCCGGGTTCACCAGGTTCCGCCGACTCGACATCGACCACAGCGTCAACGCGTTCTACGAGATCCGGCCATGACGCCGGCCATGACGCCGGCCAGTTTCTCGTCCTGAGTTCGCGCAGCAGGCGACAGTCGTCGTCGGGTGCGGCGATCAGCCCTCGTGGATCACCTCGAGTCGGCGCTCGGCAAAGCGCCATGCGCCGTCGGTGCGGCGGTACACGTCGTGGTAGGTGCCGACGAGCGTGCCGGTGCGGCCCTTGGCGGTCTGGAACTGCTCGATCACGGTGACACGGCCGCGGCCGGTGCCGTTCGCCTCGTCGACCTCGAACACGGCATTCGGCGCGGTCTGGACGAACCACTTCATGCCCTTCACGAAGCGGTCCTTCGCAGACATGATCGCCTCGATGCCGGCGATCGGCTTCGACCCGACGTGCCACACCGCGTCGGGAGCCCACACTGCAGCGAACTCGGCGTCGTCCCGGCGGGTGGCGGCATCGCAGTATCGAGAGATCAGCTGCCGAAGGGCCGTGTCGGTGGCGGGCGTGACGACATCGGGGCCGGAGAGCGCGTGCGCGCCCGGGTGGCGGAGCGCGTCGGGCTCGAGGCCGACCTCCCATGCGGCCAGCGTGCGGACATGGTCGATGAGCTGCGCCCGTGTCATCACCCCCTCGTGGGCGGCGAACTGGATTGCGAGGCCGTCGACGACTGCAGTGAGCCGCAGCGCGGCGGCGGAGGGATCGGCACACGCGAACTCGCCTCGCTCGACGCCGAGCCGGATCACCCGTTCGAGCACGCCCACCGAGCGCTCGTCGAGCTCCTGGCTGATGGTGCGCATCATCGGGTTCCGGAGTGCCTCGCCCCACCCGTCGATCCAGAGCATCCACTCCATGTCGCCGCTGCCCTCGGGCACGTAGTTCAACACGGCGCGGTCGAGTTGCTCGACGGATGTCGGCGCCGCCTCGATCTCTGCCTCGAGCTCGGCGAGGTCCTTCTGCGCGTAGTGGGCGAACGCCTCGGCGAGGAGCTGCTCCTTCGAGTCGAAGTGGTAGTGGATGAGGCTGCTCGAGACGTCGAGCCGCTTGGCGACGTCGGCGATACGCGTGCCGGCAAAGCCGCGTTCGATGACGACCTGGCAGGTGACCTCGAGGATCTCCGTGCGCCGCTGGGCGACCGTGGGCTTCTTCACCGGCGGAGACGATAGTGGCGGCCGGCGGGCGCGGTCGCTGGCGTCCGGCGGTCAGGCCGGATCGAGGATGCCGCGCAGCCCGCTCGGGTGCGGTCCGATGGCGAGTTGCTCGAGGATGCCCGAGCCGCGCTCGCAGTTGCCGTCGGGCAGCACCAGCTCGGCGTCGCAGAATGCCTGAACGTGCACGTGGTGGCGCGCGCACGGATCGTCGGGCGGCAAGTCGAGCCGTTCGCCGGCGAGTACCGACTCGCCCTTCCAGTACCCGTGCCCGAACTCGGGATGGCCGTAGCCGAGCCCGCGCATGAGGAACTCGGTGCGGGGCTGCAGGCGAACCGTGGTGACGGCGCCGTCCCAGTCGATGAGGTCGTACTCGAAGGCGGCCGCCCAGCGCGTACCCGGCCGCCACGTCACCCGCCAGTCGACGGTGCGCATCATCCGCGGCTCGG
>JBJTRF010000288.1:0-5047 GCA_046076025.1 Ilumatobacteraceae bacterium
CCTCAACCCGCCGATCATCTGGGAGCGGAGCCGCGGGCTCTTCACGACGGAGTGCTTCAGTGAACCGGAGGTCTTCCACTTTCCGGCGGGCATCGGCGCGACGGAGTGCGTGAACGTGGAGCACGAGGAGGTGCTGCTCATCCCGCGCGAGATCGACTGCAACCGCGTGACGTTCAAGTACGGGCTCGGTGCCGACTTCATCGACTGGCTGAAGACCTTCGCCTACCTCGGTCTCGACGCAGTCGAGCCCATCAAGGTGGGCGACGTGATGGTGTCGCCGCGCGACGTGCTCGCTGCGGTGCTGCCCAATCCGGCCAAGCTCGGCCATCTGATGAACGGCAAGACCTGTGCCGGCATCTGGGTGAAGGGCACCTACGACGGATCACCTCGCGAGGTGTACCTGTACCACGTCGCCGACAACGACACGACGATGCGCGAGTGGGGTGCGCAGGCGGTGCTGTGGCAGACGGCGATTTGCCCGGTGGTGGCCCTCGAGTTGCTGGCGACGGGCACCTGGAAGGGCACCGGGGTGCGCGGCGCCGAGGCATTCGATGCTGCGCCGTACCTGAACCTCCTCGGCGAGTACGGCTCTCATCACGGCATGGTGGAGATGGGCCCGCGCCTGTGGCCGGGGCCGCGGCCCACCGGCGAGCCGGGCTGGGATCGCCCCGTGCGGCGCGCCAACCGGATCTAGGGGCGGTCGACGCGCGGCACTCGAGTTGCGAGCGGCGTCATGCGTCCTGCAGGGCGCCGGTGAGCAGCAGCGCCGACGCCGGCCGCCAGTCGAGGTGGGCGATCTCGGGCAGCACCTCGAGCAGGATCGCCGAGCCGTGGATGGTCATCAGCGAGATTCGCTGGATCTCCATCAGCCGCTCGGCGTCGATGAGCCCCGGCGGGAAGTGCCGGGCAACATCGTCCATTGCCTGTTGCTTGACGCTGCAGTACACATCGGCGATCGCCGGCGTGTGCACGCGGCCACGATGGTCTCGCAGTGCATGCGGCGTCGTACGAGTGCCTCGGGCTGGAGGAATGCGTGCAGGGCGGCCGACATCTGCGAGTCGCCGGCGAGGTAGTCGAGGCGATGCTTGGTCTGCGAGTTCGACACCTGCGAGCGGCGGAGGATGTCGGCGATCAGCTCGTCGCGGTTGTGGTAGCGGCTGTAGAGGGTGGCCGGCGCCAGCCTGGCCAGTCGTCCGATGCGGGCGAGGGTGGTGCGATGGACGCCACTGCGGGCAATCACCGACTGAGCGGCCACCAGCAGGTCGTTGCGAATCGGATCGTCGGGCTCGATCACCAGCTGCTGGGCGGTGTCGGTGGGCGGCAGCGTGTCGCCGAGCGGTGGCTGTGCTGGAGCGGAGATCCACTGCACGCTGGCGTCGAGGTCGGCGCCCAGCCGTCCGGGCAGCGGCGACAGGGCGACCGAGCCGAGGACGCCGGCGATGGCCGCGAGGTCGACGGCCTCATCGGGTGAGAGCGGCACTCGGTCGAGGCCGAGGTCGACCAGCCATTCGCGCACCGTGCGGGGAACGATCTCGTGCAACTCGTCGATGCGGTGCGCAATGAGACAGGTCTCGATCGCGATTCGAAGGCCCGGCGACGGAGGGGCGACTGCGTCGATGATGGCCGTCCGGTACGAGTCGGTGGCGCCGCGTCGCCGGAACGTGCCCACCTGGCGGATGACCGACTCGAGGTGTTCGGCGGCACGGTGCTCCCACAGTGCGACCAGTAGTTCCTCCCGGTTGCCGTACCGGGCGTACACGGCGCCGGAGGTGAAGCCGGCGGTCTTCGCCACGGCACTGACCGTGAGGCGGTCGAGGCCGACCGCGTCGGCGATCTCGACGGCAGCGTCGAGGATGCGCTTGTCGTTGTCGATCGCCGACTGCCGGCGCGCGCGACGATCGCTCACCGTCGGCTCCGGCTCTTGCTGCCCGCAGTGACCACTGCGTCGTGTGCGCTGATCGCCGGCATCGGGTCGTACCGATGCGCGTAGAGGCTGGAGAGCAAGCTGAGCACGAGGCTGCCGAGTCCGCTGGCAATGCGGTAGCGCCACTGGTCGGTGATGCGGACCAGGTCGGCAGCGGGCCGCCCAGCGAGCTCGCTGGCGAACCGCTCGTCGACGCGACCGATCCACTCGACGACAGACCTGCGGACGGTGTCGTGGTGACGCGCCGCAAGGAGTGCCTCAAGCAGGAACGAACGGTGCAGGTGATTGCGGTCGTCGATGTGATTGCGGAGCACGTGCAGGGCGCGTTCGAGGCGGTCCTGTCGAGAGAATGGCATCGAGGCCGCATTCTCGCTGCCGGTGAATCCGAAGTCGCCGCTCAGCGCCATGTCGATGGCCTCGGCGATGAGCTCGTCCTTCGAGCCCAGTCGTCGGTATGCGGTGTTCAGCGAACGGCCGGCGCGGCGGGCGACCCGGTTGGTGGTGGTGTTGGCAACGCCGAACTGGCCGACGCTGAGGATGACGGCCCATCGAAGGTCGTCGAGTGCGGCCTCGCCGGTGCCGGCACGCAACTGCGGTGGCGGCACGTACGGGATGTCGGCCGACTCGAGCGCCCAGTGCTCGGTGCGTGCGGGCGCTAACGGCAGTGGTGTATCAATACCTTGTCAGCTATAGAAGTGAGCGAGAAGGTTTCACCTGAGTTGGCCAGCCCGCCGTGCCGCCTGTTGAGCAACCGGCCGGTGCCCGGTCGATGGCCGTCGTCAAGGGGATGACTCCCATTCCCAGGAGCAATTCGCGGAACAATCGTTCCGTTTCGCCGGTAGATACTTCGTCCGCTGAAGAAGTGTGATTCGAAGGAGTCGGTGACGATGGACGAGGGAGACGCCCGGCGGCTGCATGCCGTGGCCCCGCCGCGCCCGTCGCAATCCGTCCGCGACGGCGGCTTCGTCCGCATGGCCGGGGCCGACGCCGGCGGTCTGCTCAACGTCGTCGTCGCCCTCGTGCTCTATGCGCTGTCGCTGTGCGCAGGGCTGGCCGCCATCGGCCGCCGCCGACTGCCACCGCTGGCGGTGCCCGCCAGTCGTGCGGTGCCGAGCCGTCGTACGAACCGCTGGCCCACCGAGCCGCTGGCACGGGCAAGCCGTCGTCGTGCCGCCGCCCGCCTTCGCTCGGCAACACGTCGCACGACCTGGTCTGGTCGACGCGTCGCAGCCCGCCGGCACACCTGATCCCCTAGGGAACATCGTGGCCGTGCCACCCGCCAGGCACGGCCACGATGCTCAGGGGTGCTCTGCCGTGCTGTCAGCTGACGCTGACGAGGGCGCCGTCTGACTGTGCGCTGCGGACTGCCGCGTCGGTGATGCGCTGGACGAGAGCGCCGTGGGCGAGGTCGGGCTGGCACGGGCGGCCCTCGGCGATGGCGGTGACCCACCCGCGAGCCATGGCGTCGGTGGTGCGGAACACGTCGCGATACGTGTTGTGCACCGTGTCGGTGCGCAGGCCGGCCCAGATCGACGGCGTCTGCTCGAGCGGTCGGGCGGGGCCGCGCTCGCCGTTGCGCAGGCCGCGCACCTCCTGCACCGAGTCCCAGTCGCTGTAGGCGTAGAGCGTGCCGCCGCTGCCGTGCACCTCCACATGATGTGTCTGGCCGAAGGCGGTGGCCTCCCAGGCAACTGCGCTGACAATGAGCTGGCCGATGGCCCCCGATGCGAAGCGCACCGTCATCATGGCGACGTCCTCGCACGTGTCGTAGGGCGCGCCATCGGGTCGCGGGGCACGCTGCACCGCTGCGTTGGTGACAGCGCCGACGTGGGTGATCGGCCCGAGCAGGTACAGCGCAAGGTCGATCCAGTGGCTGCCCAGATCGCCCAGCACGCCCGAGCCGGCCTCGGCGCGGTCGAAGCGCCAGCTGTACTCGCCGTTGCGGGCGAAGCCGGTGTAGTAGCGGGCGGCCATGTGGTACGGCGAGCCGACGAAGCCCGACGCGATGCGCTGCTGCAGTTCGGCCATCATCGGCATGAAGCGGTAGGTGAACGGCGTCATCGTCACCACGCCGGCAGTGGCTGCAGCAGCGGCAAGCTCGTCGGCTTCGGCGCCATTCAGGCCGAGCGGCTTCTCGCACAGCACGTGCTTGCTGTGTCGGAGCGCGGCGAGTGCTAGCGGATGATGGCTCGCATTTGACGATGCGACGATCACGGCGTCGACGTCGTCGTACATGGATGCTGGATCCTCGTACACAGCGGGGATGCCCCACCGCTCGGCAACGTCACGTGCCCTGTCGGCGTTGCGCCCGCACAGTGCGGTGATGCGGCCGTGGGGATGCGCGGCGAGTGCCGGCAGGTACATCGACTCGGCCCACCAGCTGGTGCCGACAAGGCCGACGCGTATCGAGCTCATCGTGCCCGCATCTCGTCGCGCAGCTCGCGCATCGTGGCGATCGCGAAGGGCGCGGTGCTCAACCACGCACGCCACTCGTCGGTGCGGAACAGTTCGTACTCGTCGACCCTGACGTGGTGGGCATTCGGCTCGATCACCTCGACCTCGCCCGGCCCCGGCCGGCAGGGGTGGAAGGCGGCGTAGACGAGACCCCCGAGGCCATCGGTGAGGACCGTCGCATAGTCGACGGGCTCGCCCCGTGGCCGACGGAAGTTGGTCTCGAGCACGCGCTCGAAGACCGGCATGCCGGCCGCGGCAGCCTGCCGCACGAAGCCATCGAAGTCGGCGTCGGTGACGTCGGCGAGGTGGTTGCGCGGCCCGTAGTCGCTGAGGCGGCGCGTGATGAGCGCTGGCAGGCCGTACTCGGCGCCCAGCGCCACGTAGCGGTCGCACCACTCGGGGGCGAGCGACGAGCCCATGTGCGCGTCGAGGTGGGTTACGTCGATCCCCGCGGCGAGCGCGCGGTCGAGCTGCGCTCGCCACTCGGCCTCGACGGCATCGGGGTGAGCGTGCTGGCGCACTTGGGCGACGGTGCGCCACAGGAAGCCGTCGTCGTCGACCAAGCCCGAAGCGGGGCCGGCGTCGCTGACGGGTCCCCACCGGTAGCCACGGTGCTCGCTGTTCAGTGTGAGGTGCACGCCCAGGTCGAGCGCAGCGTTCGCCCCAGCG
>JBJTRF010000289.1:0-19631 GCA_046076025.1 Ilumatobacteraceae bacterium
CACCATCAGGTGGGCCTCGAACGGCAGCGACGTGTGGCGCCGCGCCGCGGCGATGACGTCGGGCCCGAAGGTGAGGTTCGGCACGAACTGGCCGTCCATCACGTCCCACTGGATGCGGTCGACGCCGGCGGCCTCGAGGGCCGCCACCTCCTCGCCGAGTCGGGAGAAGTCGGCGGGGAGCACGCTGGGGGCGATCTCGATGCGCGGCATGCGGCGAGGGTAGTACGGCAGCGGCGGTGGCCTACGCTCGCATCGTGAGCCGGGCCGGACGAGATCGACTCGCCGGTTCGGTGGCGCAGGTGCGCGTCGACAGGATGGCCGCCGGCGGCGCGGCCATCGGCCGACTCGACGACGGGCGAATCGTGTTCGTGGACGGCGCGATTCCCGGCGAACTGTTCGAGGCGCGAATCGACGTCGACAAGCGCGACTACGCGGCGGCGACGGCGGTGCGCATCGTCGAGCCGTCACCTGATCGGGTGGTGCCGCCGTGTCCCGAGGTGGCGCGCGGGTGCGGCGGCTGCGACTGGCAGCACCTCTCAGCCGATGCGCAGCACCGGTGGAAGCGCGAGGTGGTGGCCGACGCGCTGCGGCGCACGGCGCGGATGCCCGACGCCACGGTGACGTGGGGTGGCGCAGTGGCACCATGGGGCTACCGCACCACGATGCGCGTGGCAGGGGCCGCCGATGGGACGGCAGGGCTGCGGGCGGCGCAGCGCAACGACGTGGTGGCACTCGCCGCATGCGCCGTCGCCGATCCAACGCTCGACGGGGTGCGCCGCGGCGTGCGCGTGCCGCCTGGCGACGAGGTCTCCATCAGGGTCGCTGCTCGCGGGGGAGCGACGGCGCTGTTCCACGGTCGCCCTGGCGCAGTGCCGCCCGGCGTGGCGACGGGTGCCGACGCCTGCCTCACCGAGTTCGTCGCCGGCGCAGCACTGCGCGTGAGCGCGGGGTCGTTCTTCCAGTCGGGTCCCGCAGCTGCAGCGTTGCTGGTTGCCACGGTCGGCGGCCTGCTCGAGCGCCGGTCGTCGGGCCGCGACCGCGATGGCGTGTTGCTCGATGCGTACGGCGGTGTCGGGCTGTTCGCAGCGGCACTTGGATGGGAGACCTCGGTGGTGGTGGAGGGCTCGCCGTCGGCCTGCGCCGACGCGCGACACAACATGGGCGACCGGGCAGTGGTGGTCAACACGGCATTCGAGGATTGGGATCCCGCGCCGTGGACGGGTCGGGTGCGCGTGGCTGTCGCCGATCCGTCGCGCGCCGGCCTCGGTCGTGGCGGCGCAGACGTTCTCATTCGACTGTCGCCGTCGGTGCTGGCGCTGGTGAGCTGCGATCCCGTGGCGATGGCCCGCGACGTGCGACTGCTCGTCGACGGCGGATTCACGCACGTCGAGGCGGTGGCGATCGACCTGTTCCCGCAGACGCACCACGTCGAGGTGGTGACGCTCCTCGACGGGCCGTCAGCCGAGGCGTGAGAGCCGGCCGCCGACGCGGTCGAGGAAGCGCCGCCGTCGATCTGCCCGGCCGTCGGTGCCGTAGAGGCCGAGCCATGTCGTGCGGCATCGCGGATGGCACACGGCGCGCATGGCCCGCCGCACCACCCGTCGGCCGCTCTCGCCCTCCAGCATGTTGCGCCACCGCGGCCCGCCGTACGAGGTGACCACGACGATGCGGCGGATGTTGCGCAGCCGCGGCCGGATGCGGTCGCTGCCGGCCGGCAGGTCGTAGGCGATGCCCTGCACCCACACGCGGTCGAACCAGCCCTTCAGCATCGCCGGCTGGCCCGACCACCAGGTGGGGTAGGTGAGCACGAGCGTGTTGCACCACTCGAGCAGCTGCGCATGCGCGGCGATGCCAGGCTTGGTCGACGGGTCGGCGAGGTGGTTGCGCCGCTCCCACGCCGAGAGCACCGGGTCGAAGCCCTCTTCGTAGAGGTCGATCTGGCGCACCTCGCCGCCCGATCCCGTGATGGCCTCGGCGGCGCGGTCGCGGGCCATCGACATCGTCGACCCCGCCGACGGATGGCAGTGCACGAGGAGCGCGCGGACGCCCTCGGGCGATGCATCGACCGCTGCCGTCGCGCTCATCGCAGCGACCGCATCGTGCGGTGAACCCGGTCTAGGAAGGCAGTTCGCCGATCGGCGGTGGAGGTGTCGACGGAGTAGAACGGCAGCCACGTGGCGCGAGACCGCGGCCCGGCGCTGGCGCGCAGGGCGCGCGCGATGATGCGGCGTCCGTTGTCGTTGACCGCCTTCACGTACCACCAGCTCGAGCCGTAGGTGCTGATGCCGACGATGCGCCGGAGGTTCGAGAGCCCGGGCCGCATCCGGCCGCGTCGGTCGAGCTTGAAGGCCACGCCGGGCCGCATGCACCGCTCGACCCACCCCTTCAGCACGGCGGGCAGCGAACTCCACCACGTGGGATACACCAGCACGAGCGCATCAGCGGCGTTGATGCGCTCGATGTGCGCTGCGACCCACGGATCGAGGGCAGCGCCTGCCCCGGCCGCACGGCCAGCCGCGCCGTCGACGTAGTGCTGCCACTCGGCGGCGGGCATGACGGGATCGACGCCGTCGGCGTAGAGGTCGAGTCGGTCGACGTCGTGGCCGCCCTCGATGAGACCTGAGCAGGCGCGCTCGGCGATGGCATGGTTGAAGCTCTCCGCGCACGGGTGGGCGACCACCACGAGGACCTGCATCGCCGCAACCGTAGCCGCCTGCGTATCCTCGACGGCGATGGACCTCAGCGGCAACGGGGCGCCCACGCGCGCCTACCTCGTGGCGTTCGTGCTCGTCGGCGTGTCGATGAGCACCACCGGCTTCGCCCTGTCGCGGCTGCGCGAGCAGGCAGGCGGCGTGGGCAACGGGTCGATCTCGTGGCTGCTCTTCGCCGGGGCCGTCGGGTACGTGGTCGGCTCGCTGTCGGCGGGCCGCGGCCTCGATTCGGGCTGGGGGCACCGGATGTGGGTGGCCTCGATGGCGGTGATCGTCGTGTCGTGGGGCGTGATCGCCGCAGCGTCCACCCTGTGGCTGATGGTTGCAGCGTCGGGCGTGATTGGTATGGCGGCCGGCATGGCCGACGCGGTGGGGAACACGCTGGTGGTGTGGAGTCGCCCCGACGGCAGCGGCACGCTGCTGAACGCGCTCCACCTGTCATTCGCCCTGGGCGTGATGGCATGTCCGGTGATTCTTCGCGTCTCGTTCGCCCTCGGCGACCGACTGTGGGGCGCAGTGGCGGCGATGGCGGTGATCGCCGCGGCGAGCAGCGTGCCGATGCTGCGCCATCCGCCGCCGCGGCAGACCCGACTCGAGGTGGCGGCGCGCAGCGCGGCTGGTGGTGCACGCGGTCGGCACGTGGTGCTGGTGTGCGCCTTCTTCTTCGCCTACGTCGCGTACGAAACGACCTTCATCAACTGGATCGCCACGTACACCGAGGAGATCGGCTACACCACGGCGGTGACGGGCGTGTCGTTCATGGCGGGCGCAGGGTTCACGCTCGGCAGGGTGATCGCCGTGCCGGCAGCCAGCAGGTTCTCGGCAGGCGCGATCCTCGCCACCACGCTGGTGGGCTCGCTGGCAGTGCTGGCGGTGTTCGTCGCCGCGGCTGGCGAGGGGCCACTGCTGTGGGCGATCGCGTTCGTGTTCGGCGCGATGGTGGCTCCGCAGTACGCGGCGATGATGGGCTTCGCCGAGTCGCACCTGGCGCTCAGCGGGAGGATCACGTCGGCGATCGTCGCCACGTCAGGCCTCGGCGCACTCGTGATGCCGCGCATCATGGGCGAGCTGTTCGACAGAAGGGGCCCTGACACGTTCCCGGGAATCCTCGTCGTGCTGGGCGTGGTCACCGTCGCCGCCGCACTGGTGGTGGGCCGCTCGCTCGGCAGGACACCCCGTCATGCCAACGAACACGCCACCTGACCGGCAGTCTCGATTGTGTCGCTGTGCGCCCCCTGGGTTTCGAACCCAGAACCTGCGGATTAAGAGTCCGTTGCTCTGCCGTTGAGCTAGAGGCGCGACCGGCGCCCGAGTGTAGGGGTGGAGGTCCACCGCTGCACGCATGCACCCGGGTGACCGACGGGAATCGAACCCGCGACATTCAGGACCACAACCTGACGCTCTACCAACTGAGCTACGGCCACCATGTTGTTGCGGCCGGCGGTCCATGCGGAGCGCTGAGCCGAACGGCAAGTGTGCCATACGGCAGCGTCGTTTCCACCGACCGCTGGGGGCGATGCGTGATGCGTGCAGACGTAGACGACGGAATCCGTCGTCGGCTACGGTGAGGGGAACGGATATCGGAGGTTTCCCCGATGGGAGCGACGGAACGCGTTCTCGACCTAGGGCTTGCTGAGCGGGCCAAGCAGATCACGGCACGAGAGCTGGACCTCTACGTCCGGCGGACGCCAGGGTCGCAGGCCGCCAACGAGCGGGCCCGCAAGGTGCTGCCGATGGGTGTGCCGAGCAGCTTCCAGGCCTACGACCCGCACCCGGTGGTGGTGCGCAGGGCGCAGTCGTCGTGGATGGAAGACGTCGACGGCAATCGCTACATCGACTACGATATGGGCTTCGGCGCGCTGTTCTCGGGCCACTGCCATCCGGCGGTGCGCACGGCCATCGAATCGCAGCTCGACGACGGCACGCTGTTCGTCACGCCGTGCGAGATGAACGCCGAGGTGGCCGAGCTGCTGGCCGCACGGTACGGCCTGCCGATGTGGCGCTTCACCAACTCTGGCACCGAGGCCACGATGGACGCCATTCGCGTCGCCCGCGGCCTCACCGGCCGCGAGAAGATCGTGAAGGTCGAGGGCGGCTACCACGGCCACCACGACGAGGTGATGATCAGCATGAAGCCGCCCATCGCCGAGGCAGGCCCGGCAGATGCCCCCATCGCCATTCCGTCCACTGCCGGCATCACCCGCGGCGTGCTCGCCGACACGAAGGTCGTTCCCTACAACAACCCCGAGGCGCTCGAGCGCGTGCTGCGCGACGGTGACGTCGCAGCATTCATCGTCGAGCCGGTGATGGAGAACATCGGCATCTGCCGGCCGCAGCCCGGCTACCTCGAGGCAGTGCGCGAGATCACGCGCCGCCACGGCACGATGCTGATCTTCGACGAGGTGAAGACGGGCATCACCGCCGGCTGGAGCGGCGCCACCGGCGCCCTCGGCGTGACCCCCGACCTGGTGTCGCTCGCCAAGAGCATCGGCGGCGGCCTCCCGCTCGGCGCGTTCGGCGGCACGCAGGAGTGCATGGACCAGATCACGCGGGGCAGGGTGGTGCACCTCGGCACCTACAACGGCAACCCGCTGTGCATGGCCGCCGCCAAGGCCGTGCTGGCCGAGGTGTGCACGCCCGAGGCCACGACAGCGACGATCGAGCGCAACCGGCGCCTGCTGGATGCGTGCGACCGGGTCATCGCCGACGCCGGCCTCCCGGCGCACACGGTGCAGTTCGGCGCCAAGGGCTGCATCACCTGGTCGCCCGAGCCGATCCGCAACTACCGCGACTACAAGGCCACCGACTTCGACCTTGCCTTCGCCCAGTGGATCCACGGCATCAACCGCGGCGTGCTGCTGCCGCCGGGCCTCGACGAGCAGTGGCTCATCTCGGTGATGCACGACGAGGGCGATGCGATGCGTTATGCCGAGGTGTTCGCCGAGTTCGTCGCCGAACTCACTGCCTGACGGCACCGCCGACAGCGTTCGGTCGCTGCGCTGCGGGCGGCGCGCGAATCAGCGGGCTACTGCGACCACTGGCGGTCTTCGACGTACTGCCGCGGCCGCACCGGCGAGCGCCAGCGGTCGCGGCGGCGCATCATCCCCGAGGCCGCGAACAGCCCGGCGGCGGCGCCCAGCAGCAGCAGTTCGAGCGCGGCCAGCACGGTGAGCGAACTGTCGGCCATACGAGATGGCACGCGCGCCCACGCGCTGTCGGACAGCATCGGGATGACGAACTTCGGAACGACGTAGCCAAGCAGGGCAGTGAGCACGGCGAGCAGCACGCAGCCGAGCGACAGGCCGCGCAGGACGGCGCTGCGCTCGGGATGGGCGGCGAAGCCGAGCAGCACCATCACCACCGTGAGCACGGCGACGATGGGCAGCATCCAGCGCAGCGTGGTGCGCATCACGTCGAGGGGCGTCACGACCGGCACGGGCAGCGTGACGGCCGGCAGCAGGGCGGCACGCTCGTCGCGCAGCAGCGGCACGAGTTCGGCGCCGGTCACCTGCACGGGCGTGTCCTGTGCGCCGATCAGGCGGGCATGGGCGTCGTGGATGATGCCCGACATCAGCCGCTGGCCCTCCGGGAGGCTGGCCACGGCGTCGAGGTTGCTGCGCAGGGTGGCCTCGAGGGCCGGGTCGCCCGAGGCCAACTGCCCGACGGCAGCGGTGGCGAGGGCGTCGACCAGTTCACGCTTGATGGCCCCGTCGCCGAGGATGGCCTCGGCGGCGTTGGCGCTGGTGTCGGGATCGAAGGCGATCCGCTGCAGCAGGAAGCCCGACACGGTGAGGCTGGCGCATGCATACGCCAGGCCGAACAGCAGGCTGGCGAGGGTGCGGCGCACCGCCAGAGTCTGGCCGACACGGCGTGTCGGTTCTATACCATGGGGGGTATGAGTACGCCGTCTCCCGCAGCGCCGCCCGCCGTTGGTCGCATGTTCCGCAGGGCGCTCGTGCTGCGCTGTCCGCAGTGCGGGTCACGGCGCACGTTCATCCGGCGCTGGCTCGGCCGGCACGAGCGGTGTCGCGCGTGCGGCATCCGCTGGCACCGCGAGCACGGCTTCGAGCTCGGCCCGGTCGCGCTCAATGTGGTGATCACGTTCGGCACGCTCGGCGTGGCGATGACGGCGGCATTCATCGCCACCGCGCCCGACTTCCCGGTGGGACCGCTGACGGCGATGGCGGTGGGGGTGGCCATCGTGATGCCGATGGTGGTGCAGCCCTTCACCTACATGCTGTGGCTGGCCTTCGACCTGGCGTCGAGGCGTCCGGACGCCGCCGAGCTGGCCGCCGCCGAGGCGGCCGTCGCCGGCACCTGACGCTGGGGCCTGACGCCACCGGCCGGATTCGGCCGGCAGGATGCTTGATCGAACGGTTGTTCGCTATTACAGTGCTGTCATTCGTCACCGCCGGACCGGCTGGGGCGGGTGGGTGCCCAGGCCGGCAGAACCGGCCACCCCGACCGGGAACCCACCCCGTCACACCCCTTCCGTACGGTGCCGGCCATCGGACACCGCCCGCATGGGCGAGGTCTCCCGGCACACCAACTGACAGGAACAGGCACCACTGATGAGCAAGGCACCCGCACGGAAGGACACCCCCATGGCACAGGACCGCACCCCCACTACCGATCGCTCGGCCAACGAGCGCGAGAAGGCACTCGACGTGGCGCTCGCCGCCATCGACAAGCAGTTCGGCAAGGGCTCGATCATGCGCATGGGCGAGAAGGGCTCGATGGCCATCGAGGCCGTCTCCACCGGCGCCCTGGCCCTCGACGTCGCACTCGGCGTCGGCGGCCTGCCGCGAGGCCGCGTCATCGAGATCTTCGGCCCCGAGTCGTCGGGCAAGTCCACCCTCGCCATGCACGTCGTGGCCGAGGCACAGCGCAACGGCGGCATCTGCGCCTACGTCGACGCCGAGCACGCCATGGACCCGGTGTACGCCAAGGCCATCGGCGTCGACATCGACCAGCTGCTCATCAGCCAGCCCGACACCGGCGAGCAGGCGCTCGAGATCGCCGACATGCTCATCCGCTCGGGAGCGCTCGACGTCGTGGTCATCGACTCGGTGGCAGCCCTCACGCCCCGTGCCGAGATCGAGGGCGAGATGGGCGACAGCCACGTCGGCCTGCAGGCCCGCCTCATGAGCCAGGCGCTGCGCAAGCTCACCGGCAGCCTCAACCGCACCAAGACCATCGCCATCTTCATCAACCAGCTGCGCGAGAAGATCGGCGTGATGTTCGGCTCGCCCGAGACCACGCCCGGCGGCCGTGCGCTGAAGTTCTACTCGTCGGTCCGCCTCGACATCCGCCGCATCGAGAGCATCAAGGACGGCGCCGAGGTCGTGGGCTCCCGCACCCGGGTGAAGGTCGTCAAGAACAAGGTGGCGCCCCCCTTCAAGCAGGCCGAGTTCGACATCATGTACGGCAAGGGCATCAGCCGCGAGGGCTCGCTGCTCGACATGGCAGTCGACATGGGCATCGTCAAGAAATCCGGTGCGTGGTTCACCTACGACGGCGAGCAGCTCGGCCAGGGACGCGAGAACGCCAAGTCGTACCTCGCCGACAATCCGCAGATCACCGTCGAGATCTCCGAGAAGGTGCGCTCGCAGGCCGGCATCGGCGCCGACATCGACATGTCGGCCTTCACCGCCGACGACGACGAGCCGATCGAGATCGACTGACCCGGGGCTAGCCTCGGGACCATGTCCCGGCGGTACGTCGTGCGCACCTTCGGGTGCCAGATGAACGAACACGACTCCGAGCGGATCGCCGGCCTCTTCGAGGCCGACGGTCTGCTCGAGGCCGCGTCGGACGACGATGCCGACGTGATCGTGCTGAACACCTGCTGCATTCGCGAGAACGCCGACAACCGGCTGTACGGCAACCTCGGCGAGCTCCGCCGCTGGAAGTCGGCCCGAGACGGACGCCAGATCGTGGTGGCCGGCTGCCTCGCACAGAAGGACCGCGAGGCGGTGGGCGAGCGGGCGCCGTGGGTGGACGTGGTGCTCGGGACTCACAACGTGCACCGTGCCGCCGACCTGCTGCAGGCCGCTGGCGCGCAGCCTGGGCGGCCGCTGATCGAGATCCTCGACGAGGCCGTTGTCGACGACCACGCCCAGTTCCCCAGCGCACTGCCGACGCGGCGCGAGGTAGACCACGCCGCCTGGGTCACCATCCAGATCGGGTGCGACAACAACTGCGCGTTCTGCATCGTGCCGGCTGTCCGCGGCGCCGAGATGAGCCGCCCCTTCGCCGACGTCATCGGCGAGGTGGAGGCACTGGCCGCCGACGGCGTCACCGAGGTGACGCTGCTGGGCCAGAACGTGAACAGCTACGGACGCGACCTGCAACTGGCGGCCCGGCAGGGCGGCGACGACTCGGCCCGCGTGCGACCTCTGTTCGCCGACCTGCTGCGGGCGGTCGGTGCCGTGCGGGGCATCCGCCGTGTCCGCTACACGAGCCCGCATCCCAAGGACATGCGGCCCGACACCTTCGCGGCGATGGCCGAGACGCCAGCGGTGTGCGAGCACCTGCATTATCCGCTGCAGTCGGGCAGCGACAGGGTGCTGGCGGCGATGCACCGCGGCTACACCGCTCGGCGCTATCTCGACCGCCTCGCCGAGGCGCGCCACGCGATCCCCGACCTCGCTGTGAGCACCGACATCATCGTCGGATTCCCCGGCGAGACCGACGACGACTTCGCCGCCACGCTCGAGGTTGCCGCCGCTGCCGAGTACGACTACGCCTACACGTTCATCTTCTCGCCGCGTCCCGGCACCGAGGCCGCGTCGCTCGAGCATCTCTTCGTCGATCCGGCAGTTGCCGCCGAGCGGTTCCAGCGGCTGCGGGTGGTGGTCGAGCGGAGCGCGCTGGCACGGCACCTCGCCCGCGTCGGGCGCACCGAGGAGGCCGTGGTGGAGGGGCCGAGCAAGAAGGACCCGGCAGTGCTCACGGCGCGCACGCGTCAGAACAAGGTGGTGCACTTCTCGCCGCCGCGTGCACTGCGACCCGGCACCTACGTGAGCCTCGAGGTCACCTCGGCGGCACCGCATCACCTGATGGGCACGATGCTCGACGTGATCGCCGAGCCGACGCATCGCCGCCGAATCCCCGTGATGGCAGGTTGAGCACCCCGCTGGTGATCCTCGGCCCGACGGGCTCGGGCAAGAGCGACGTGGCGATGGCGTATGCAGTCCGCCATCCCGGCACCGAGATCGTGGTGGTCGACGCGATGCAGGTGTACCGCCGCATGGACATCGGTACGGCGAAGCCCACTGCGGCCGATCGTGCTGCCGTGCCCCACCACTGCATCGACCTCGTCGATCCGGGCGACGACTTCGCGCTCGCCGACCACACTGCGGCGGCGAATGCGGCCCTGGCAGCGATCGAGCGCCGCGGCGGGAGAGCGCTGCTGGTTGCCGGCACCGGTCTGTATCTGCGTGCCCTCACCGATCCGATGGAGTTGCCGGGGCGCTGGCCCGACATCCGTGCCAGCCTCGAGCAGCGTGCGCAGCAGGAGGGCACAGCGGCGCTGCACGCCGAACTTGCAGAGCGCGATCCCGTGGCGGCATCGCGGATCGAGCCGGGCAACGAGCGCCGCATCGTGCGGGCACTCGAGGTGATCCTGGGTAGCGGACGCCGCTTCTCGTCGTTCGGTCCCGGCCTCGACGACTACCCGCCGACCCGCTTCGCGATGATCGGCATCAGGTGGCAGCGCGATGCGCTCGCGGCACGGATCGAGGCTCGCGCCCGACGGATGATGGACGACGGCCTGGTGGAGGAGGTGGCGGCACTGCTGGCGGACCGTGCAGGGCTCTCGCGCACGGCCTCGCAGGCGCTCGGCTACCGCGAGGTGATCGACATGCTCGAGGGGCGGGCCACGCCCGCCGAGACCGTCGAGGCCATCGCCCTCCACACCCGCCAGTACGCCGTGCGCCAGGAGCGCTGGTTCCGGCGCGACCCGCGCATAACGTGGGCCGAGGTCCACGACGATCCGGCGAGCACGGTGCTGCCGATCCTCGAGCGCAGATGACGACGGTTCGACTCTCCAAGTTCCATGGTCTCGGCAACGACTTCCTCGTGGCGCGGGGCGAGGCGGTGGCAGCCCTCGGCGAGCCGGTGGGCGCGGCGCGCGACCTGTGCGACAGGCGGCGTGGAATCGGGGCCGACGGGCTGTTGCTCGGCTACGACGAGCCCGGCTACACCGCCCGCATGGTGCTCATCAACGCCGACGGCTCGCGCGCCGAGATCAGCGGCAACGGCATTCGGTGCTTCGCCCACTCGCTGTGGCTCGACGACGCGTCGCTGCTCGAGCAGCGGATCTCCACCGATGCCGGCCCGCGAGCCGTGAGCATCATCGCCGGGCAGGATGCGCGCCGAGTCGATGCCACGGTCGACATGGGTGCCATCGGCCACCTCGACGCGCCCGGCGGGTGGGAGTCGCTCGGCTGCGATCCGATGCGGCCCGTCGCCCACCTGAGCGTGGGCAATCCGCACAGCGTGGTGGGCGTCGACGACGTGTCGGCAGTCGACCTGCTCGAACTCGGCCGACTGGTGCCCGACATCAACCTCGAGATCATCGAGCCCGGCCCCGAGGACCACGCCATCACGATGCGGGTGCACGAGCGCGGTGCGGGCCTCACCGACGCATGCGGCAGCGGTGCCTGCGCGAGCGCCTGGGCGGCACGGCGATGGGGCATGGCCCGCGGCGACGAGGTGCTGGTGCACATGCCCGGCGGCGACGCCACGGTGCGCCTCGACGTGCCGGCACCGGGCCGGGCGACGCTGGTGGGGCCGTCGGTGCTTGTCGGCACGGTGCTGGTCGAGCGATGACGACCCCGTACAACGAGGCGCTCGGCGCGACGCTGATCGAGCGCACCAAGCGCGAGCGCATCGTTGTGGTGGGCGTCACCCTTCCCGGCCACACCGACGAGCAAACCGAGGCGGGCCTCGACGAGCTCGAACTGCTCATCGACACCGCCGGGGCCGATGTCGTCTCGAGGCTCGTGCAGCGCCGCGACTCGCCCGATCACACCTGGTACATCGGCAAGGGAAAGGCCGACGAGCTCCGCGAGATCTGTCTCGCCGTCGACGCCGACACGGTGGTGTTCGACAACGAGCTCGCACCCGCGCAGCAGTACAACCTCGAGAAGCTGCTCGGCCGCACTGCGCTCGACCGCACCGCAGTGATCCTCGACATCTTCGCCCAGAATGCGCACACCCTCGAGGGCAAGGCGCAGGTCGAGCTCGCCCTGCTGCGCTACCGGCTGCCCCGACTGCGGCGCGGTGCGACCGCCCGGCTCAGCCAGCAGCGCGGCGGCATCGGCGGCCGATTCGGCAGCGGCGAGACCAAGCTCGAGGTCGACCGCCGGCGCATCATGCGCCGCATCTCGACCCTCGAGTCAGAACTGCGTCACCTGCAGCAGACACGCGACCTGCAGCGCAAGGGCCGCGAGCGCAGCGGGCTTGCCGCCGTCACGATCGTCGGCTACACCAATGCGGGCAAGTCATCGCTGCTGAACCGACTCACGCAGGCCGGCGTGCTGGCCGAGAACCGGCTGTTCGCCACCCTCGACCCGACGACTCGCCGCCTGCCGCTGCCCGGCGGCGAACCGGTGCTGCTCACCGACACGGTCGGCTTCGTCCGCCGGCTGCCACACGGCCTCGTCGAGGCATTCAAGAGCACGCTCGAGGTGGCGACTGCGGCCGACTTCCTCGTGCACGTGGTCGACAGCGCGGCGCCCGATCCCGCTGGCCAGATCGAGGCCGTGCGCGAGGTGCTGCTCGAGATCGGCGCCGACCGCGTGCCCGAGCTGCTCGTGTTCAACAAGTGCGATGTGGCTGCCGACGTGGCCGGTGAGCTCGTGGCGCTGCATCCCGGGTCGGTGGCCGTGAGCGCGCGCACCGGCGAGGGCGTCGACGTGTTCCTCCGAACGCTGGGCGACCGACTGCGGGCGATCGCCACAGTGGTCGAACTGCTGGTGCCCTACGAGCGGGGCGACGTGCTGGCGTCGGTGCACCGCGAGGGCGAGGTGGTGAGCACGTTCCACGACGACGGGGGAGTCAGGGTGCGGGCGCGGCTGTCGGAGGCGTCGGTCGGCCGCCTCGCCGCCTTCGTGGTGGGTGCCGACGGCGCCGATGGGCAAGGATGAGCAGCGCATGAGCGACGCAGCGGGCTTCGTGCCGCCCCCGTATCCGTACGACCGCCTCGATCGGCTTGCGCCGCTGGCGAGGGCCCTCGACGGGGGGATGGTCGACCTGTCGATCGGCACGCCGTGCGACCCGCCGCCTGCCGCCGTCGTCTCGATGCTGGCCTCGAGCGACAGCGAGCGCGGCTATCCGCCGTCGATCGGCACCGACGCGCTGCGCTCGGCGGCCCGAGCGTGGATCGAGCGGCGCTTCGGTGTCGACGTGCCGCCCGCGCAGGTGGCTGCCTGTATCGGCACGAAGGAGTTCGTGGCCACCACGCCGCAGTACCTGCGCCTGCGCACGCCGTCGCGCGACACGGTGCTGTATCCCGCCGTTGCGTACCCCACCTACGAGATGGGCGCCGTGCTGGGCGGATGCCGGCCGGTCGCGGTGCCCGTGCGCCCCGACGGCTCGCTGGCGCTCGACCTCGTGGATCCGGCTGATGCGTCGCGGGCGGTGATGCTGTGGGTGAACAGTCCCTCGAATCCCACCGGCATGGTCAGCGACCTGCGTGAGGCGGCAGCGTGGGGACGGCGCCATGGGGTGCCCGTGTTCAGCGACGAGTGCTACGTCGAGTTCGTGTGGGACGGCACGCCGCACACCATCCTCGAGACCGGCCTCGAGGGCGTGGTGGCCGTGCACTCGCTCTCGAAGCGATCGAACCTGGCCGGACTGCGCGTCGGCTTCTATGCGGGTGACGCCGATCTGGTGGGCTATCTGCGCGAGGTGCGCAAGCACGTGGGCATGCTCGTGCCGGGCCCGGCGCAGGCTGCCGGTGCGGTGGCGCTGGCCGACGACACGCACGTTGCCGCACAGCGCGATCGGTATCGCTGGCGGCTCGAGCGGCTCGCCGCAGCGATCGGAACGTGGGCGGGCATCGACGTGCCGCTGCCTGCCGGAGGCTTCTACCTGTGGTTCGACGCGGGCGACGGCTGGGCCTTCGCCGAGCGCCTGGCGCACGAGGGCGGTGCGCTGGTCAGCCCCGGCGACTTCTACGGCGCCGGCGGCTCGCAGAACGTCCGAGCGGCGGTGGTGCAGCCCCACGAGCGCATCGAGCTGGTGGCTCGGCGCCTGGGCGCCGGCTGATGTCGCTGCCGCCGCCGTGCCCGCCCCCGCTGCCCGATGGCTGGCAGCGGCCGCCGTATCCGCCGCCGGGCACCCCGATTCCCGCACCGGGAGGGGGCCCGGCGCCTCGCAGTTGGGGGCCGCCCGGCACGCCGGTGCCGCCCGCGGCCTCGTTCCGGTCGCGCCCGCGCCGCCGCCGGGTCATCGCTGGCATCGCCGTGATCGCGGGAGGTGCGGTGGCGGGTGCTGCGCTGCTCGGCGCGGCACTGCTGACTGCCAACGCTGCGCTGGAGGGCTTCGCCCGTGCGCCTGCCGGGTGCACCACCGTGCTCGAGTTCGACGAGCCCGGCGAGTATTCGGTCTTCGTCGAGACGAGCGGCGACGTGCGCCAGCTGCCGGGTGACTGCCCGTGGAGCGGCCAGTTCGACTACGAGGGCCGCATCGGCGACCTTCCGCTGCGCCTCGTGGATCCGTCGGCAGCCGACGTGCCGATCACGGCTGCGAACGGCACGCTGCAGTACGACCTCCCGTGGCGCACCGGGCAGTCGGTGGGGACGGTGGCCGTCGACCAGGCCGGCGACTACCGGATGACGGTGGGCTGGACGGGCAGCCCTGCCGTGGTCGCCGTCGGCCGCTGGCCGGTGGGCGAGATGGTGGCGTGGGCGCTCAGCGGTATCGGCCTCGGGCTCGCCGCACTGGTGGTGGGCATCTGGCTGCTGGTGGGCGGCCGGCGCCGCAACATCAGCGTCTGATCGGTGACGGCTGCGATGCGCCAGCCCGTCAGAGGCGGCGCATCACCGTGACGACACGGCCGAAGATCTGCACCTCGTCGGCGCGGAACTCCATCGGCTCGAGTCGCGGGTTGGCGGGCACCAGCGTGATGGCGGCACCCTTGCGGCGGTACGTCTTCACCGTGGCCTCCTCGCCCGGAATGCCGGCGATGACGATGTCGCCGTTGTCGGCCGTTTCCTGGGCGCGGGCGACGACGAAGTCGCCGTCCATGATGCCGAGCTCGATCATCGAGTCGCCGCGGACGCGCAGCATGAACAGCTCGCCGCCCGTGCCCGTGAAATCCTCGGGGAGCGGAAAGAGGTCTTCGACGTTCTCCTGGGCGAGCACGTCGGTGCCGGCGGCGACATCGCCGACGAGCGGCACGTGGCGGACCGGCCGACGCTCCATCACGGCGTCGGACATCGGATCCCAGCGCACCTCGATGGCGCGGGGCTTGGTGGGATCGCGGCGCAGGTAACCCATGCGCTGCAGCGACTCGAGGTGGCTGTGCACTGTGGAGGGGGAGGTGAGGCCGACGACCTCGCCGATCTCGCGCACGCTGGGCGGGTAGCCCTTGGTGCGCATGGATTCCTCGATGACCTCGAGGATGCCGCGCTGGCGGTCGGTGAGCTTGTCGGTAGGAGCCATGCGGGCAGCGTACACGTGTTCGCAGGGTGGGTCAAACACCCGTTCGTGCAACAGGTGTTCGACAAATTCCGCTCGAGGGGTTGCGATCGAACACCCGTTCTGACACACTACGAACACTCGTTCGTGCAACAGGTGTTCGGCCGGCCGTCCGCCGGTGTCACACCCCTGAGAAAGGATGACGACCATGACCGCCGCCCTCGCCAGCGACTTCTCGCACTACCAGTACTCCGGCTACTCCTGCGTCGAGCGGGGCACCGCCCGGGCGGCGCACGCCTACGACGTCCGCCTGCCCCGCCGCCTCACGGCCCCCACCGGCCGGCCGGCCGGCCAGCGCCGCCCCCGTGCGCTGTCGGCAGACCGGGCGGCCGTCGCCGTCATCCACGTGCGCCGCCGGGTGGTCGCGGCGCTGGCCTTCACCGGGACGATGCTGCTGCTGTGGCTCGGTGCGGGCACCGTCCTGGCGAACCGGGGAGACGACCCTGCCTCCGTCTCCTCGGTTCGTCCAGGGGCCACGCACATCGCCGCCCCGGGCGAGTCGCTGTGGACCATTGCCGAGCAGTACCGCGGTGCCACCGACATCGTGGTGTACGTCGAGCAGCTCATCGACCTGAACGGTGGCGAGGCCGGCATCCAGGTCGGCCAGCAGGTGCAGCTGCCCTGAGGCAGGCTCGCCGGCATCGGCACGCGCCCGACGGGCGCTCCGGCGGCATCCGAGTACGATTCCGAGGGTGTTCTGCCCTCGCTGCCGTGCCGATGACACCAAGGTCATCGACTCGCGCCTTGCCGACGAGGGATGCTCGATTCGCCGCCGGCGCGTCTGCGGGGCCTGCTCGCACCGCTTCACCACCTACGAGCGCATCGAGGAACTGCCGCTGATGGTGGTGAAGTCGAGCGGCGGCCGCGAGCCCTTCGACCGCCGCAAGGTCGTGTCAGGCATCGCTGCTGCGTGCAAGGGCCGCCCGGTGACGCCCGAGCAGATCGACCTGATGGCCGAGGAGATCGAGGAGCAGGTGCGCCTGATCGGCACCGAGGTGCCGTCGAGCGCGATCGGCGTCGAGGTGCTCGACCGCCTGCGTGCCGTCGACGAGGTTGCCTATCTCCGCTTCGCCAGCGTCTCCAAGGGCTTCGACGGTGCAGCCGATTTCCGCCGCGAGCTGGTGCTGCTCGAGAAACTGCAGCGGTCGTGACGCACCGGCAGCGACGGCTGCGACCGGTGGCCGGTGTCGCCGCGATGGTGTCGGTGGTCGCGCTGGCAGCGTGCAGCAGCACGGCGCCGTCGACCGACGGCGATGCGGCGCTGGCCACGGCCCCACGTACTGCGCCGACCACGGCCGCGCCGACCTCCGCCGCCCCTACCACGGAACTGCCGCCCACCACGGCAGCGCCGACCACGGTGCCGCTCCCGGCCGACTATCTCGGCGAGGAGGTCATCGGCACCTCGGTGGAGGGGCGCGAGATCACGGCGTGGCACCGCGGCACGGACGGCGGCATCGTGGTGCTGATCGTCGGTGTCATCCACGGCGACGAGGACGCCGGCCTGCCCATCCTCGAGCAACTCGGCCTCGAGTCGCTGCCCGACGGACTCGACCTGTGGCTGATGCCCGCGCTCAACCCCGACGGCGTCGCCAACCAGGTGCGCGGCAACGCCAACGGCGTCGACCTGAACCGGAACTTCCCCTACGACTGGGGCCCGATCGAGGAGCCGGGCCACTGGCAGTACGCCGGCACCGGACCGGCGAGCGAGCCCGAGACAGCGGCCTTCGTCGAGTTCGCGCAGCGGATCCGCCCCACGCTGACGATCTGGTATCACCAGGACCTGTTCTGCCTCACGCCGTCGAAGGGCCGTGATCGACCGCTGCGCGAGGCCTACTCGCAGATCAGCGGGCTTCCCTTCGCCACCGTGACGGGCGGCACGTACACGGGCGTGGCCGCCACGTGGGTGCGCAAGGAGGTGCCCGAGGCGATGTCGTTCATCGTCGAGCTTGGTCCGACGGTGCCCGATGACGAGCGCGAGCGGCATGTCGACGCGGTGCTCGAGGTGTCGAGGATGCTGATCGCCGGCGAGGTGTAGCGACTGCGGTCGCAGCGGTCGGCGCTACGACGAGCGCAGGTACCTGGCGAACAGGAATCCGTCGTCTTCGTAGAGGTGCTCGAGGCGAAGCGAGCGCACGGCCTCGGGGGCACCTCGCGTGAGCCTCCCGCCGTCGCCGCCTGCCAGCCGGGGCGACCACGTGACGTTCACCTCGTCGACGAGGTCGGCGGCGGTGAGCAGTCCGTTGACGGTGGGGCCGCCCTCGGCGAGCACGCTGGCCGCATCGAGCGACGCCACGGCACGGGCGAGGTCGGGCGTTCCCTCGCCGAAGCGGATGGCGCGCACGGGCACAGTGGGGCCGTCGTCGGGCAGCAGCAGCAGTGCCCGGTCGGACTGCCAGAAGCGCTCCTCGAAGGTGAAGTCGGCGGTGCGGGAGACGACGACGAACAGTGGGCCGTCGGCGCGTGGCGGGCCGTAGCCGTCGGCGCGCACCGTGCGGGCGCCCACCAGTACCACATCGGCGAGCGAGCGCAGGGTGAGCAGCACCTGCTGGTCGACCGGGTTGGAGAGGGCCCTCGAGTTCTCGGCGACCGACGTGGACCCGTCGACGCTCGACACCATGCACAGCGACACCCACGGCCGGCCCGCCTGACGTCGCCGGTCGCCGGCGCATGCCTCGGCGACGGAGATGTCGGCCTCCGGGTGCGGGAACAGACGGCGCATCTCTGAGAGGATGCCATCTGCAGTCGCCAACCGCGCCGATGGAGGCATATGGACGGCACCGAACGAGTCGCCTACCGCACCTGCCCGCTCTGCGAGGCGACGTGCGGTCTCGAGATCACCGTGCGCGACGGCAGGGTGGCGCGCATACGCGGCGATCGCGACGACGTGTTCAGCGCGGGCTTCCTGTGCCCGAAGGGCACGGCGCTCGGCCACCTGCACGACGATCCCGATCGCGTTCGCAGGCCGCTGGTGCGACGCGACGGCCGGCATGTCGAGGTGACGTGGGACGAGGCGTGGCACGAGGTGGCCGACCGCCTCGGCGCCGTGATCGACGCCCACGGACGCGAGGCGGTGGGCGTCTACCTGGGCAATCCGGGCGCGCACAGCCTGTCGGCGATGCTCTACAACCGGTCGCTCGTGCAGGGCCTCGGCACGCGCCGGCGCTTCAGCGCGTCGACGGTCGACCAGATGCCGCGGCAGGTGGCGGCGGCATACGTCTTCGGCACGGCGGTGTCGGTGCCGGTGCCCGACCTCGACCGGGCAGACCTCGTGGTGCTGCTGGGCGCCAACCCGTATGCGTCGAACGGCAGCCTGTGCACCGCCCCCGACTTCCCGGGACGCCTCGAGGCGGTGCGGGCGCGCGGCGGGCGAGTGGTGGTGGTCGACCCGCGTCGCACGCGCACCGCCGAGCACGCCGACTGGTGGCTGCCCATCCGCCCCGGCACCGATGCGCTGCTGCTGGCGGCGATGGTGACCGCGCTCGCGCAGGAGGGGCGCATCGCCCCCGGCCCGCGGGTGGCGCCGTTGGTGCGCGGCCTCGACGCCGTGGTCGACGCGCTGGCGGCCTTCACGCCCGAGTCGGTGGCGACAGCGACCGGGCTCGCCGCCGCCGACATCCGCCGCCTGGCGCTCGAGCTGGCCGAATCCCCGGCTGGCAGCGTGTACGGGCGGATCGGCACGACCACCACCGAGTTCGGCACGCTCGCCTCATGGCTCGGCGACATGGTGAACATCGCCCCCGGCAATCTCGACTGCGGGGGCGGGGCGGTGTTCACCACGCCGGTGGCGGGCAGTCCCACCACCCGCGGCGCGTCCGGCACCGGACGCGGCTTCGCCGTCGGGCGCGGCGCCACGGCGGCGCGGGGACTGCCCGAGGTGATGGGCGAGTACCCGGCAGCGGCGATGGCCGAGGAGATCACCGCCGCCGGCGACGCCGCCATGCGCGCCCTGGTGACGGTGGCGGGCAACCCGGTGCTCAGCACGCCCAACAGCGAACAGCTCGAGCAGGCCCTCGAGCAGCTCGAGTTCATGGTGAGCGTCGACATGTACCTGAACGAGACCACCCGTCACGCCGACGTGATCCTGCCGCCGCCGTCGCAGCTGCAGCGCAGCCACTACGACGTGGCGCTCTACCAGTTCGCCGTGCGGTCGGTGGCCAACTACAGCGTGGCGGTGCTGCCGCTCGACAAGGGCCAGCCCGACGAGTGGGA
>JBJTRF010000290.1:0-19443 GCA_046076025.1 Ilumatobacteraceae bacterium
GGCGGTTTTTTTGCCAGGCCTTGGGGGTTTTTTTTGCTCTTTCCTCTTTTTTTGTTTTGTCGCCAGCCGCTCCGCTACGCATCCAGAAGGTGGAGGGCGATCACGACGCTCGGGTGCAGGAGTTGCTCGAACTGGTCGGCCTGTCGCCCGATCACGCCCGCCGGTTCCCGCACGAGTTCTCCGGCGGCCAGCGCCAGCGCATCGGCATCGCCAGGGCACTGGCGCTGAACCCGTCGCTGATCGTGCTCGACGAACCCGTGTCCGCGCTCGACGTCAGCGTGCAGGGCTCGGTGGTGAACCTGCTCGAGGACCTACAGGACCGCCTCGGGCTCAGCTACCTGTTCATCGCCCACGACCTGTCCGTCGTGCGGCACATCAGCGACATGGTTGCCGTGATGTACCTCGGCAAGATCATGGAGCTCGCCCCGTCCGAGGCCCTCTACGAGAGCCCGGTGCACCCGTATACCCGCGCGCTGCTGTCGGCCGTGCCCGAACCTGATCCTGTGAGCGAGCGCACGCGCAGCCGCATCATGCTGCAGGGCGACGTGCCGAGCCCGATCAACCCGCCGTCGGGCTGCCGGTTCCGCACGAGATGCCCGTATGCCACCGACCTGTGCGCCGCCGAGGAGCCCCAGTTGGTCGACAGGGGACAGGGCCACCCGGTGGCCTGCCACTTCCCCGACGCCGGCCGGTAGGCTCTGCGGCCGTGCGTACCGTCATCATGTACCTCACCGTGCTGGTGAACATCGTGTCGCTTGTCGGCACCATCGCCGGCGTCCTCATGCACAGCGGGCGCGGCGGCGGCCTCAGCGACATGTTCGGCGGCGGCGGCACCACCGCCCTCGGCAGCACGGCGGCCGAGCGCAACCTCACCCGCATCACCACCGTGATGGGCATCATCTGGATCGGCACGGTCATCGCGCTCAGCTTCCTGTTGGTGCGCTGAGACACCTGGGGTAGCCTTCGCTTCCCACCACGTCGGAGTGGCGGAATAGGCAGACGCGCTAGCTTGAGGGGCTAGTGAACGTAAGTTCGTGGGGGTTCAAGTCCCCCCTCCGACACTGAGGGTGATGTCGCCAGACATCCGCTTGGCGAGCCGTCGCCTGATGGCAAGCGTCAGCCGCGACGCTGATGGCCGTCGTCGATGTCCTTCGGCGTGACGTCGTGGTCTCCCGTGCGTCAAGCCCCTCAGAGTAAGTTGCGACCGTGAAGCCGGTCGTCCGCGTGTTCCGAGACTGCGGCTGGTGGCTGAGGTGTCGCTGGCCGTGGCTTGTGGGCCTGCTCATCGTCCTGGTCCTCGTCGTCGTCCCGACGTTCCCCGGTCGGGCCAACCACGACACCGATCAAATGGTGAGGGACATGAGCGCCGGCGTCTACACCGACTGGTGGTCGCCGCTGCTCATGATGGCGTGGCGGCCCCTGTACATGATCGGGCTAGACGTCGGCTTCTTGCAGATTGGCCAGGTTGCTGCGTTCTTTGCCGCGGTCGGATCGTTGCTCCGCCCCGTCTTCGCCCGGCGATTGCACGCCATTGCGGCCACTGTGTTCGTCTGCATGTTTCCCACGACCTACGCCATGCTCATCAACATCATTCGCGACACATGGTTCACGGTGGCCGTCGCGTGCTCAGTGGCCGTCGCGTTTCGGACGCGCAGTCCAAAGCCAATACATGGAGCACTTCTTGCGCTCGGGCTGGGGGCCGTCGTGGCAGCGCGGCAGAACGGGATCGTGGTGGTGATGGTCGTGGCTGGAGCGTCGGCCCTCCACTGGGGCCTGGTGGGACTACGGACGTCGCAAGTTCGAAGGCTTGTGGCGGGGATCGCTGTCGGGGTGATGACGGGACTGGTCTACTTCGGCGTGGTGCAGGGACTTCACGCCGTGACCGACGTCGAGTCGACGGGGCCCGCGGCGGCCACCTATTACGTTGATCTCGATGAGATGAGCACGCGGGTCGGCACGCTGCTCGTGCCCGAGGTCTACATCAAGGACACGCTCACGCTGGACGATCTCAGAGCTGACCGGAACTACGTTCCCTACGGCGTCCGTGACTTAGTGACCCTGCGTCTTCCCCCCGAGGATCGTGCAGCAGCGTCGGATGCATGGCGCAATGCCGTTGCCGAATATCCGTACGTCTACTTCCAAGCACGGTGGCAGATGTTCACACGTCAGGTCGGCTGGAGCGGGGCTCCTGCAGAGGCGTATTACGCGACTCGCGGCACGAGCAGGGACTTCGAGCCAAGGTCGAGGCGCCTCAGCAACCTCTCGACGGCCTACCTTTCGATGTTCGACGGCGGCGACAAGTCACGAGGTGGATTCATCCACCGTCCGTGGCTGTACGTCGCCGTCGCAGTTGCGGCAGCATGCCGTCTCGGTCGGCGCTGGCCGCTTCTGTGGTGCATACCGGCATTGCAGTCGGCCGTTCTGCTGGGGCTATTCGTCCTGTCGCCCATCAGCAAGGTTCGCCTGGTGCACGCCGTGTTCATGCTGGGGCTCATTGGCGCGGTGTATGCGGTCGCCGGCGGACGATTCATGCTCGAGAGCGAAGTCGAACGCCTACGACGCCGCAGCGACCAGCAGTAAGTCGGCCCGATGGGGATCCCGTACGGCCGGTGTGGGCTCAGCAGTTCCAGCCGTCGACCTTGCCGATGGTCTCGCTGCGGCTCGAGCCGCCGGCGCTGATCACCGCAACGGTGTAGAAGTCCTCGAGGCCCGTGCCAT
The DNA here is from genome assembly GCA_046076025.1 of Ilumatobacteraceae bacterium. Taxonomy (GTDB): domain Bacteria; phylum Actinomycetota; class Acidimicrobiia; order Acidimicrobiales; family Ilumatobacteraceae; genus UBA668. The sequence continues at coordinate 2,719 of JBJTRF010000290.1, forward strand.
CGGCACTCGGACAGAGGCGGGCGGGGGTGGTGACCGTCCACGACACGGCCTTTGTCGACCTGGTGAGCGACCGTGTCTGCGAGACGATGAACTGGTTGCCCAGTTGGTCGACGACGGCCCCGTCGAGCTCGACGACCTGCACCACGACGGTGACGTTCACGCTGGTGGCGGCCGTGCACGAGACGCGTGCGCTGCCAGTGAGCTGCTTGGTCTTCGAGAGGGCCGGCAGCACGGCGGTGAGCGAGCACGAGACCGACGGGTTGGAGATGGTGACCGTCGCAGCGGCCGGGGCGGCGCCCATGGCGGCGACCGCCACCGCGGTGGCGGCAAGTGCGCTGGTTACTCGACGGAACCTCATGTCATCGTTGTACACCAGAATCCGCCACCGTCTACGCATAAGTGACCACAAAGAGTGATCTTGACCGAACCTGTGTCGTACTGTGACCGAATGGCCACGGATGGGAGGGCCGCACGGGCTCCGGGCACGCCCATCCGTGCGTCGCGCTGCTGTCGGGCGCAGTGCGGCGTGCGGGTCGGGTGAGCCGGCACGGGCTCCCGCGGCCGGCCGTCACACCGGGCGTGCTCAAGGGGTGCCTGGCCGGTGCCGATACTGAGCCCGTGATCGACCTTGCCCGACCCGCTCGTCTCCCGTCCGGGTCGGCGTTCCGCCGGCTCACCGTCCTCGCCGCTGCAGTCCTCTGCGCCGTGCCGCTGGCCGCAGCCGACCGCGTCAGCGCAGCGTCGGCGCAGCTCGTCGCCAACAGCTCGGTCGAGACCGTCACGCCGCGCAACTCGGCACTGCCCCTGTCGTGGACGCAGGCGAAGAGCGGCAAGTTCCGGGTGGCGATGTCGTACCCCACTGGCGGTGCGCGCACCGGCACGCGGTTCGTGCGCACGGCCATCACGTCGTATACCTCGGGCTATGCCGGCTGGCGGTTCGCCCCCGTCGGGGTCGTGCCGGGGCAGACGTACCAGCTGAGCACGTGGTATCGGGCGAACGCGGCCACGTCGCTCGTGGCCGAGTTCCGCACGGCGGCCGGGGCGGCCACCTTCCAGCAGGTCGCCACGGTAGCGGCGGCGGCGAACTGGGCCGAGGCGACGGCCACCGTCGTCGTTCCGGCCGGCACGGCCACGATGACCGTCGTGCACCGGCTGTCGTCGCTCGGCACGCTCGATGTCGACGACACCAAGCTCACCGGTGAGGTGCCGGGGACCGGCATCACCGCACCGGCGTCGGTGTCCGCATGCGCGACGGCGCTGAACCAGCTCACCGTGTCGTGGTCGGCGGTCAGCGTCGCGTCGTCGTACGACCTGTCGTATGGGCTCACAGGGGCGAGCCCCACCGTCGTCACCGGCATCACGTCGACATCCCGGTCGGTCTCGTCGCTCGCAGCGGGCACCTACGAGGTGCGGGTCAGGGCAGTGAGCGGCACCTCGTCGTCGCCGTGGTCGGCAGCCATCGGAGCCACCGCCGTCGCCTCCACGTCGACGAGCCTCGTGTCGAACGGCTCGTTCGAGCTGATGGGCTCGGGCTGCGCGGCCCCGCAGTCGTGGATCGCCGGGGGTTGGGGTACCAACACCCGCACCCTGACGACGCCGTCGACGGGCGGGGCGACCGGTGCCCGGTTCGGCCGGGTGCAGATCACCTCGTACTCGAGCGGCGATGCGAAGTGGGCATTCGACCACGTGCCGGTCTCGGCCGGCGGCACCTACGTGTTCTCCGACTGGTACCGATCGAGTGCCCCATCACAGCTCACCATCGAGTACCGGACGTCTGCGGGCGCGCTGTCGTACGCCTGGCTGCGCGACCTCGCTGCCGCCACCAACTGGACACCGGTCACGGCGTGGTTCACCGTGCCGGCCGGCGTCACATCGGCCTCGGTGTTCCACCTGATCGCCCGGGTCGGCACGCTCGACATCGACGATGCATCGATCGTCGCCGATGCGTCGACGCTGGCGCCGCCGGCCGGGCTGGCGGCCTCGTCGTCGGCCGCCGACCGCTTCACGGCATCGTGGGGGAGCGTGGCAGCAGCCACCGCATACGACCTCCAGTACGCCGGCACGTCGTCGACGGGCACGCCAATTGCCGCAGTCACCGTGGCCGACATCGCCACCACCTCGACAAGCGTCACCGGGCTCACACCGGGGTGGTACTCGGTGCAGGTGCGGGCGCGGAACTCGACAGCCACCTCGGCGTGGTCGTCGCCTGCCGCCGTTGCCGTCGGCGTCACGGGCACGCCCCCCATCCCCGGGCTGCCCACCCGCTTCGTGGCCGGCTACCTCGAGGGATGGAACCTCGCCCTGCCGTCCACGCTGCCCTCGCAGTACGAGCTGCTGTACCACGCCTTCGCCCCGGTGCAGAGCGACGGCTCGGTGACGATCTACCTGTCGGGCGTGTCCCGGACGGCACTCGCCACCGAGTACAAGGCTCGTCGCGCCGCCGGCAAGCCGACGCTGCTGTCGATCGGCGGCGGCGGCGGGGCGCAGGCCGGACTCGGCACGGCCGCGCCGCAGCAGGCGTTCCTCGCCAGCGTGAAGCCGCTGATCGACGAGTTCGGCTTCTCGGGCATCGACTGGGACCTCGAGGCCGGCGTTCCGGGCGGCATCTCAGCCACAGGGCTCGCAGCGATCTCCAGGGCGCTGCGGGTGCACTACGGGGCAGGCTTCCTGATCACGATGGCCCCGTACGGCGACCCCACGGTGGAGACGCCGATGCGGGCCGTCGCACGCGACCTTGCCTCGACCGGCGACCTCGCCTATGTCGGATTCCAGTTCTACAACGACAATGCGCCGACGTCGTCGAGCGTGCTGGCAAAGATGCGCAGCTGGATGACCGACACCGGCATCAGGCCCGACCAGTTCGTGATCGGATTCTGGGCCGGGCCGTGGGACTGGCCTGCCGGCTACGTGATGCCCGAGACGGCAATGGCTGCCATCTACGCCGACGTGGCAGCGGCCTACCCGACGCTGCGAGGCACCTACACGTGGGGAATCCGCGGCACTGACATGCCGCGCGGCTGGCTCTACGCCACCACGATGTGGCCGGTAGTGCACCCCGCCTGACCGCGGTGATGCAGACGCTCGCTCACTGCCGACGACAGCCGCCAGACTGGCGGCGTGCGAGCCCACACCTCGATGATCGCCGCAGCGGCAGTGGTGTCGCTCGTGGCGGGCAGCGTGCGCCCGGCTGCCGATGCCCCGTCGGCTGATCGCGTCGTGCCGGCTGACGGCGTCGCCGTGGCTGCGGCTGTTGCAGCAGCGGCCACTGTCGAGGCCGACGAACCGGCAGTGCGACTGAGCGGACCGCGCCCGGTCAGCACCTGCCAGCAGATCGCCTACGTCGTCGGCGCAGCCACCGGTGCGTCACAGGTTGTTGCCATCGTCCCGTCGGCGGCGACGTCGACGACGGCCGTCGTGCAGCTGGCGGCGCTCACGTCTCGTGGATGGGAGTGCGGGCCTGCGTTCTCGGGACGGATCGGGCGCAACGGGGTGCGGCCGCTCCTGCAACGCCGCAGCGGTGACGGCACGACGCCCGCCGGCGTGTTCCCGCTCGGCCGGATGACGGCATGGGACGGCGAGCAGTTCAGCTTCTTCGGCAACGACGCCGACCCGGGCATCAGCGCCGGGCCCTATCGCGACGTGCGCTCGGGCGACTGCTTCGGGGCGACTCCATATCATCCCGACTACGGGCACCTCGTCTACCGACCGGCCGCCGAGTGCCCGGGCCCGGACGACGAGTACCTGCCGCGCTACGGCGGCACCTATGCCCATGCGGCGCTCATCGGCGCCAACATGGAACCCGCGGTCAGCGGCGATGCGCCCGGCGAGGTTCCGTACGCCGCGGCGATCTTCCTCCACCGTCACTCGTACGACGTATCGGGTGCATCGAAGCCGACGTCGGGGTGCGTGTCGCTGCGGCTGCCCGACCTCGTGTCGGTGCTGCGGTCGATGCGCGGCGATGTCGTCTTCGCGATCGGCACGGCCGAGTGGCTGATTGCCGGGTCGTGGTGATCGGCTGTCACCCGAACGTGCCGGCGGTGTCGGCCGCCCATCTACGCTCGGGCCGATGACGACCGCCTTCCCGCACCTGTTCTCCGAGATGCGGCTCGGGCCGGTGACGGCACGAAATCGGATCGTGTCATCGGGGCACGACACGGTGATGGCCGTCGACGGCAAGGTGACCGACCAGCTGGTGGCGTACCAGGAGGCCCGGGCGCGAGGCGGAGTGGGACTCATCGTGGCGCAGGTGGCCGGCATCCACCAGTCGGCCAAGTACACGGGGTCGGTCCTGATGGCCGACGACGACTCGTGCATTCCCGGGCTGTCGCGGCTCGCAGATGCCGTGCACCGCCACGGCGCGCTGCTGTTCCAGCAGCTGTTCCACGACGGACGCGAGATGATGGACTCGGGAGAGGGAATGCTGCCCGTGGCGCTGAGCGCATCGGCCGTGCCAAACGAGCGATTCCACGTCATGCCGAGGGCGATGTCGATCGGGCAGGTGCGCGAGATGGTCGACTGCTACGCATCGGCGGCCGGGCGCATGCGGCAGGCGGGGCACGACGGCGTCGAGGTCGTCGCCTCGCACGGCTACCTGCCGGCGCAATTCCTGAACCCGCGCACCAACCTGCGCGATGACGAGTACGGCGGCACGCCCGAGAATCGACTTCGCTTTCTCCGTGAGGTGCTAGACGGCGTGCGACAGTCGGTCGGTCGCGGCATGGCGGTGGGCCTCCGCGTGTCGATCGGCGAGGAGTCAGAGGACGGCCTCACGGCCGACGAGGGCCTCGAGGTCCGGGCGGCGATGCGCGGCGAGGGACTCTTCGACTACGTCTCCGTCGTGGCCGGCACCTCGGCGACGATCTCCGGCTCGGACCACATCGTCCCGCCGATGACGATGGTGTGTGGCTACACAGTGCCGCTGGCACGGCGGGTACGGGCCGTCGTGGATGTGCCGGTGATGGTGGCGGGGCGCATCAACCAGCCCCAGGATGCCGAGCGGTACCTGTCGTCGGGCGATGCCGATGCCGTCGTGATGACGCGGGCCCTCATCTGCGACCCGGAGATGCCGGCGAAGGCTTCCGTGGGAGCCGTTGACGACATCAGGGCCTGCATCGGGTGCAACCAGTCGTGCATCGGCCACTTCCACCTGGGCTATCCGATCTCGTGCATCCAGCATCCCGAGACCGGCCGCGAACTCACCTACGGCGTGCGACTGCGGGCCACCACAGTGCGCCGCATCGTGGTGGTCGGCGGCGGGCCGGGCGGGATGAAGGCCGCGGCGGTGGCGGCCGAGCGAGGGCATCACGTCACGCTGCTCGAGGCCTCGGGCAGGCTTGGCGGCCAGGTGCTGCTGGCCCAGGAGATTCCCGGACGGGGCGAGTTCGGCGGCGCGGTGACGAACCTGCAGCGCGAGATGGAGCGCGCCGGCGTCGAGGTTCGCCTGCACACGCGCGGTGACGCCGACGTGATCCGAGCCCTGCAGCCCGATGCCGTCGTGCTCGCCACCGGCGCGGTGCCGAGGCACCCGCACCTCGAGGTGATCGGCGAACCGGTGGTGCTCGACGCATGGCAGGTGCTCCGCGGTGCCGAGGTGGCAGTTGGCGGAGTGGTCGTGGCCGACTGGCGGTGCGACTGGATCGGCCTCGGTGTCGCCATCCTGCTGGCAGAGCAGGGGCATCCCGTCACGCTGGCAGTGAGCGGCTACCACGCCGGCCAGAGGATCCAGCAGTACGTGCGCGACGAGATGATCAAGCGCTCGCTGCAACTGGGTGTCGACATCGTGCCGCTGGTGCGGCCGTATGGCGCCGACACCGACACGGTGTACCTGCAGCACGTGCTCACCGGCGAGCCGGTGATCGTCGAGTCGGTCAGCGCGCTGGTGATGGCACAGGGTCACGAGTCGGTGAACGAGCTCGAGGGCGCGCTGCGCGACGCGGGCATCGAGGTGCACATGGTGGGCGACTGCCTCACGCCGCGCACGGTGGAAGAGGCGGTCTTCGAGGGGTTGAAGGTGAGTACTGCCCTCTGATTCGCGCCGGACGACGGCGCGTCGAGCCCGGCTGGCGGCTGTCAGCGGCGGCGCAGCCTCCGGCCGAGCGGGATCATCGCAGGCAGTTCTCGTACGATCTCCTCGTAGCCGGGGCGACGTTCGATGGAGCGCCGGTCCATCATCGGAACCGATCCGAATCTCAGTAGTGCTGTCATCGACAGCGGTCCGACGGCGGTCCACCACCACGCCGCTGGATGCCCGGCGACGCCGAACAGCCAGACGCCCCACCACATCGATGCCTCCCCGAAGTAGTTGGGGTGGCGGGAGAGCGCCCACAGCCCGCCGCGGAACGGCGCAGTGCTCGCCGTGCGGCGATGAGCCCTCATCTGCTCGTCGGCCGCGAACTGCAGCACCGCTGCCCCGACGATGACGGCCGCCGCGACCGCATCGAGGGCCGACAGCGGGCGGTCGCCGAGCGCGAGCGCGGCGTACATGCCGAGGCACCCGGCATACACCTGCAGGGTGGGGTAGAGATGCACGGCCGTCAGGTCGATGAGCCAGCCCGGTGCCGACGACCGCTGTCGGAGCATGCGGTACCGCCAGTCCTCGTGCGCTGGCCCGCTCCACCCACGTGCCCAGTTCACGGTGAGTCGGAGCGCCCAGATCGAGACGGCGCCGACCAGCAGGACAAGGCGTCCGTCGGGCAAGCCGACCTGACGACTGGCGAAGGCCAGCGCGATGAAGGGTGGAATCACCGACCAGTACGGGTCGTAGAGGCTCGAGTTGCGCAGTGCCATCGAGGCGGCGAAGACGGCCAGGGTGGCGAAGAGGTCGGCGACAAGCACGGCGACGAGCGGGTGCAGGCCGCTGCATGCGTCGAGGACGAATGCGGCGCCGGCGATCACGCCGGCGTAGAGCACTGCGACCGCTGCAAGGGCGGATCGCCGGTTGCGAGTGCCGCCATGTCCGGCGTGCGAGGCGGGATCGTGTCCGGTGTCCATCTGACCGGAATAGCACGTGGGCGGGCGCGACTCGGACATGATCTCCAGCGGGAGTGGTGGCGCGGCTACACTGCGTGGCAAGATTGGCATCGGCGCCCACCGTGTGCGACCACCGCCGCTCGCCAGCGCACACCATGCACTTCCCCCGCCGCCTCATCATCGTCGTCACCGCACTCGTCGGCTCGCTGTCGCTCGCGTCCGTGGTTGCGCCGGGTGCCGACGCAGCGCGTCGCCCGAAGCCGCCGCCTACCACGACGGCGCCCACCACGACGGCGCCTCCGTCAACGTCCACCAGCACGACCTCGACCACCAGCACGACGCTGCCGCCCGGCACCGTGGCGGGTACCGCCGCAGAACTGCTCGGACAGCTGGCCACCCTCGCCGAGGTGGGCACGGGTTACTCGCGGACGCTCTTCACGCACTGGGTCGATGCCGACGGTGACGGTTGCAACACCCGCTACGAGGTGCTGATCGCCGAGTCGCTCACCGTGCCCGTGGTCGTGGCGCCGTGCACGATCTCGAACACGACATGGTTCTCGGCGTACGACGGCATCACCGAGTACCTGCCTGCCGATGTCGACATCGACCATGTCGTCGCCCTGAAGGAGGCCTGGGATTCGGGCGCCTGGAACTGGTCCTCGACGCGCCGCCGGGCCTTCGCCAACGACCTCGACGACGCCCGGAGCCTCATCGCGGTGACCGACAACGTGAACGCCGCGAAGGGCGACATGGATCCGGCGCAATGGATGCCGCCGAGGACGGCATCGCACTGCCAGTACCTCTTCGACTGGGTGGCGGTGAAGGTGCGATGGGGGATGTCGGTCGACCCTGCCGAGCGCACCGCCATCACTACTCGGCTGGCTGCGTGTCCGGCGACGGTGCTGGTGGTGCAGGTCGCCTGACGAATCGCGCGCCGACCGATTCGGCAGCATGCGGCGCGAGTCCGCCTGCTTGACGGGTCAGTAGGGCAGCCTGCGGCAGGTGGCCCAGTCCATGCGGTCGCGCATGTAGGCAGTGCGCAGGCGGTAGCCCTCTGGCTCGAGGTGGATGCCGTCGCGCTCCAAGTACTGGCGAGTCGGCTGTGATGCCCAGTCGAGCACCAGCAGGTTCGGGTACTGGGCGCTCTTGAAGGTGAGCACGTCGTTGAACCGCGCCTGCCGGGTGAGATCGCCGATCTGGAGGTTGATCCACAGCACCGTGCGCGAGCGTCCGATGGCGGCCATGGCCCTGTCGATGTTGTCGCCGAACCACGCCGTGGTGAAGCCCGCTGCTGCATCGTTGGTGCCGAGTCCGATCACCACGAGCGGCTCGAGTCGTCCCTCGGCCGCCTCGATAGCGAGGCGATTGGCGCCGCCGTCGGCAAAGCGCGACTGCCGAGCGTCGATGCGCGCCGTGTACCCGGCTGCGGCGAGGACGTCGTCGAGTCCGCCGAACTCGAGCGCGCCGACCGTGAGCGAGTCGCCGATCACGAACGCCCGGCGCTCGAGGCAGATTGCCGGTGGCGGGGCGGTCGTCGCTGTCTGCACCCGATCGCCGCGCGCCGCAAGGTTGGATGCTGCGGCCGGCGCATCGCCGATGCTGTCGCTTCCGACGTCGAATCCGTACTCTGCGACCACTGGACTCGCCGCCAGTAGCGCAGCGGCAACTGCTGCCACCAGGGCGCGGCGATGAATGCGGGCGGTCTGCATCGGTCGCCACGCTATTCGGTGGCGAGTGCATCGGCGAGGCACGCTGCCGTCGGGCCGTGCCGAGTCGCGTAGCATCTGGAGATGGCGCAGTCGGTGGGGTGTATCTCGCGAAGGTTCCGCACGCGTCACTGGTGTCGCTACGTGGCATTGCTCGCGCTGGTGGTGGTGGCCTCGTGCTCGCAGGGCAGTGCGGGGGCGCCAACCGTGCCGCCCACTGCCCGCGTCGCCGACGTGCCGCCGACGGCGCCGGCGTCCACCTCGACCTCTTCGACGTCGTCCACCTCGACGTCGACGACCGTGCCGCCGGTGCGCACGGTGTCGATGGCGTTCTCCGGCGACGTCCTCATCCACACGGCGCTCTGGGAACAGGCGCAGGAGACCGCCGGCGGCGACGGGTACGACTTCTCGCCGATGTTCGCCGAGACGGCGCCGCTCGTGTCTGCGGCCGACCTGGGCATCTGCCACCTCGAGGTGCCAATTGCCCCGCCAGGCGAGGAGCCGTCGACCTTCCCCCTCTACGGCGCCCCGCGCGAACTGGTGGCTGGCATCAAGTCCGGGGGCTACGACCGCTGCTCGACGGCGAGCAACCACACGCTCGACCAGGGCACCGAGGGAATCGACGCAACCCTCGCCGAGTTCGACGCCCAGGGCATGGGCCAGGCGGGCATGGCGCGCACGCCGGAGGAGATCGAGCCGCGGATCTTCGAGGTGAACGGGATTCGGCTCTGCCACCTCTCGTACACGTGGAGCTTCAACGGGCTCAGCCTCCCTTCCGACGAGCCGTGGCGATCCGTCGAGATCGACACCGATCGGATCATCGCCGACGCGACGCTGGCGCGAGCGCGCGGCGCCGAGGTCGTGGTCGTGAGCATGCACTGGGGGGCCGAGACCGTCGCCTCGATCACCACCACCCAGCGGCGGCAGGCCGAGGCGATCACTGCGTCGGGCGCCGTAGACCTGATCGTCGGCCACCACACCCACGTCGTGCAGCCGATCGAGCAGGTGAACGGCGTCTGGACCGTGTTCGGCATGGGAAATGTCCTCAGCAACCACCCGACCCGCGACTTCTTCCCGCCGAGCTCGCAGGACGGCGTCATCGTCACGGTGGTCGTCGAGGTTGCCGCAGACGGCGACGTGACGGTGGCACAGCCGGTCGCGTATCCAACGTGGGTCGATCGGCGCGACGGCTTCGTCATCCGCGACGTGCTCACGCAACTCGCGCGGTCCGACCTGTCAGCGGGTCAGCGCGCGACCTACTCCGAGTCGCTCGAGCGCACCAGGCGGATGGTGGGCGACTTCTTCCCGGCCAGCTGACGCTGGCGCAGCAGGCTCAGGCGCTGCGCTGGTACGCAGCGAAGGCATCCACCCAGGTGCCGACCACGGCGTCGAGCAGCGGCTGCAGCCAGGACGCGAACTCGTTCGAAATGTGGCTCTCGTCGCGGTAGGCGAGGATGTCACCGACCACGATCGGGCAGACGCCGTTGCTGCATACCCATGCAGCCGGCTCGATGTAGCCGACTGATCTCGCAGCGGTGGCGCTTCGCACCCACTCGTCAATGGCATTCACGCGCGTGTCGTCGAGCCTGATGGCACAGCGGCTGAGGTCGCTGCGGTTCTCGGCGGCGCAGGCTGGTGCCGAGCGATCCGGGCGTGGCGTGTCGCCGATGACGATCGGCTCGATGCCGTCGGCACGAAGGCTGTCGAGGAGGGTTGGCAGGAACTGCTGCCAGCGGTCGAGGCCGATCGGATCGCGGCTGTCGGCCTCGGCGAGGCGGTGATACTGCGACACCAGCACGATGTCGACACCCTCGTCGCGCATGAAGCGGCGAACGTCGTCGCGCCACGGCTGGCAGTGCGGGAACTCGGCGGCGGCGCCGAAGTTGTACACGGGCACGTCGAGGAACGGACATCCGCCCTGCGTGAGCGAGAGCAGCCGCCATCCCCGTTCGATCGCGATTCGCTCGAGCGGAGTGAACCACTGGGCGGCATGCGAGTCGCCCCACAGCGCCACAGTGACGATGCCGTCTGCATCGCCGAAGGCGCAGTCGCCCGTCACGCGCGGCGAGAGGTATTGGTGGCAGCCGTCGTCGTAGATCGACGGCACGTCGTTCTTGGCGTTGAGGACAGGGGGCCGCACATTGTCGGGCAGCGGGGCGGGTGCCAGGGCATCGACGACTGCCTGCGGTGCGGCCTGCCCGGCCATCGTCAGTGTCGGAGGCGGCGCTGCCTCGGTGGTGGGGACGGCAGCCGACGATGAGGGAGCGGGGCCTGGCGTCGTGGCGGGACGTTGGGTAGTCGACGTGGCGATCGACGGTGCCTCGGCGACGAGGCCGGTGCGCAGGTCGGTTGCGTCGGCCGTGGCGACCGTGGTCGAGCCGAATGCGGCAGCGACGAGGACCCCGCCCATCGCCACCGACCACGCCGGCCGCGACGACAGCCACCCACTCGACCGTATGGGGTGCTCGACGATGCGGTATCCCGCCTCGGCGGCGAGCACGGTGCCGGCCAGCAGCACGATCCGCCACGACGCCGGCAGGGGAGCGCCACGGTGGGCCTCGGCGAGCACCAGCGCCGGCCAGTGCCAGAGGTAGAGCGAGTAGGAACGACTGCCGAGGTATTGCAGCGGCTGCCGCCGCAGCAGCCAGGCGGGGCCCCATGGGGCATCGCCGTCGCCCTCCCCGGACGCCAGCACCAGCACTGTTGCCGACACGGGGACCATCGCGATCCAGCCCGGGAATTCGGCAGCCGATCCGAGGAACACGACACTGCCGATCACGGCGGCAAGTCCTGCCCATCCTGCGCTCGCGCGGATCGCCGCCGGCAGGCGCGACGCCGCAGGTGCCATCGCCGCGAGCAGCGCCCCGAGGCCGAGCTCCCACGCACGCGTGTGCAGTCCGTAGTACGACCAGGGTGGATTGCCGGCGGTGAGGAATCCGCTCATGCAGTACGACGCGGCGACCAGCAGGCACATTGCCGCTGCGGTTCGGTGCCGCACCTGCGACCGTGACGCCGTCACGGTGATGGCGGCGATCAGCGCTGGCCACACGAGGTAGAACTGCTCCTCTACTGCGAGCGACCAGAAGTGGAGCACGGGCGAGGGCTCGAGCGACGCTGTCAGATAGTCGGTGCCGCGATGGGCGAACAGCAGGTTGGCGCCGAAGAGGGCCGAGGCCCGCAGTTCGGCCACGAGATCGCCGAGTCGAGTGGGGTTGAGCAGCCGCGAGGCTGCGACCGCCGTCGTCGCGAGCACCACCGTAGAGATGGGCAGCAGCCGCCTGGCTCGGCGCGCGTAGAACCGGAGGATCGAGACGGTGCCGCTGCGCTCGCGTTCGGCAATGAGGAGCGAGGTGATGAGGAAGCCGGAGATGACGAAAAAGACATCGACGCCGACGAACCCCCCTGAGGTGCCGGGTACACCGAAGTGGAACAGCAGCACGGCGACGACGGCGAGTGCGCGGAGACCCTCGATGTCGCGGCGGTGGCTCACGGCGACACAGTACCGGCGGGCAGAAGCCAGCAACCGCTGCGTCGGATGCCCCGTCGTCGCACGTCGGCCCTGCTCGTAGTATCGGATCATGACGCACTCACTGTCGATCGGCGTGCAGCTTCCCGAAGTCGAGCGGCGCGTGCAGTGGCCCGAGCTGATCGCGATGGCCCGAACCGCAGAGGCCGTGGGCTTCGACAGCCTCTGGCTGGGCGACCACCTGCTCTACGACCTCCCCGACGGCTCGGCCCGCGGGCCGTGGGAGGTGTGGACCTCGCTGGCAGCGATTGCGGCGTCGACCGACTCGATCCTGCTCGGCCCTCTCGTGGCGTCGCTCGGCTTCCACGATCCCGCGATGCTCGCCAAGATGGCGGCGACGGTGGACGCCATCTCCGGCGGTCGACTGATCGTGGGCGTCGGTGCCGGCTGGAACGAGCGCGAGTACCGGGCTTTCGGGCTGCCGTTCGACCACCGTGTCGACCGCTTCGAGGAGGCATTTCACGTGGTTCGCCGCCTGCTGGCTGGCGAGGCGGTCGACCATCGAGGACGCTACTACGCGCTCGACCACTGCGTCATCGATCCTCCGCCCGCCCGACTCGGCGGACCGCCGCTGATGGTGGGCTCGATCGGACCGCGCATGCTGGGCATCACGCTGCCGCACGTGCAGATGTGGAACGTGTGGTTCAGCCAGTACGGCAACCAGCCGCGCGGGCTCGCACGTGTCGTCGACTCGGTGCACGGGCATCTGCGCCTCGCCGGTCGGTCGCCCGACGACGTTGCGGGCACGGCCTGTGTGTTCGTGCAGACGCCGCGCGGTGTCGGCCGAACGATGGGCGACCCTGAGATGTCGGCACCGCCGCTGCGCGGCTCGGCCTCGGAGATCGCCGACCAGCTGCGGGACCTGGCGATCCCGGGTATCTCACACCTGCAACTGGTGGTCGATCCCATCGACCAGGAGAGCATCGAGTGGCTAGCGGACGTGCTCGCCGAGCTACGGCGCTGACCGCGGCCTGGCCGCCGGGCACTACGACAGCGGCAGCAGTCCGGGCAGCGTGACGTCGAGGAGTTCGAGGTCGTCGCTCGGTGCCGACCAGCGAAGCGGGGTGGCCGACGGGATGGTGACCGCATCACCCTCGCCGAGTCGGTAGGCGGCCCCGTCGACCTCGAGGCCGATTCCGCCGCGCAGGATGAACGCGAAGGCGAACTCGCCCCCGTGACGCACCATCGGCAGTCCGTCGCCGTCACGTGCAACGTTGTCCGTGGCGTGAGGCTGCGCAGCGTCGAGTGGTCGCACAATGCGCACGCCGGCGAGGCCGTCGGTCGCCTCGCCGATACCCGTGTCGCGCTGCTCGAACCGGGCGTCGGCATGCCAGGGTGTCCACGTGGCGCGCGCTGCCTCGTGGAAGACGAAGCGGTGTCCGACAGGCCCGAACGGCCGATCGGGCAGCAAGCGACCGGTGGGCAGCGCGGTGCCGGGATCGCCGTAGGTGTCGTGCTCGGCGGGGCATCCGATCTCGACGACCTGCATCCCCGGCGACGCCTCGACGACTCGGTGCCGGATGGTCGACGGCTGCAGTACGCAGTCGCCCTCTCGCATCGTGATGAGGTCGCCCTGGTCCTCATAGAGGACGGTCACCCAGCCGCGGTGGCAGAAGATCATCTGGAACCGCACGTCGTGGAAGTGCACGTAGTCGGGCACGGGGCCGCCATCGGGGATGAGGATGTGCGACGCGATGAACCGGCCGCCGAGTCGTCCCTCGATGAGGTCGCGGTATTGCATGCCTGCCCGACCCTCGCCGGGCGGTGGCGAGTCGGTGGCTCGGCTGAGCGTGAACCCCTCGACGAGCGGCGGGAGGTGCGCCGAGTCGGGTGCTGCGATGAACTCGACGACGGTGCCGCCCGGTGAGACGGCGGTGGTCGGACCATCGGCGCCGGCCCGCAGGCGCAGCAGTGGACTCGGTACGGCCGCCCCGACCTCGAGCGCGATCGACATGCCGTGCCCGCTGAGGATAGCCCGCTTTGGATGGTCGGCCGGCGAGATGACGCGGACACCGAAGCCGAGCGAGGTGAAGAAATCGATGCTCGACGAGAGCGGCTCGGGGCATGGCACCAGTACCTGCCCAGGAGCGAGGTGGGCTGCTGCCGTCGGATCCATCGGCCAATGTTGGCGCATCCTCGGCAAGGGGTGCGAGTCGCCCTCGGATCGCGCCGGCCGCGCTCCGCTACGGTCGTGGTCGTGCCGTCGAGAACCGAGGTCTGCTCGCCGCTGCAGGGGACAGTGGTGTCGGTCGAGGTGGCCATCGGCGCCAGCGTCGCGGAGGGCGAGGTGTTGGCGCTCGTCGAGTCGATGAAGATGCACCACCCGGTGGTCGCCCCGTGCGAGTGCACCGTGGTGGCGGTGGCAGTCGCGCCGGGCACTGCCGTTGGGGCGGGTGACGTCGTGGTGGTGGTCGAGGCATTGGTGGTCGAGGCGTCGGGCCGATCGCCGGCAGCAGGCGCAACCGTCGGCACAGCGTCACCGGGTGCCGTTGCCGACCCGCCGACGTCGTCGGCGCGCGCCGACCTGCTCGAGGTGCGCCGCCGCCACGACGTGGGCCTCGACGACGCCCGTCCTGATGCAGTGGCCCGCCGGCACCAGCGCGGCAGGCGGACCGCACGCGAGAACATCGCCGACCTCCTCGACGACGGCTCGTTCGTCGAATACGGGCCGCTCGTGCTGGCCGCACAGCGCCGGCGCCGCCCACTGGATGAGTTGATCGCCGCCACCCCGGCCGACGGCCTGGTGGGCGGCATTGGCACGGTTGCCGGACGGCCCGTCGTGGCCGTCAGCTACGACTACACCGTGCTGGCCGGCACCCAGGGCGGGCAGAACCACCGGAAGAAGGACCGGCTCTTCGAGCTGGCTGCCGAGTTGCGACTGCCGGTGGTGCTGTTCGCCGAGGGAGGCGGCGGGAGGCCTGGCGACACCGACCTGCTCGGCCCCAGCGGGCTCGACTGCGCGGCGTTCGGCCTGTTCGCCGAGCTGTCGGGGCTGGTGCCGCTCGTCGGCATCGCCTCCGGCTACTGCTTCGCTGGCAATGCAGCCCTGCTCGGCTGCTGCGACGCCGTCATCGCCACGACGGGAAGCAACATCGGCATGGGCGGACCGGCGATGATCGAGGGCGGCGGTCTCGGCGTGCACCGACCCGGTGAGATCGGCCCGGTCGACGACCAGTTCGCGAATGGCGTCGTCGACATCCTCTGCGCCGACGACGCATCGGCAGTCGGCGCGGCGAGGCAGTACCTCGGCTACTTCGCTGCGGCACCCGTGCCGTGGACGTGCGTCGACCAATCGGCACTGCGCGACGCCGTGCCGCTCGACCGCAAGCGGGCGTACGACGTGCGTGCCGTGGTGCAGGCCATGTTCGACGAGGACAGCGTGCTCGAACTGCGCAGCGGGTTCGGCCGCGGCATCGTCACCGTCCTTGCCCGAGTCGAGGGCCGGTCGGTCGGCATGATTGCGAACAATCCGGTGCACCTCGGCGGGGCCATCGACAGCGACGGATCCGACAAGGCGGCGCGGTTCATGCAGCTCTGCGACGCCTTCGACATGCCAATCGTCACGCTGGTCGACACGCCAGGGATGATGGTCGGACCCGATGTTGAGCGGACGGCGCTGGTGCGGCACTGCAGCAGGCTGTTCGTCACCGGTGCCAATGTCTCCGTGCCATTGGTCAGCATCGTGCTGCGCAAGAGCTACGGGCTGGGCGCACAGGCGATGATGGGCGGCAGCACGAAGGCGCCGCTCGCCTGCGTTGCCTGGCCGACAGGGGAGTTCGGGGGGATGGGCCTCGAGGGAGCGGTGCGGCTCGGCTACCGGCGAGAACTCGAGGCCATTGCCGACGAGGCGGAGCGTGAGGCGCTGTTCCAGCGGATGGTCGACCACATGTACGAGATCGGCAAGGCAGTCAACGTGGCGTCGCACTTCGAGATCGACGACGTGATCGACCCGGCCGACAGCAGGCGCTGGATCGCGGCGGTGCTCGCTGCGGCTCCGCCCCCTGCCGCTCGGGCGGGGAAGAAGCGAAGCAACGTCGACACGTGGTAGAGAGGTCATATGCGCATCGATGAGGTCGAGATCCGGCTTGTCCGCCTGCCGTACCGGTCGCCGTTCCGGACGTCGTTCGGCGCCGACGTCGAGAAGCACGCCACCATCGTCACCGTGCGGTCGGAGGGCGTGGAGGGCTACGGCGAGGGTGTCTTCGACCCGATGCCGATGTACCGCGAAGAGACCATTGCGGGCGCCCATCACCTGCTGCGCGATGCGCTGGCGCCCGAACTGCTCGCCGGCGGCTGCGAGCATCCGGGTGAACTGACGGCGAGGTGGGCCCAGTGGCGTGGCAATCCGATGGCCAAGACTGCGCTCGAGCTCGCGGTGTGGGACTGCTTCGCGCGGCAGCAGGGCGTGCCGCTGCGCAGCCTCCTCGGCGGCGAGCGCACCGAGATTGCCGTTGGCGCGAGCCTTGGGATGAACCCCGTTGCCGAGACGGTCGCCGCCGTCGGCTGGCACGTCGAGCAGGGCTA
>JBJTRF010000291.1:0-4480 GCA_046076025.1 Ilumatobacteraceae bacterium
CCGATGCCATCGCCGCCCGCACCGGGCTGCGCCTCGAGGTGGTCCGCGTCGCCGTGCGGAATCTCAGCGTGCAGCGCGACGTCTCGCTCGCCGACGGCGTGCTCACGCGCGACGCACTCGACGTGGTCAGCGACCCCTCCATCGACCTCGTCGTTGAGGTCATCGGCGGCATCGAGCCGGCGCGCGAACTCATCGCCGCGGCGCTCCGCAACGGCAAGCCCGTCGTCACGGCGAACAAGGAGCTGCTGGCCAACGTCGGCGCCGAACTGTTCGCGATCGCCGACGAGTCGGGTGTCGACCTGCTGTTCGAGGCGGCCGTCGCCGGCGGCATCCCGGTCATCCGTGCCCTTCGCGAGAGCCTGCGCGGCGAGCCGGTGCGGCGGGTGATGGGCATCATCAACGGCACCACCAACTTCATCCTCACCAAGATGACCGAGGAGGGCGCCGACTACGCGGCGGCGCTGTCGGAGGCACAGCGACTGGGGTTCGCCGAGCGCGATCCCACGGCCGACGTCGAGGGCTTCGATGCGGGGGCCAGTGCTGCCATCATCGCCACGGTGGCGTTCGGCGCGCGAGTGGTGGCCGGCGACATCTACCACGAGGGCATCAGCCGCATCGGCGCGCATGACATCGCCATGGCCGACCGGCTGGGCTACGTGGTGAAGCTGCTGGGCATCGCCGAGGCCGACCCCGTCACCGGCGACATCGCAGTGCGCGTGCACCCGACGATGGTGCCCAAGCACCATCCGCTTGCCAGCGTGCGCGAGAGCTTCAACGCGGTGTTCGTCGAGGGGTCTGCGGTCGGCTCGCTGATGTTCTACGGGCGCGGCGCGGGCGGCGCGCCCACGGCGAGCGCCGTGCTCGGCGACGTGATCGACGCAGCGTCCAACCTGGCCAGCGGTACGTTCGGCTCGCTCGGGGCCTTCGGCCGTGCCGCCATCCGCCCCATCGACGAGACCTCGGCGCAGTACCTGCTCAGCCTCGAGGTGGCCGACCGGCCCGGCGTGCTGCATGCCGTCACCGGCGTCTTCGCCCGGCATGGCGTGAGCATCCGCGCTGCCGAGCAGGAGGGCATCGGCCCCGACGCACGACTGGTGTTCATCACCCACGAGGCACGCGAGGCCGACGTGCAGGCAACGGTCACCGAGCTCCGCGGCCTCGACGTCGTCCGCAGCGTCGGCGGCCTGCTGCGCGTGATCGGGAGCTGACGGGCAGTGATGCGGTACGTCTCGACGCGGGGCGCAGCGCCCGAGCTCGGGTTCACCGACGCGATGCTTGCCGGGCTCGCCGTCGACGGCGGGCTCTACGTGCCCGAGCACTGGCCGGCTCTTCCGGCGCGGCGTCTGGGCGACGACTACGCGGCGCGGGCGGCGCAGATCATCCAGTCGTTCGTCGGCGACGAGCTGCCGACCGACACCGTCGCACGGCTGTGCAGCGAGGCCTATGGCACGTTCGCCCATCCTGCCGTCGTGCCGCTGGTGCAGCTCGAGCACGACCACTTCGTGCAGGAGCTCTTCCACGGGCCGACCCTGGCGTTTAAGGACGTGGCGCTGCAGTTGCTGGGACGGTTGCTCGACGAGGTGCTCAGGGCGCGTGGCCAGCGGGTCACCATCGTCGGTGCCACGAGCGGCGACACAGGGTCGGCTGCGATCGACGGCGTGAGGGGCTGCGCCCACGTCGACATCGTGATCCTGTATCCCGCCGGCCGCACGAGCGACGTGCAGCGCCGCCAGATGACCACCGTCGACGAGCCGAACGTGCGCGTCGTGGCCGTCGACGGCACCTTCGACGACTGCCAGGACCTCGTGAAGGCGATGTTCAACCACGTCGAGTTCCGCGAGCGCATGGGACTCAGTGCCGTCAACAGCATCAACTGGGCGCGCGTGATGGCGCAGGTCGTCTACTACGCGGTGGCGGCCGACGTACTGGCCGGGCCGGTCGATGTCTGCGTGCCGAGCGGCAACTTCGGCAACGTGTTCGCCGGATGGATCGCGAAGCGGGCGGGTGCGCCGATCGACTCGCTCGTGGTCGCCACCAACGCCAACGACATCCTCCACCGGTTCTTCGCCGGCGGCGAGATGTCGACGGTGCCCGTGGTGCCGTCGCTGAGCCCGAGCATGGACATCCAGGTGTCGAGCAACTTCGAGCGGCTGCTGTTCGAGATGAACGGCCGCGACGGAACTGCCACCGCGCGTCAGTTGCAGCGGTTCCGCGAGACCGGCAGCCTCGGTGTGACGGCTGCGCAGCGCGCCGAGTACGTCGAGGGAACCTTCGAATCGGCGCGGCTCGACGACGCGGCCACCCTCGAGGTGATGCGACGCGTGCACGGTGCGACCGGCATGCTGCTCGACCCGCACACGGCCGTCGGCGTCGGCGCGGTCGAGCAACTGCGGGCGTCCGGCCGCCTCGGCGGCACCGCCGTCACGCTCGCCACGGCCCACCCCGCCAAGTTCCCGGATGCCGTCGAGCGTGCCACCGGCTGCCGGCCCGGCCTGCCGCCGCATCTTGCCGACCTCTTCGACCGGCCCGAGCGGTTCGCCTCGCTGCCCAACGACCTCGCTGCCGTCGAGCAGTTCGTGTCGTCGGCCTTCGCCCACTGACGCAGACTCGCCTCGCCCCGTGCAACTCGGCGGCACCGCGTGCCGTCGAGGTGCAGAAGATGGTCGTGCCGGCGTTGCGGCAGGCCGAACGGCTGATATGGTGCAGAGGTCCGGATTGCCGGACGATCCCCGCCGTGAAGTGCCGCTCCTGGCACAGGCCGTGGCCGGGAACATGATTCCCAGGCGGTCTCGCCGCCGGTCGCCCGTGTGATCACCGATGGTCACCGCCCCGTCCGCGCTCCCGCCTCACGCAGAAAGCAGGTGGCCAGTGGCCGCAGAAGCCCTCGAGCAGTCAGTGCTCGACAGCAAGGACAAGGATCAGCTGCTCGCCATCGCGCAGGCACTCGGCATCAAGACGAATGCCCGGGCCTCGAAGGCGACGCTCATCGACAAGATCCTCGAGACTGCCGGCTCCGGCCCGGCGGGGGCTGCGCCCGCCGCAGAGGCACCGGCGCCGAGCGGCCGTCGCGGGTCGCGCGGTGGCGCCTCCGAGTCGAACGGGCACGCCGACGGCGACGGCAGCGAGGCCGGCAACGGCAGCGCCCCGTCGCGGGTCGCTGCGCCGAAGGCCCCCGAGCCCGAGGTGGTGCTCGGTCCCGACGGCGAGCCGCTCGCCGACTGGGAGGTCGCGCTGATGCGCTCCGGCGGCTCGGCCGATGCCGACGCAGGGGCCGACGGCGACGATGACGACGATGCCGATGGCGCCGACGACGGCACCGACTCGGGCGGCACCGACAGCCGCCGCAAGCGCCGCCGCCGGCGCAACAAGAACCGCAGCGGGCAGGGCAGCCACGAGCGCCAGGGCGGCTACGACCGCGATGGCCGACAGGGCTCCGACCGCGACGGCCGACAGGGTCCCGACCGCGAGCGCGACGACAGCGGCGCCCCCACCAGCAGCGAGCCGGTGAAGGTGTCGGGCTACCTCGACCTGCGCGACGAGGGATACGGGTTCCTGCGCGTCAACGGCTACCTGCCGAGTCGCGACGATGCCTACGTGCCGGTGAAGCTCACCCGCCAGTACGGCCTGCGCAAGGGCGACCACGTCACCGGCCTCAGCCGGCCGGCAGGCCGCAACGAGAAGAACCCGGCGATGCTCGAGATCTTCACGGTGAACGGCGCCGACCCCGAGAAGGCGCGCAACCGACCGCGATTCGAGGACCTCACGGCGCTGTTCCCCGACGAGCGCCTCCGCCTCGAGGACTCGAGCGACCCGACCAACATGACGGCGCGCATCATCGACCTCGTGTCGCCGATCGGCAAGGGCCAGCGCGGCATCATCGTGTCGCCGCCGAAGGCCGGCAAGACGACGATCATGAAGACGATCGCCACGTCGATCGAGAAGAACCATCCTGAGGTGCGGCTGATCGTGCTGCTCATCGACGAGCGGCCCGAGGAGGTCACCGACATGCGGCGCACGGTGCGCGGCGAGGTGATCGCCAGCACGTTCGACCGCCCGAGCGACGAGCACACCCATGTGGCCGAGCTGGCCATCGAGAAGGCGAAGCGCCTCGTCGAGCAGGGTGAGGACGTCGTGGTGATCCTCGACGGCATCACCCGCCTCAGCCGGGCCTACAACCTCGCCGCCCCGGCGAGCGGGCGCATCCTCTCCGGCGGCATCGACGCCGGCGCGCTCTACCCCCCGAAGAAGTTCTTCGGCTCGGCTCGCAACATCGAGGAGGGCGGCTCGCTGACGATCCTCGCCACCGCACTCGTCGAGACGAACAGCCGGATGGACGAGGCCATCTTCGAGGAGTTCAAGGGCACCGGCAACATGGAACTGCGGCTCGACCGCCGGCTCTCCGAGCGCCGGATCTACCCTGCGATCGACGTCGATGCGTCCAGCACCCGGCACGAGGAACTGCTGTTCGACCGCAAGCAGC